>JBKQNQ010000001.1:0-6119 GCA_052145875.1 Thiobacillaceae bacterium
CGGCACCAGGCTCAGGGGCGACTTCGCCCCCGCAGCCGCTTGCTTCTCCCTGCGCCGCCAACGGCGAAACGCTCCCTCACCCAATCCGTAGGTCGCGCAGTATTCCCGCTGCGTCAGATCACTTCGAAGCCACGCCTCCAGATGCCCACGCCAGAATTCCGCTCCGTGCCGCTTCGCCATCTCCCGCGCCCCCGAAAAAGCGCCAAGATTGCATGCACTCAACAAGAAACTACAGGTGGATCGGTTGGTCGCTTACCATTGACGGGCTCGCGGCCGCGGATGACTTTGTCGGGAGTGGCGGTGACGCGTGACGACAGTGCCAGGATTTAAGACTGGAACCCGCGCCGCGCCTTCGCTCGCGAATCGAGGGTGTCAGTGGGTTGAAATCGCGCACTACGCGCTGCGTAGATTCTGGTGCTTGAGCGGTAGGAAGCGGACGCGCGTGCCGGTTGCACTGAAGATCGCATTGCACACCGCGGGCGCGAGAGCGAGGATTGCGGGTTCGCCATGGCCGCCCCAGAATCCGCCGGTGGGCACGAGCACGGTTTCAACGATAGGCATCTCCGAGATCTGGAGTAGCGGGAACGTGTCGAAGTTCGCCTCCACGATGCGTCCGTCCTTAACGTTATTCTCCTGGTAAAGGATGCTTCCCAGGCCGAAGACCACGTTACTCTCAGCCTGCGCGTGACACGTGTCGGGATTCACGACATAGCCCGAGTCGATGGCGACAACGATGCGATGCACGCGAGCAGTCCCTGCAGCATTGACGGACACTTCAGCCACCATCGCGGTGAAGCTGCCGAAGCCGTCTGCTATCGCGACACCGCGGTGAAGACCGGTCGGTAGTGGCTTTCCCCACTCGGCGGCCTTTGCGACCGCCTCAAGGACGAGGCGATTCTTGTCCTCTCGCTCGAGCATTGCCAAGCGGTATTCAAGAGGGTCGCGGCCTGTCGCGACCGCCAATTCATCAATGAAGGACTCCCGGTAAAACGAATTCTGTTGGCCTGGAGCGCGCCAAAAGCCGACCGGGACATGGCCATTTCGCATGGCGTAATCGACCTGTTGATTCGGCACCGTATAGGGCATGTCGCTGAAGGTGCGCACCGCGGTGAAGTCGATGCCTTCCTTGTTGAGAAGCTGCGGCAGAAGCACCTTCAGGATCGACGGACAGGCGATCTTGGTGTGCATCGCAATAAGATTGCCCTGTGCATCGAGACCCGCCTTCATTTGCACGATGCTTGCCGGGCGATAGTAGTCGTGCTGCATATCTTCTTCACGCGACCACATCAACTTCACGGGCACACCCGGCAGCGCTTTCGCAATCGCCACACCTTGTCGAACGAAGTCCTGCGGCGCGCCGCGGCGCCCGAATCCTCCGCCCAGCATCATCTTGTGGACCTCGACCTTGTCGAGCGGCAATCCGGCGACCTCCGCTGCCGCTGCCATGGACGCCTCCGCGTTTTGCGTAGACGTCCACACGTCCAGGAACTCCCCTGGCCTAAACCACGCCGTACAGGTCTGGGGCTCCATGGTCGCATGGCTGAGGTAAGGCGACCGGTATTCGGCTTCGATCACTTTGGCCGCGCCGGCAAGGGCGGCCTGCACATCGCCTGTCTTTCGGGCCTCGGGAAGATTCGGGTCAGCCAGGCCTTCGCGCAACATCACCTCGATCGTCGCGTTGCTGGCATTGCCGTTACCGTTCAAATCCCACTCGATTACCAGTTTTTTCAATGCCCGGTTGGCGCGCCACCAGCTGTCGGCGACCACGGCAACGAAGTCCGGTTCGCGCACGATCTTTTTCACGCCGCGCATTGTCTCCACGGGGCGCGTGTCGACGCGCAACACCTTCCCGCCGAATACCGGACACTGGGCGATTGACGCATGGAGCATCCCAGGCAGCGCCACATCGACGCCGAAGACCGGCTTGCCCAGGACTTTGTCGGGGATATCGAGTCGGTGAACGGACTGGCCGGCGATCTGCCAGTCCCGGGCATTTCGTAGGGTGACGTCTTGAGGGGGCTCAATCTTGGCCGCGTCGGCGGCAACTTGCCCGTATCGAAGTTGCCTGTTGGTTGGCGCGTGCGTGATGACACCCTTTTCGACCGTGCATTCTGATGCGGCGACGTGCCATTGAGCCGCTGCCGCCCGAATGAGCATTTCACGCCCGCTGGCACCGGCCTTGCGTACATAATCTTGCGAGGCACGCACGCCCATGCTGCCGCCGGTCGACATCGAGCCCCAGATGTGGTTGCGCCTGAGGTTCTCATTGGGCGAGGCAAACTCGGCGCTCACGTTTGCCCAGTCGCATTGGAGTTCTTCTGCAACCAGTTGGGCGAGCGCCGTAAAGGTGCCTTGCCCCATTTCGGAGCGCGCGATACGCACAACAACACGGTCGTCCGGGTGGATCACGATCCACGCATTCACTTCGCTAATCGGGGCGCCGAGACCGGGAGCCGACACTGCCGGGAAGGAAAATTCGAGGGCGAGCCCGCCACCCAGCGCAGCGGAAGCCTTGATGAACTCGCGGCGGGACAGGATGAGGCTCATGTTGTCTCTCGCGATGCGTTACCGGAAGCGGGGCTGGACGGCGCCGTCGCAAGTGCATGCATGGCCTTTCTCACCCGGGCGTACGTGCCACAGCGACACAGGTTGGTCATCGCCGCGTCGATATCCACATCGGTCGGGTTTGGCGCTGCCGCGAGCAGGGCGACAGCCGCCATGATCATGCCGCTTTGACAGTAGCCGCACTGGGGGACCTCGTGGGCGATCCATGCCTCCTGGACGCGATGCAGTCCGTCCTTCGACAGGCCCTCAATGGTGGTGATCTTTCTTCCGCGTGTCGCTGCTACGGGCAGCGTGCAGGACCGCACCGCTTTGCCATCAAGATGAACGGTGCAGGCACCGCATTGCGCAATTCCGCAGCCGTACTTCGTCCCAAGCAGTCCAATATGGTCACGCAATACCCAGAGCAGCGGCATCTCTGGCTCCACATCCACGTTCCAGGTGCCGCCGTTTACCATCAGTTCCATGATTCGTGCCCCATCGAATGAGATGCAAACGTCGTTTACTTACTGTAGTTGGCGAGCACAATATTGGAAGCGGAGCGTGCGCGGAGGTGCGTTGCACGTTAACGGGGGCCTTTTGCCTCGGCGGGGCCGAATTCCCTGCGTCGATTGATTTCGCGGCTGACCCAGAGGGCGGTCGGCTGCTCGGGGGGCCTCCCTTGCCCGCACAATCGTGTGGACAAGCCCATTACCCGTGCGAGGCATTGAGGCAAGGGGTTCGCAACTTGACTTGATTGATCTGGCCTGAGGCAAGGCTAGGCAGCGGGGGACTCACCTTTGCTTCAGCCTGCTGCGAATTTGCCACGGCGCGCCAAACCGCCGATTCCCACGTCCGGTGGAAACGACGATCGTAGTTCGAACAGGATCCCGCGAGCTATGACGGATCGGCCGGGGCAGGCTGTGGCAAACCGGCTTGGGGCGACAGGGGCCGCAACGGATAGAGCAATTGTCCACCCAACGAAGCCGGCAGGCTCGCCTCGATGCCGTAGGCTGCGGGCCATTGATTTCGGGGGAGATGGTGCGTCCCGAAGATACGGTCGATCCAGGGGAGCATCGGCGCGTAATTGCGGTCTCGCTCGTCTCCCAATGTGTGGTGCCAATGGTGGAAGGCCGGGGTGGCAATCAACCATTCCAAAGGGCCGAGCCGCCAGCGCAAATTCGAATGGATGAAGAAGCCCCATGTAGTTGCAACCAGCACGATGATCACCGGAACGAGGCTGCCCGTGGGGGTTAATGGGCTCGCCACTCCCAGAATGTAGGCCGGGATCAGGCCACAGAGCCGGATGAACACGTTGTCCAGCGGATGGGCGTATGAGCTGATCAAGAAATAGATTTGTGCCGGGCTATGGTGGATGGAATGGAAGCGCCACAGGAAGGGGATTTCGTGAGCCCAGCGATGGCCCCAGTAGAAGCCGACTTCACCGACGACGAACCCAACGACGATGCGTTGCCACAGTGGCCAAGCGGCGACCGCGACCTGCATACTGTGCGGAACCAAGGAGCGGGCGCCCATGGCGACAAGGGACAAGGGTGCAGCGAGCAGTAGGCCGGGCACGAGGCCGCTGATAAAGAAATAGCCGAGATCCTGTCCAAGGCCCTTGCGAAAGAATTTTTGAGGATGCAGCGCAAACAGCCGCTCCAGTGGCAAGAAGACCGCCGTGAGCAACATCAACCACGCGCAAAGCCTAGCGGTGCTTAACAGGAACGCTTGAAGATGTTGGTGATCAAGGAACGCAGGCATGGGAAACGTTGTCCTGAAAAGGCGCCGGGTGCTGAAAGGCAGTCTTCGTGCCCGGGCGAGACAGGGTCTCGCCCGGACGCGCAGCGGACGGGGCGATCAGGCCAAACTGTTGTTCCTCGGACGTAGGCGCATTCTGCTCGCGCCCAGGCCGAGCAGGCCGAGCCCAAACAGTGCCAGAGTTGCCGGCTCCGGAATCACGTCGGGTTGATTAACCCCGGACAGGAAAACGATGGGCGGAAGATTAACGGTGCTGCCCCCGTCACCCCAAGCCAAGAAACTCAGTAGGTCAGTCGTCGAGTCGGCGGTAAGGTTGACGGTGACATATTGCCAAGGAGTCACGCCGCCAGAAGGAGTTGTCATCATCGGGGTTATCACGGTAGAGGCGCCTGCATCCGGGTTTGAATAAAGACCGTTGCTGCCGACGACCGTGTCTACCAGCGCAGACGTACCCAACGAGACAACCCACTGTTCGGTCGTGCTGTTGCCGTTGCCGAACCCTTGTTGCTGTCCCGCCGCTTGATAGAAGCTCAGCGAGTAGGTTTGTCCCGGATTCAGTCCCGTAATCTGCTCGTAAAAGACGCTCTCATAATCCGGGTTGCCGTCGGCCTCCACGAAATTCCCGCCAACCGGGCTGTTCGTGGGGAAAGGGCCATAGACGCTGAGATAAGACCCATTGTCAGCGGTGCCCGGGGCATCGATGAAGATCAGATTGCCTCCATTGCCGAAGGTCCAGCCGACCGGCTTAACGTTGGTAAAGTAGTCCTTTGGGGTAGAACCGGTATAGTCGGTAAAGGTGAGGTTGGTTGCCGGAAGAACGTCGGCCTGGGCCGAATAGGCCAAGAGCGACAAGCCGGCGAGCGCGGCGGATTTGAGTAGCCATGTAGGCATGATTTTCCCCATTATTTGATTCTTATGTATCGGCCAGTGGAAACAATTCGTTGCCACTGGACCGGGCTAAATGGCGCCCTGATGAGAGCAATGTTGCTTTCATGGGTGCACAAAAGCCTAAAAGCATGATCCATGCTAAGGCGACATTTATAGTGATATCAGTAAGTTATGGCGAAACTCTGATTTGGCTGTAAAGTTTTCCGACGTCAAGGAACGGTTTGCCCGGCCGTATCACCTAGGTCCGCTCACCGGAAGTTTGGGCGCGTTCCGATCTTCGGAGCGTTGCATTGCGTCGCCTTGCAGCCCATCCCACCAGTCCCAACCCCGCGAGCATCAAGGCCTCGGTGTCGGGTTCTGGGACGGCCGCAGTGACCGAGTTGTTCAGGAAAATGTCTAAACCGCTGCTGCTTGTCACCAGCGAGAAGTCGTTGGTACCGGTAAAGCCCGTGGCGACGATCGTCGAGAATGTCCCGCTGACTCCGCCGGTTGCGCTCAAAAATGGAATTTCGGTGCCAGCCGAGAATGTGCAACTTCCGAAGCAACTGATGTCGAGCGTTCCATTGAGGCTTGCGGTACCGCTTACCGATAACAAGCCTTGGTTGGAATTGCCCAGGCCAACGTCGAGGAAGCCACTTGTACCCTGGGTATAGTTGCCAAGCAGCGTCAAGATTCCCGGTGTTCCAGATGCGTCTGCGGGGGACACGTGCCCGTTGTTAGTCAGGTTAGCAGTGATGGTGCCGATGCCGCCAAGCTTGCCGCCTGTGACGTTGAGTCCCACGGGATCCAGGGTGCCGTCCACCTGTAATAAGCCGCCGTTTATTGCGACCTGGGATGCAGAAAGGGTGCCGCCGACGTTAACGATGGAGTTACCGCTGGATTGGGTGTAGGTCCCTGTAGCATTGAAATTGCCGCCACTTTGTATCGTC
>JBKQNQ010000002.1:0-2826 GCA_052145875.1 Thiobacillaceae bacterium
TCGCCCTTGAACAACGCGCACCAATATCATCACGATCGCAATGACCAGAAGTACGTGAATGAACCCACCCATAGTGTACGAGGTGACCAAGCCGAGCACCCAAAGAATAAGAAGGATAATCGCAATAGTTTCAAGCATTTTTCCGCTCCTGAGTAACGCTGAAAAAGACAGACTTGTAATGTCGACAGCGGAGGGAATTCGGGCCTATCAACGATCTGATCCTTAACCTCCGGTCTGGAAACGAAGAAATCAGCGTTTTCCTTTATCGGCCGCATCAAGCCCCAACGCGTGGCATCAATTGTCCAGCAATGATGATCCGCGCCTATTTGAAATAGCTCCGTGCGATAGCGCACTTAACGAACCGTTTTTTTCGCCACCATTTTCGTTACCCGCGGCGTCGTGTCATCAAGAACCAATGGTCGACAAGTCCTCCGGAGTTGGCTTACGTCCATCCCAAAGGCAGTAGGAAAGCCCTACCCGCCGCCCGCCGCCGCGATCAAGCTTATCATTCCAGCCGCCCCGCACGAGATCAATTCGATCCTGGGCCCAACCCTGCTAATCGGATCAATTCAAAACACGGTGCGACATGATAAGACAGCCTGAAGACATCACAGAAAAGCCTCTGCGCATAGCCCGTGAATCACTGGCCGATCTCACCAAAAACATCGCACCTCCTATCACTGAACTCGAGCACATTGCAAGAATGATGGCAAAGGAATTCGCGCCGAAGTCAATCCTGGATCAGCGAACAGCTGGTCCAGTTGCCACCATCTGGGGCTCGCGAATTTTCATCCGTACCCTGGGCACGGGCCTAGTCATATGGGTCGGCTTGAATTCGCATATCTTTGTCCCTTACGCCAATAGCTTTGGTTCCTACTCTTATATTTTGCTCGATCTGGCTCTCTCATTGGTCGCCGGCGTTTGGACGCCCAACATTCTGATGTGGCCGATCTGGCAGTCGGAAAAAGACCGGCTCGATGCGGAACATAATCATGAAATCAGTCTGAAGGCCGAACACGAAATCACTTTCCTTCACGATAGGGTGGACTTCTTGCGGGAAGGCCTTTGGCGGAGCTAATTGGCAATCCAAGGGGAACGGCTTAAGTTGCGGGGAAATCCGATAGAGAATAAAACCGTGACCACGAAAGGTATGGGATCATTTATGCGTGAGTTGTGCCGCACTACCCCATCGTCCGCGCGTAGCTCCCTCTGTCGGCCTCGTAACATCCGCAAGAAGCGGCTTGCAGTCCGACACGGTTGAGAACTGTGATATTCCCCCGGATATAGCTGATGAGTTTGCGATTCTTCAGCGAGGTAGCGGCCTTGGTGACACCGACCCGGCGCACGCCCAGTATGTAGACAAAAAATTCGTGCGTGACATAGAACCCGTCCGAGTGCACCCGGTCCGGCATCATCGGGACCCAGCGGGCAAACCGTGCCTCCACCACATGAAAGCGCGTGCAGGCGCTGGTTTGCGCGAGCTGGCCCATCACCACATGGAGGTAGCGCTTCAGCACCCGTTGCAACGCTGGTCTCAGGCCAAGTTCGCGACGAAACGGCGCCGCGCCTATGCCCAGCGCCGGCCCTGCACCCTGTACGAGGGCTTGGGGCGCTGATACATCCACCCCGAGGATGACCGAGATTCCGAGCATCCCTTCGTCGCCAATCAGCCATACCTCCAGGCTAGCGCAGCCATCCACCGGTGTGACCGGGAAAATGAAACTGTCGGTCGGAAAATAAACATGTCGAATGCGTTCGCCGGGCTCGGCCAGGATTTTGGCAAAGACGAGTTAGACCGGCTCACACCCTGCCAGAAAGCGCTAACGGTCGTTGCGCGGCAAGGCACCAAGCAGACAAATGGCGGGAGGGGCAGACTTGGAAGGGGCACGTGGACTTTCCTGGTATTCGGGAAACCCGGCAAGCGCCACACGGAAAGGTGGCAAGGTAATTCCGGTGTCGGATGCGGACCTAGAACGAATAGCGTCCCGAGGGACAGCCCCTCAGAGCATCGAGTAATGCTTGGCGATTGTCTGGGCGGTGGCGCACATACCCCGCTTCGAGGAAAGGGGAAGCGAAATCCTGGGGTCGCGCGGGCCAGCACCCAGATAAGCGGATTACGGAATGATTGCTTCGGGGAGCAGGCGGTCAAACTCCCTCTTGACCACCTGATAGCACTCGCAGACGCGGGCCTCCAATGCGGGCCGATCGACCACGGTAATCTTACCGCGGTTGTAGTGAATCAGCCCGGCTCGTTGCAAATTACCGGCGGCCTCCGTGACGCCTTCGCGGCGCACCCCGAGCATGTTGGCAATCAGCTCCTGGGTCATCACCAGATCGCTTGAGCGCAAACGGTCAAGGCTCAGCAGCAGCCAGCGGCACAGTTGCTGGTCCAATGAATGATGGCGGTTGCATACCGCCGTCTGTGCCATCTGGGTCAGCAGCGCTTGAGTGTAGCGCAGCAACAGTCGCTGCATCGGGCCAGCCCGAAAGAACTCTTCAATGAGTAGTGGCGCCTTCATCCGGTAGCCGTGGCCGGCGCTTTGCACTACGGCCCGGCTGGTGGTGGTTTCGCCGCCCATGAAGAGGGAGACGCCGACGATTCCTTCGTTGCCGACGATGGCGATTTCGGCAGAAGCGCCATCCGCCATAACGTAGAGCAGGGAAACGATGGAAGTGGTGGGGAAATAGACATGGCGCATCTGGCTACCGGACTCGCACAGCGTTTCGCCCAGCGGCATGGTCACCAGTTCCAGACTGGGCAAAATACGCGCGTAATCGTCCACAGGCAGGGCTGCAAGAAGGTGGTTCTGGTGGGGGTTATCTGTG
>JBKQNQ010000003.1:0-2584 GCA_052145875.1 Thiobacillaceae bacterium
GGCTTGTCCATCGATGCCATGGCAAGGCGCAGCTTGGCAGCGGTCATTTTATAGGGCCTGCCTCCTGAGCGGCCTCGGGCTCGGGCAGCCGCCATGCCTGCTTTGGTCCGTTCGATGATTAACTCCCGCTCGAATTCAGCCAGGGCGGCAAATATACCAAAGACCAACTTGCCGCTGGCGGATGTGGTGTCGATGGTGGCACCGTGGCCAGAGAGCACCTTGAAGCCGATGCCGCGTGTGGTTAGATCGTGTACCGTGTTGACCAGGTGCCGCAGATCGCGGCCTAGCCGATCGAGCTTCCACACTACGAGCGTATCGTCCTCGCGGAGTGCCTTGAGGCAAGCCGCCAGTCCCGGCCGGTCATCCCGCTTGCCGGAAGCGGCGTCCTCGTAGAGGTGTCGGGCGTCGACGTCTGCCGCGAGTAGGGCATCACGTTGCAGGTCGTTGAGCTGGCTGCCGTCCGCTTTGCTCACCCGCATATACCCGACCAGCATTTCCTTACCCTTCTTTATTAACGCCTCACCCGCCAGGGCGTGTCACTTATACGGCCGGTTATGTGACAACCTCGAACGGATTGGATTCCCCACCGGGAATCCGTCACGTAACCTGTCACATTATCACCGTCTTGTAAACCGGTTTGTTTATAGGTTAAGTGACATGAGGTGGAGAGGGATGAGGGCGTGCACTTATCGGGTTGCCATGAGACCGACGATGGTGTAGCATCTTATTAGATGCGTTAACGATGCGATACCTTGGAGGAACTATGGATCTGAGCCGCGACATTCACCCGCTGACTGATTTCAAACGACACACGCCGGAGTTTCTCCGCCAGCTCAAGGAGTCGGGCCATCCCCTGGTGCTTACCGTCAACGGCAAGGCGGAAATCGTCGTGCAGGATGCCAAGTCCTATCAACGGCTGCTCGATCTTGCCGAACGGCTGGAGACAATTCAGGCGGTAAAAGAAGGGCTGAGTTCCATCGACAGCGGCGAGGGGAAGCCAATGGATCAGGTCTTTGATGAGCTGGAAAACAATCTGCGGGCCAGGGCCCGCTCATGACGTTTCGGGTAGTCATCCAGCCGGGGGCGGAACGCGACATCTGGGCGGCGGCCCAATGGATCGAGGATCAGTCGAAATCTCCAGCCAAAGCCTTGCGATGGGTCAGAGGAATCAGGGCAAAGGTGGAAACACTAAAGGCGAATCCCAAGCGTTGCCCGGTTGATCCCGATTCCGAAGCCTACGGCGAGGAAGTGCGGCTGTTGCTCTACGGCAAGCGGCACGGGAGATACCGCGTCCTGTTCGCCATTCGGGGCAATACGGTGCATGTTCTAACAGTGCGGCATTCGGCAAGGCGGAGCCTAGCCGAACAGATGGAGCAGGATGAGGTTGATGGCGAGGAGGGGCCAGTGCATTGAGTCGTCCGTCGAAAGCGGGTCACGCGGAACATCGTTGGGCGGATTTCGATTTGAAGGGTGGGCACGGCGAGCCGGAAACACGCAGGCAGTGACAGCACGGGCCGACGGCAAGTGAATTCTGGTTAGGAGAACAGCCATGGAGTTCATCATCGAGCGAGCCAGCGGGAAGCGGATAGCGAGCACCTGAAGAGCGCGACGCCGCTTGCGGCGGGGTGCTAAAAGTGTCGAGACAGAAGTGTGAGATGACCGCGAGAATCGGGAAATCCTGCGGATCGCGTGCTGAATGCTCCTGAGTTGTCGTAATATTTCTATAGAGGCACGTAGGAGATCGGACTGTTTGTAATTTGCCCTTGGGGAGAGATGACCATGCCCAGCCGAAAGCCGTTGATTCCGCCGCGTTGGGTACGTTACGAGAGGACGCCGGCCGGCGCGGAGTCCGGAGTCTGGACGTAGAGAATCGGCTTCTCGCCCGCGCTCTGAATGGCGTGCTGGATCAGCGTAGTCTTGCCGATGCGCCGGCGTCGGGTCATCCTGGCGAAAAACAACGGTTCCGGTCGATGATTTCGGCGGTCATCCGTAATTCGTGGGTGCGACCGTAGAATCCCCAGGGCATGGCTGTGTCCTTGCTAAGGTAAAAGTTTTTAGGTTACCGTGCCATAAGGCGCAATCCTTTATAATGCAAGGGGAAAAGTCGCATCCAAACTTTTCCGGTACGAGGCTTTGCGAGCATGTAAACTCACCTGCTCGCCTACCCTGGCGGGCGGTTCTTCGCGCGCAGCATCGCCCACTACGGAGGACGCATTACCATGCCCTTCCTGATGAAATCGCAGAAGTGCCCAGTCTGTGGGGACCGCCACGACTTCTATGGCGAACCCGAAGACTTAGTGAACGCCTCGAGGCGGTACACGTTCACATGCCCGAAGAAAGACACCGACGGCATCACCACTTTTGGGGACCTAGGTATCGTCGTCCGCGTTCGTCCGTCCGGTTCCATCCTGGTGCACGAGGTTCCGGAGCGACCCTGACGATTCACGCTAGAAGAGGCGGCAATGAGCAACCTGGTAAAGGTGGTGTTTGGATACGGTGCGGCGGAGGTGAAAACGCAGTGGAAACGGCTGGGCCGCCTTCGCAACCGGAGCCTCGAACGTAGCGACGAAGGGGTCCACCCGGT
>JBKQNQ010000004.1:0-27719 GCA_052145875.1 Thiobacillaceae bacterium
AGTCAAGCACTAAATTGGAAATTTCCCCAAAAGGCTCAAGGACTTAGCAATGACGGCCCGGAAAACCACAGCCCATAAAAAACCGCGCACTAGGCGCGGTTTTTTATTGCGAAGATAAGATTACATCCATAACTTCATGAATTACAAAGAATTGGGTGAGCAGACCTGTAAGCCGGGTTCTGTCATGGACAATCATTCCTCTAGGCCCGCCATTGCTGACGGGCTCAAGCCACCTACCCGCAGACTCAGCGAGCAGCATCATCGCCTGCCTATTTGGTGTTGCTCCGGATGGAGGTTACCGCGTTTCACGTCCACCCCACCAAGCCTACGCCCAGTGGGGTTTACTCGTCTCTGTGGCCCTGTTCCTCGCCTTACGGCGTACGGCCGTTAGCCGTCATCCTGCTCTATGGAGCCCGGACTTTCCTCTCCCGGCAAAGCCGGCAGCGACTGTCCAGTCAACTCACCCATGATCAGTATAGGGTTGAATAGTTGAATTGAATTGTCTAATTAGAGAATGTGGAGCCGTTGGCGACTCCGTGTTGGGCCTTGGTTGGCCAAATTCATACAGGAGAACCCAAATGAGGAGACGGCTTTATTTTATGGTTCCAGGCATTGCTGCGGCGAAACAAATCTGCGACGAGTTGTTGTTAAGTCGCGTCGAGGACGGCCACATTCATATCCTGGCCAAAGATGGCGTTCCACTGGAGGGGTTGCACGAAGCGAATATTCTGCAGACGACCGACGTTGTGCATGGTGCGGAGACGGGCCTTGCAGTCGGTGGCGCAATTGGCATTCTCGCTGGCTTGGTTGCCATCGTGTTTCCCCCCGCCGGCGTCAATTTGCAATTGGTGACGATCCTGGTGACTGCACTCATTGGCGCGGCGTTCGGCGCATGGGTCTCCAGCATGATCGCCTCCTCGCTTCCTAATTCCCGTCTGAAGGCGTTCGAGGCCGCGATAGAATCGGGTCGCGTCCTGATGATGGTCGACGTTCCGGGTGGTCGCGTCGATGAAATCAAGCGGCTGGTTGTCAGCCGCCACCCTGATACCAGTGGCAACACCACGGAGCCGACCATTCCGGCCTTTCCTTGATCGGCTAAGCCCTACAAGCTCCCCGCCGCAGAATATCTGCGGCACTTTGGAAGCACGATGCTTCCGCACGGCAGACGCAAAGCCTGCCGTTGTTTTGTGCGCGGCGGGCACGACCCCGAGGCGCGTCAAAGGGTGATTTTCGGCGATCTGTCTCGTGTCCGCGGCATCGGCCCGATTGTCTCAGCCCAGACTAGAAGGAGCGGCGCACAAATCGGGTTCAATCTCAAGTCACCATTGGCTCCGATCTCACCCGAGGCGCCAGTTAACCGTTTCCCCTGCACGTAGCGGAATCAGCCATTCTCCTCCCATGTCAATTTTCTCCGGGACGACCCAGCTCTCCTTCTTTAGGCGAATCCGCTCTGTATTGCGCGGCAGCTCGTAAAAGTCTGCCCCATAAAAACTTGCAAACGCTTCGAGCCGATCAAGTGCACCCGCCCTGTCGAACACTTCCGCATACAATTCGAGCGCCGCATGGGCACTGTAAATGCCCGCACAGCCACAGGCCGTCTCTTTGGCCTGTTGTGCATGGGGCGCGGAATCTGTGCCAAGAAAGAATTTCGGATTGCCCGAGATGGCGGCCGCAATGAGCGCATTTCGATGCTTCTCACGTTTGAGCACCGGCAGGCAATAGTAGTGCGGGCGGATGCCGCCTTTGAACATTGCGTTGCGGTTGTACAGTAGATGGTGTGCAGTAATGGTTGCCGCCACATTGGCGGGCGCGGCGGCAACAAATTTCGCAGCCTGTTCTGTTGTGATGTGTTCCAGCACAATTTTCAGCTTCGGGAAATCTTTCATTAGCCTGGAGAGCTCCCGCTCGATGAATACGACCTCACGATCAAACACATCGACCGTGGAATCCGTAACCTCGCCGTGCAGCAATAGTGGCACGCCTTGCTCTTCCATCGCGGCAAACGCCGGATAGGCCTTGTGAATGTCCGTTACGCCGGAATCGGAATGCGTCGTAGCGCCGGCTGGATAGTATTTCACCGCATGCACGAAGCCGCTGCGCGCCGCGCATCGGATTTCGTCTGGTGCGGTATTGTCGGTAAGGTATAACGTCATCAGCGGGTCGAACGTCACCCCCGGAGGTAACGCGCCCAGGATGCGATCGCGATAGCCACGCGCGTCCTGCACCGTCGTCACCGGCGGCTTGAGATTGGGCATGACGATGGCGCGGGCGAAGCGTCGCACCGTGGCGGCAAGCAGCACCTTCAGGGCATCGCCATCGCGGAGGTGTAAGTGCCAGTCATCGGCGCGGGTAAGGGTCAGCTCGTTCATTTCTGACGTACCTCATTCATGCGAAGCGCGAGTTCATAGAGGACCTTCTTCTTTGCACCGGTGAGTTTTGCAGCGAGCCCAGCAGCACGACTAACGGGCAATTCAGCCAACAGCAAATCCAGCACCCGTTTGTATTCCGTCTCGTCAGGCGTCGGTTCGGGGGGCGCGCCAGAGACGATCAGGACAAATTCGCCGCGTTGTCGATTGGCGTCTTCTGCAAACCAGGTGACCGCCTCACCCAACGGCAGAGAATGGATCTGTTCAAACAGCTTGCTCAGTTCACGTGCAACGGTCAGTGTTCGGTGCGGCCCAAGCGCGGCACTCATATCGGTAACCGTGGCGACAATCCGGTGCGGCGATTCATAGAAGACCAGTCCATAGGGCAATGATTTCAAGCTGGCCAAAGCCTTACTGCGCGCATCCTCCTTGGGCGGCAAGAATCCATAGAATAGCCACTGTGCAAGCATTTGTCCCGAAACCGATAGGGCTGCCACGGCAGCATTGGGCCCGGGCAATGGCACGACCAAGACATGCTCCCGATTCATCGTTGCAACGAGCCGCGCACCAGGATCTGACACCGCCGGTGTGCCCGCATCTGACACATACGCGACCGCCTGACCGGCCCTGATCCGTCCGATAATCTGTTCCGCACCGCGCTGCTCGTTATGCTCACGCACCGAGATGACCTCCTTGCGCAGCCCGAAATGGGCAAGCAGATGGAGGCTTACCCGGGTATCTTCGGCCGCCACGCAATCAACCTGCTTCAGGACCTCCAACGCACGCAGCGTGATGTCCCCCAGATTTCCGATTGGGGTAGCGACTACATATAATCCGGGCAGTAATCACGACCGCGCGTGGTTCACCTTAGCATTTTCTCATGTTGCGATAGCACCTCAAGCAATTCACACCGCGCCACGCGAAGACCTGCCCAAACTTTGGGTCCGATGGTGATGAGGCGCTGGACTCGCAGAATGGCTTCAAAAGCTGATCTCATGTTGCGGACCGAACTGGCGTTGGCTTGCATCAAGTTGCGCCACTGGGCTCGGCCGCCTTCCGATCCCAGTACCGCAGAATGCTTTTCTGCTCCATCCAACAGACTGGCGTTCTACTGGCGCGCGGGTTCGCGGCGTCGCCGCCGAAGTTTTAAGCCCGCGACCTTCCGTGTCGCCAAACGTGAGAGTCCCGCCAGTCCACTTGGCAGCCTAGAACACCATAGAGGCAATGTGGGATAATGAGCCGATGAACTCCATCGAACGCATTCGTGGGCACTTTGAGCAATCGGCACGCCTCACGCTGGATGTAGCCGAGGTGTTATCGGTCCCCATTGCACGGGCTGCCGATCGGATATTCCAGTGTGTAATGAGCGATGGCAAGGTTCTGACCTGCGGCAACGGCGGGTCAGCCGCCACGGGGCAGCAATTCGCTTCGGAATTGGTAAACCGATACGAACAGGAACGTCCGGGCTTGGCCGCGATCGCACTTACGACCGACACTTCCACCCTGACTTCGATCGCGAATGATTACACCTATCATCACGTCTTCGCCAGGCAGGTGTCTGCCCTTGGCCAGCCCGGCGATGTGTTACTCGCCATTTCCACAAGTGGCAATTCCGAGAGCGTGGTCCGTGCCGCACAGGTTGCGAGAGAACGGGAGATGTCCGTTATCGCGTTGACCGGCCGTGATGGTGGAAATCTTGCAGAGCATATGGGTGCGAGCGATGTTCTCGTCTGCGTGCCGTCGGACCACACCGCCCGCATACAGGAAATTCATTTATTAACCATCCACTGTCTGTGCGATATAGTGGATAGCGTCTTACTGGGAGTAGCTTGATGCGCGGAATTCTTTATCTAACCTTAATTGTGACACTAACCCCAGCACTCAGCGGCTGTGTTGCAGTGGTGGTTGGCGGTGCGGCGACAGGCGCGTTGATCGCCGATGACCGGCGCAAAACAGGCGTGTATTTTGAGGATCAAGAAATCGAGCTGCGCGGGTTTAATCGCATTCGCGGAGACTACCCCCACGCTTCCGTCAATGTCAGCGTTACCAGCTTCAACCATAGTGTCCTCCTGACCGGCCAGGCGCCCGATGAAGCGACTAAATCCAAGGTTGGAGAAGTCATCAAGGGGATCCCCAATGTCCGCAAGGTCTACAATGAAATAGCGATTTCCGGCGTGCCGTCGCTGACATCGGCGGCCAACGACAGTGCACTCACCACAGAAGTTAAGGCTAAGCTAGCAGATCGCAAAGGGGTTAGGTTTACCCATGTAAAGGTCGTAACGGAATCGGGTGTCGTCTACCTGATGGGCTTACTCACCCATGCGGAGGCGGACGTAGCAGCCCGGTCGGCGGCAACGACAGATGGAGTAGTACGCGTCGTAAAAGTTGTCGAATACATCGACTGAGCGCGCGCTTCGATTTGCGCCAGACTCGCCTAGCTAGCGTTCCGATATGAAGTATCGCGATTTGCGTGATTTTATCACCCAGCTCGAGCGCATGGGCGAGCTCAAGCGGGTGTCGCTCGAAGTCGACCCAAGACTTGAGATGACTGAATTCTGCGCTCGCATGCTAAAGCGCGAAGGCCCCGCCATTTTGTTCGAGAAGCCCAAAGGCCATGACATTCCTGTATTAGGCAACCTTTTCGGGACCGTCAGGCGTGTGGCGCTTGGCATGGGCGAAGAAAACCCGGGCAAGCTGCGAGAAATCGGCAAACTGCTGGCGTATCTGAAGGAACCCGAGCCTCCCAAAGGCCTACGCGACGCTTGGGACAAGTGGCCGTTGCTCAGGCAGGTGTTGAACATGGCGCCAAAGGAAGTGAGTAGTGCGGCGTGTCAAGACATCCGGTGGGAAGGAAAGGATGTGGACCTATCACGGTTGCCCGTCCAGACCTGCTGGCCTGGCGATGCCGGCCCACTGATCACCTGGGGGTTGGTCGTCACGACCGGTCCGCACAAAACGCGACATAACCTGGGTATCTACCGCCAGCAAGTCATCGCACCGAACAAGGTCATCATGCGTTGGTTGGCGCATCGGGGCGGGGCGTTGGATTTCCGCGAGTTTCAGCTTGCACACCCCGGTCGCCCGTTCCCGGTGGCCGTCGCACTTGGTGCCGACCCTGCCACGATCCTTGGCGCCGTCACGCCCGTGCCCGATTCGCTTTCCGAATATCAATTCGCTGGCCTGTTGCGCGGCTCCAAAACGGAGCTCGTGAAATGCATTGGCAGTGAGTTGCAGGTCCCCGCCAGTGCGGAGTTCATACTCGAAGGGCATATTCATCCGGACGAGCTCGCGACGGAAGGCCCGTTCGGTGACCATACTGGTTATTACAACGAGGTGGAGCAGTTCCCGGTGTTCACCATCGACCGTATCACCATGCGGCGCGATCCAATTTACCATTCCACCTACACGGGCAAGCCACAGGACGAGCCCGCAATTCTTGGCATGGCGCTGAATGAGGTATTTGTTCCACTGCTACAACGGCAGTTTCCGGAAATCTCGGATTTCTATCTCCCGCCGGAGGGCTGCAGCTATCGCATGGCCGCAGTCAGCATACGGAAGAGCTATCCGGGCCACGCCAGGCGCGTAATGTTCGGCATATGGAGTTTTCTGCGTCAATTCACCTATACCAAATTCATTGTCGTTACCGACGAGGACGTCAATGTTCGCGACTGGAAGGAGGTCATCTGGGCGTTGACCACCCGTGTCGATCCCGCACGTGACACTCTCATCGTGGAAAACACGCCGATTGATTATCTCGACTTCGCCAGTCCAATATCCGGACTCGGCAGCAAGATGGGCATCGACGCCACAAACAAGTGGCCCGGCGAGACCAGCCGCGTCTGGGGGACGCCGATTTCGATGGATGCCGCAGTACAAGCGCGGGTTGAAGTACTGCTCAAGGAACTGAATATCTAGGAATTCGTGCACGCGGTCGGGGCGCGATGCGTACATTGCGTCTCGCCAGGCGGGAATTGGGGCATTTCAGCAGCCCTTCGAACCGGGCCTTCCCAATTCCCGCGGGTCATCGCGGCTGTCGCACCCCCAGCCATCGATTGGGCAGCACGCGTGGTGGGGGCGGCGCCCCGCTGTCAGGCGTGCCCTCAATGCCCATCACCCTCCTGATAGACCCATTCCAGAAACGCATCTTCAGCAGGCCCCCCCCGTTCCGCATTCAGATCATTAATGAAAAAAACCACGATCCAGTGGCGACCTTGCTTGTCCACAAGATACCCGGCGAGATTTTTTGCATCGGCAAGCGTGCCGGTCTTGATGTGCGCGTGTCCGGCTACCGCGCCATCCGCGACGCGCCCCTTCATGGTTCCGTCCACCGCCACGATGGGCAGCGAGGACTCAAGCTCAGCAAAGTAAGGGCTGTGCCAGGCACTTTGTAACAGCTTTGCCAGATTGATTGGCTGAATCCGTTCGATGCGAGACAGCCCCGCACCGTTTTCCAATACAATTCTCGAGGGATTGATCCCCTTCGCTTTGAGCCAGTCACGCATGATTGCGATACTCTTATCCAATCTCGCGGGGGGGCCTTTCTGTTCGGCGCCCAGCGTCAGGAACATATGGCGCGCCATTACGTTGTTGCTCCATTTGTTAATGCTTCGCAGCACGTCGGCGAGGGGGGGCGAATCAAACGTGTCAAACAATTGGGCATCCGGCGCGACAATCCCCGCATGTACGGTGCCGCTGAGCGTGCCACCCTGTTCATTCCACAGGGTGCGGAATAGCCCCGCCGCAGTATCCAGCGGATCGCCCAGGTTAACCGGAAAGAGTTTTTCGCCGCAGGAGAGGGCGTAAGTACCTCCTAGGGCCAAATGGGGCGTTCCGTTGTTGTGCAGGTACTCCACGTTCAGGTGTTCGCGCCAATCGCCGCAGTCGCCGGATTCCATCTGGATATGATTCTCCAGCACCAGCGGCCCCGGCAGTGGGTCAGCGCTGACCGATAACACGCCGTGACTGACAGACAAACGAATGCGCGTGGAATTGAAATTCACCAGCACCGCCGAAGGCGGGGTGTTGTAAGTGCGCCGCGGGTCACCATCAAAACGTCCCGGATCGGGCAAATCACCGGGGAAGAAACTTGCGTCGAATATTACATCGCCGCGAATGTTACGAATGCCGCGGAATTCCAGGTCTCTAAGCAGCAACCAGAACCGCTCAATGGTCAGGAATGGATCGCCATAGCCCTTAATGTACAGGTTCCCATTCAGGTTGCCATTGTCGACCCGGCCGTCAGCATAGACTTCGGTCTTCCACGTGTAGGCCGGACCCAGCAACTCTAAACCTGCATACGTCGTCACCAGCTTCATCACCGACGCGGGATTGAAGCTCAAATTCTCCTGATACCGGAAACGCGGTTCAGGTTGACCTGCTTCCCACACGACCACGCCCACATGCGTCGGCGGGATTCCCGCCGCCCTTAGTGCGCTAATAACGGAAGGGGGCAACTCCGCATTGATATCGGCCTGAGCCGGGACGAGCCACAACGCGGCAAGCAACACCAGAGCAAGTCGGAGCATCAGCGAATTATGATCCGATTCAAGGTGTCGGGCTATCGGGGTTCAAGACAAATCGTTCACATACCAGTCCATTGCTGCTTCCAGGCCTTCGGCCATTCGATGCGTGGGCGCATAGCCCAACAGCTTGCAGGCTTTGCTGACATCGGCTTGGGAGTGACGCACGTCGCCGGCTCGAAACTCCCGATAGCAGGGCTTGAAATCTTCCAAGTGTTTAAATCGAGGGACAAGGTTCATCCGGATTGCCTGAAACAAATCGTTTAGCGTCGTGCGATCTCCGACCGCAATGTTGTATACCTGGTTGATCGCCTCGCCATTATCCGTGGTAGCAGATAACAAGTTGGCCTGAATGACATTGTCGATATAGCAAAAATCGCGGCTGGTCTCCCCATCGCCATTGATGTATAGCGGCAAGTTGCGAATCATGCTTGCAATCCACAATGGGATAACGGCGGCGTAAGCGCCATTGGGATCTTGGCGGCGCCCAAAGATATTGAAATAGCGCAAGCCGATCGACTGAGTGCCATAGCAACGCGCAAACACATCGGCATACAGCTCGTTCACATATTTGGTGACAGCATAGGGAGACAAGGGCTTGCCGATGACGTCCTCAACTTTGGGTAGACCGGGGTGATCACCGTAGGTTGAACTGGATGCGGCATAAACAAATCGCCTGCAACCGGCATCACGGCTTGCAACCATCATGTTCGCGAAACCGGTGATGTTGGAGGCGTTGGTCAGCAGCGGGTCCTCAATGGAACGGGGCACGGATCCCAATGCTGCCTGATGCAGCACATAGTCAACGCCCTTGCAGGCCCGGGTGCAATCCGTCAGTTCCCGGATATCGCCTCGGAGGAACTGGAAATTCGCCCAGCCCTGTGCGCCGACACTCGCCTTGACCTGATCAAGATTTTTCTGGTAGCCAGTGGCGAAGTTGTCCAGTGCCACGACCTTTTGCCCGAGATTGAGGAGTGCTTCGACCAAATTGCAGCCAATGAACCCCGCAGCTCCTGTAACGAGCCAGGTTTTGGGCGCCGCGCGGAGCTCAGCCTGGACTTCATCAAAGCGCGCCATCAAAGCCTCCAGAGCTTGAAACCGGCGGCCACTACAGTAGCGGGATCATAGGCACACTTTACGTCCGTGAAGGCACCGCCCTTCTTTAGCTTCGCGGTTAATTCACTGAAGGGCCTGTTCAGAAAGGCCTTGTGGGCGACCGCGGCAACCAACGCATCGCACTCGGGCATGCCGTCCCACGGAGTCAGCTTAATACCATATTCGTGTTCGGCGTCCTTGGGTTCACCCAGCGGATCATGAACAGACACATCGCAGCCAAATGATTGCAGTTCTCTCACGACATCGACCACCTTGGAATTACGCAGATCGGGGCAATTTTCCTTAAATGTCAGGCCCAGCACATTCACCTTGGCGCCCTTGACCGGCACACCATTCGCAATCATGTTCTTGACCGTCTGCTGCGCCACGTACGCGCCCATCCCATCGTTGATGCGTCGGCCGGCCAGGATTACCTGCGGATGATAGCCCAGCATGTCGGCCTTATGGGTAAGGTAATAGGGATCGACGCCAATACAGTGCCCGCCGACCAAACCGGGGCGAAACGGCAAGAAATTCCATTTCGTGCCCGCTGCTTGCAGGACCTCCACGGTGTCAATGCCAATTTTGTGAAAGATCAACGCCAGCTCGTTCATCAAGGCGATATTCAAGTCCCGCTGGGTGTTCTCGATAACCTTGGCAGCTTCCGCCACCTTGATGCAGGTGGCGTTGTGGACTCCAGCCGTAATCACACTCCCGTAAAGTTCGGAAACTTTTTTGAGGGTGTCCGCGTCATCTCCCGAAACCACTTTCTTGATTTTGGTAATCGTGTGTTCCTTGTCACCGGGGTTCACTCGTTCAGGTGAATAACCTACATGAAAATCCTGCTTCCATTTCAGGCCAGAATGCTTCTCCAGAACCGGGATACAGACTTCCTCGGTCGCACCGGGGTATACCGTGGATTCATATATAACCGTCGCACCTCTTTTCATGTGCTTGCCGACCGTGCTGGACGAACCCACCAACGGTGAAAAATCCGGGATGTGCGCTTCATCCACAGGGGTCGGGACTGCGATGATGATGAAGTCGGCTTTGGACAGATCGGACGGATCGGTGGTAACCGTAAGGCGGGTCGCCGCTTTCAAATTCTCCGTTGAAACTTCGCCGGTGGGGTCACAAAATTGGCGGTAATTTTTAATTTTATCGGCGGAAAGGTCATACCCGATGGTGTCATACTTCTTGCCAAACTCGGTTGCCAAGGGAAGTCCCACGTATCCCAGACCCACTACAGCCACGATGCTCATTTGAAAAAGACCCCTTAAATGTTTATCAAAAGTGTTCCCGCCGTGCGATTCTACCCAAGGTTCACGACAAACCGCATCACGCGCAACGCCTATCCTTGGGATTTCCTTTGCAAGGCCTGGGCCAGCCTGGTCGTGGCGTTATTATTTTCTGCACCAGCGCGCGCCGACGTTGCCGACACGTTGGTACGGATCAAACCCTCCGTTGTGGGCGTTGGTACTTACCAGCCGCTTCGCAATCCCCGTGCCCAGCTCAAGGGAACCGGCTTCGTTGTGGGTGATGGCAATGCCGTTGTCACGTGCTATCACGTCGTCAGACCGTTGCTTGATCTTGCCCAAAATGAGGCTTGGGTCATTTTTGTGGGGCACGGTCGGGAGGTGGATTACCGTGTCGCAAGGGTCATCGCTACGGATCCGCCCCATGACCTCGCCCTCATGAGGTTTGAGGGAGCGCCCCTACCGCCCCTAACCCTGGGCAATGAAGCAGCGGCACGTGAAGGCGAGCAATTCTATTTCACCGGGTACCCGATTGGATCGATTCTCGGCTTGAATGCCTCGACCCATCGGGCCGGTCTTGCCGCGATTGTTCCTATCTATACCCCCGTGGCGGCCGTCGCCGAGCTTAACGTTCGAGCAATCCGCCAGGCATCGGACCCCTACCGGATCTTTCAACTGGACGCGATCGCCTATCCGGGCAATAGCGGGAGCCCGCTGTGGCAACCGGAGACCGGCGAAGTGTTCGGAGTCGTGAATTCGGTTTTTGTAAAGGGCGCCAAAGAGACTGCACTGACGGATCCAAGTGGGATCAGCTACGCGATACCATCCCGCTATATAGAGTCGCTCATGATGAAAAGAGCCGAGCATTAGGGCCAATCCTACGTGGAAAATCAGGCAGCGGCAATCCGGTCAAGCAGGACCATTGCAGATTGCGCCATCTGCTGCAATTGGGACGCATCGACCACGTACGGCGGCATAAAGTAAACCGTATTGCCGATGGGTCGCGTGAACACACCTTGCCGGAGCGCATCTTGGTGCCAGCGCCGGGCAAAGTCCGGCTGCGGATCGTCCACATCAAAGGCCCAAATCATGCCCATATGTCGAAAATGGCGCACTCGCGCATGCTGCTTCACTGGCTCCAATAAGATGCTAAATGCTTCCGCTTTAGCGCGGTTCGCAGCAATGACGTCATCCTCCTCAAAGATATCCAGTACCGCACCCGCCGCCCGACAGGCGAGTGCGTTTCCTGTGTAGGAGTGGGAATGTAAAAACCCTCGGGCGGTCTCGTCACCATAGAACGCCGCATAAACATCGTCTGTCGTCAGGACGCAAGACAGCGGTAGATAGCCGCCTGTGATACCTTTAGACAGGCACATGAAATCCGGCCGAATGTTCGCCTGCTCACACGCGAACATGGTTCCTGTACGGCCAAAGCCAACTGCGATTTCATCGGCGATCAGATGGACCTGATGGCGGTCGCAAATTTCGCGCGCCCGGGCTAGATATAGCGGGTGATACATCGCCATGCCGCCTGCACCCTGGATCAGGGGTTCCAAAATGAATGCGGCGGTCTCGGCTGCATGGTCCGCGAGGTATCCTTCCAAGCTCTCGGCACAGCGTAGGGCATAAGCATCTGGCGCTTCCCCGGGCTCCGCGAGGCGGAAATCCGGTGTGGCCATCTGGACGCACGGCCGCAGCAACGGGGCATAGACGTCTTTGAATAACGCCACATCCGTTACCGACAAGGCCCCCACCGTTTCGCCGTGATAGCCATTTTGCAGGCCAATGAATTGCGTTCTTGCCGTTTGCCCGTGGTTGCGCCAGTAATGAAAGCTCATCTTGAGTGCGATTTCAGTCGCAGAGGCGCCATCAGAGCCATAAAACGCGTGGCCGAGTCCAGTCAGTTCCGCCAGGCGCTCTGACAAGTCCACGACGGCCTCATGGGTGCACCCGGCAAGCATCACATGGGCGATCTTCGAGAGTTGGTCGATTAGGGCGGCATCAATGCGGGGGTTGGCATAACCAAAAAGATTGACCCACCAGTTAGAAATCGCATCCAGAAAGCGCGAGCCGGATTCATCGATCAGCCAGGCGCCTTCACCCCTCGCAATTGCAAGGGGTGGAACCCGTTCAAGCACCTTCATCTGGGTACAGGGATGCCAAAGAAACTGGCGTGATCGGTC
The DNA here is from genome assembly GCA_052145875.1 of Thiobacillaceae bacterium. Classification (GTDB taxonomy): domain Bacteria; phylum Pseudomonadota; class Gammaproteobacteria; order Burkholderiales; family Thiobacillaceae; genus DASQBT01. The sequence continues at coordinate 12,420 of JBKQNQ010000004.1, forward strand.
TTGGAGGGAACGGGGCATGGGCGGGCGGTAGGCAAATTCAACTTGTATTGTATTCGCCCCGCCCCGGTCGGTGACAATCAGGAGCGCTGCGTGACTCTGTCAACCCACCACGCAAAGTCCGCAGGGCTTGGTGCCCGTCCTCCCGATTTCCTCAACTGTCTTTCGCAACTTACGTTGAGACCGCGATTTCTCTTTAATTCATATAGTTAACAAGAATCTCATGATCATGTTTCCAGCTGAACTTGCAGCCTAGGTGGAGCGTTCTCCGATTTTTTTGCCCTCAAACTGAGATTTTTCGTTTCTTGCCGATCGCCTAATGATTCGCTGGGTGGTTATGCTTGTCGGTGCAGTGATGTGTGGCAATGGAGGTCGGCGAGGCACTGGCACGATCAGCGGGCAGCCGCCGGTTGCGCCGAAATGTGGGGTTTCGCGCCCATCTCGGTTGACTCGCAAGATGCGGTTCAACTGATCTGCCGGATCCGGGGTCACACGACCCTGTTCACGACGCCGTCCCAAACCAGAATCGGATTCCCTTGCCTAGAAATTCATCGTAGCGCATGTAGTGTGTGCCGTCGCAAGAGAACGTGACGCTGATCATGCCGTTGAAGATGTTGATAGAAGACATGCGCAGGTAAATGTTCTCGTCGGCCATGCGCAAGGCTCGCAGGGTATCCAGTATGCGGGCGACATCCTGCAAGGGTATCACTGCGCCAGGTGGGTAGGTCTGGGGAGGATAGACCAGGCAGGTATCCGGATCGTCCAGGGCTTCCTGATCCAAAATGCGGTAGCGAAACGGATCCTGGACGGTCCAGATCGTGAACTGGCTGCTGGAGAAGTGGATCAGGCACTGAAACACGCCCCGCTCGGTCAGCAGTTCATTGAGGATGGACAGCGCGCGTTCAGGATTCTGGTCCATCGGGCTTTCAGCGCGGCATTGTGACATGAGGGCGCCGCGAATTGCCGGATCCCCCTTCACCTGTCGCCAATTGCCGGGCTCTTCGTAGAGTTCCGCCGTGACGGGCAGATCGCGCAGGTCGAAATCGGCGCCGAGACAGCCCTGAGCCTTGGAATCCTTGCTAACAATCTGCAGAGCCGTGAGGGATGGCCGCTGCTTCAACATGCTGATGTAAGCATCCGATAGCAGAAAGCCCCAGCTCGGGACCGCTTCTTTCATGTATGGCCGCTGGGAGCGGTCCCGACCAAAATATCCGGGTATCCGCCCAGACCGCCCCACGTTATCACAAATCTGTACGCCACCGGTTCCGAGGCAGTACAGATGCGTGCAGTGTGGGATGGCGGCAAAGCCTTCCAGCAGCACCGCATTCAAACGCTCGCGATCTTGCCACACCGGTGTGCACTTCTCAGCCAGACGTGCGAGTGGGTCTCGCAGCAGGCGGGCAAGTTGCTCCCGTTGCAGGTAGATGCTCTCCTTCAACGATGGCTGCATTGCACGCTTTTCTGTCTAACCTTTTGATCGAATGTACGCTGACTTGCGCTATCAAGCTCAGCCGTGAGCAAGCGACTGCCAGCCGCTCGCCCGTGTCGCGACTGAGCCGCGAAGTGAAGCCCGCTGGATGATCATTTCCACGATCAGAAGGGATCGTTCAGGTGCCGCCACGTCAACATAGCCGAGCGCAACGGCAGGGGTGATTCAACCATCTCTGACACATGGATCTGCGCTACCAAGGTGCTGCGTTCGGTGGGCGCCATGCTAACCAGATGGCCAGGGTGGAAGCTCTTATATGGGCTTGATGGAGGCGGCCAGCTTGCCCTTGGGGCCAGTCTTGACCTCGTAGGAGACGCGCTGCGCTTCCTTCAGGGACTTGAAACCGCTGTCCTGGATTTCGGAGAAGTGCGCGAAGAGATCGTCGCCACCCTCGTCAGGGGTAATAAAACCGAAGCCCTTGCCATCGTTGAACCATTTCACTATGCCAGTAGACATTTAAATTCCTTTTCAAAACAAAGTAATCCGGACTCGCGCCCGGCTGGGTGCGGCTGCATCAAGGATTGTAGGAAGGTACGGAAGTGACGGTGCCGATGAGGGCGCGGACTGCGGGACTGAAGCTACACTGATTGAATTGACTGCCATGACAGGGTACGCGGAATCGGCCGGATAAGCAAACAATATATTTCTTCTTCCTTGAACTGCGTTCACGCTACGCGCGCTTACCGGCGCTGCGACGCCCAACACCGCTGCTCGCCGGGCAAGCCGAGATAGCGTCGACACGGGCAGCAAAGCCTCTACGACTCATGCTTGCCAGCTATCGAACCGGGTGGTGCGACGTCATACTGCCGGGACCTCTACCTCCACCTCGTGTTCACGACGGTCGTCAATCAGGGCAATCGCCTGGCCGTCCTGCACGGCGCCATCAACCGTCACACGAGTCATACCGGCGTGAGTTTGCTTGATGGCGATGTGGTAAACGGTCTCTCGGTAACGGTAGTGAATCTTGAACCCAGCCCAATGCGGGGGCAGGCAGGGCGCGATATAAAGCCTGTCCACTTCCAGCCGCAGGCCCAGCAGGGATTCGACGATGAGCCGGTACATCCAGCCGGCGGAGCCGGTGTACCAGGTCCAGCCGCCGCGCCCGGTGTGAGGCGCCACGGCGTAGACATCGGCCGCCATCACATACGGTTCCACCTTGTAGGTTGCCATCGCTTCCGCTGATTTCGCGTGGTTCGCCGGGTTGATCATGGTCGTCAGTTCCCAGGCGCGCTGAGTGTCGCCCAGGGCAGCGAAAGCCATAGCGGCCCAGATGGCGCCATGGGTGTACTGACCGCCGTTCTCGCGTACACCCGGCACATAGCCCTTGATGTAGCCCGGGTCCAGGTCCGATTGGTCGAAGGGGGGATCGAGCAACTGGATAAGCGCATCCTCGCGGCGCACCAGCCGCTCGTCCACCGCCTGCATGGCCATGCGCACATGTTCGGCATCGCCCGCCCCGGACAGCACAGCCCAGCTCTGCGAGATCGAATCGATCTTGCATTCGATGTTGTCCCCCGATCCGAGTGGAGTGCCGTCATCAAAGTAGGCCCGCCGATACCAGGCGCCGTCCCAGCCATGCTGCTCGATGTTCTCGCGCAGGCGCATGCCCTCGGCTGCACAGAATTCGGCGAAGGCGCTATCGTCGTGCTGGCGTGCCAGCGCGCCGAACTGGCGCAACACTTCATACAGGAAGAAGGCCAGCCATACGCTTTCCCCCTTGCCCTGGATGCCCACCCGGTTCATGCCGTCGTTCCAATCGCCCGAGCCGATCAGCGGCAGACCATGCGCTCCAATGCCGAACCCATGCCGGAGGGCCCGCACGCAGTGCTGGTAGAGGCTCTCCGCGACCACGGAGTGCCCGGGCAGATCATAGTAGGAATCATCTTCCGGATTGAGCGGGCGTCCTTCCAGGAACGGGATTGATTCATCCAGCACCCCTGTGTCGCCGGTACTCAGCACATAGCGGCAGGTGGCCAGTGGCAGCCACAGGTAATCGTCGGAAATATGAGTACGCACGCCTCTGCCGCTGGGCGGATGCCACCAGTGCTGGACATCGCCCTCCCGGAACTGGCGGCTCGCGCACAGCAGGAGTTGCGCGCGCAATTGCCGGGGCTCGGTGTGCACCAACGCCATCGCATCCTGCAGCTGGTCGCGGAACCCGAAGGCGCCGCCCGACTGGTAATAACCACTACGTGCCCACATCCGGCACGCCAGCGTCTGGTAAAGCAGCCAGCCATTCGTCAGCACGTTGAGCGACTCGTCGGGCGTGTCTACCTGGACGGCGCCAAGTGTGTGATTCCAGTACTGCCAGACCGCTTCCAGCGCGCGGCGCGCAGCGTCGCTTCCGCGGAAGCGATGTACCAGCCTGTTGGCATCATCACCGCCCGGCATCCCGCCCAAGCCGAGCCTGAAGACGATCTCACGCTCCTGCTCGTGCGCAAGATCGAAGCCCACCTGGATCGCGGCGCAGGGATCGAGGCCACTGCCCATCTTGCCGGACAGGTTGGCGCGTGCCATCGCCGCCGGGTTTCCCAGGCTGCCGTTGCGGCCGATGAATTCGGCGCGATCGCAGGTAACGGTACGCTGTGCGTCATCCACATCGAAAAAAGCGACCCTGTCAGGAAACTCGGTGTTGTAAGGATTTCGTGCATAGAGTGCGCCACTGTAAGGATCGATTTCGGTGGATACGTGCATGGCTGATTTTGGCCGCAGATCTCCGAGTACCCATTCCACATAGCCTGTGGCAGAAAGCCGGCGCGTTCGACCGGATTGGTTGTAGATCTTGAGCGCGGAGAACTTCACCGCCGCGTCGGTGGCCACATAGACCCACAGCTCCGAGCGGATGCCACACTCGGTATGCTCGAAGACGCTGTAGCCAAAGCCGTGCCGGCTGACATAGTATGTCGCGCCGCGCCGGGGAAGCGGTGTTGGCGACCAGAACTGGCCCGTCTCCTCGTCGCGCAGGTAGAAGGCCTCGCCGCTTGCGTCGGAGATCGGGTCGTTGTGCCAGGGGGTGAGGCGGAACTCGTGGGCATTCTCGCCCCAGGTATAGGCCTGGCCGCTCTCCGAGATAACACTGCCGAAGCGCGGATTAGCCAGCACGTTCGCCCACGGCGCCGGCGTGAGTTGTTCGGGCGTGGTGGTGGTGATGTACTCGCGGCCGTCCGGGGTGAAGCCGCCGATGCCGTTGGACAGGACCAGATCGCGCCGCGGCAGTTCAAAGGCAGTGGGCCCCTCGTCCTGTCGCGGCCGGCTGGGCACGAGGCGCGGCACGCGTACTTCCGGAGGGCTGGGGCGATTGAGCTGTTCCGCCAGGGTTCCCCGGGTGTCGCTGAGGATGACGCGCCCGACGGTCTGGAACAGCGTGCGGTCCTCCTCCGAGATATGCTCAGCCGAGCGCACGAAGATGCCGCCTGGTCGATCCATCAACTGGCCTTCCACGCCCACTACGCCCACCGCCACCAGGCCCAGGATCCGCTCCTGCAGCACCTGCCGATAACCGGCGCGGTCCTCGTTCCAGATCACGAGATCCACCGCCAGCCCTTTCAGGCGCCAGTAGGCGTGAGCCTGGATGAGCTGGCGCACCAGTTCGATATTGGCCAGGTCGCCGATGCGCAAGAGAACGATGGGCAGATCGCCTGAAATGGCATAGCCCCATAGGCCGGATTGCCCGCGCCGGTTCTTCATCAGCACACTGCTGTCGGCGCGCAGCACGGCATGGGCGTAGATGATCGAGTTGGCCAGGCGCCCGTAGAGTTGGGCGTCCGCCTCGCTGGCGTTGATCTGTCGCAGCACCACCTGAGCGTGGGTCCAGGCCAGTTCGAAGACGCGGTCGGCAAGGCGGCGATCCTGATATTTCTCGACCAACCGCAGGGCGTCGTCCCGGCCCTCGCCAATACCGTAAACCAGGTCCACGCTGGCCGATTGCTCTGGCTCAAGAGTGATCCGACAGCGGATGGACACCACCGGGTCCAGCACGGAGCCTTGGCTGCCGGACAGCGACCCGGCAGCCTCCATTGCCTGGGGAGCAGCGGCGCTGCGGCCACGACCGAGGAAGCGCGCGCGGTCGGTCTCGTAGCTTAACTCGCTGACCCCCGCGTCGTGCACGGCGATCAGGTGAAACATCCAGGGCACCGCTTCGTCGCGGGAGCGGGGCCGGCGGGTGCAGAGGATGGCCCGGCGTGCCTCGACGATCTCAGTTTGCACGAAAAGATTGCTGAACGCCGGATGCAGCGCATCTGCGGCAGGTGGCGCGAGCACCACCTCCGCGTAACTCGTAATCTCGATCGTCCGGCGCGCGGCGGAACGGTTGGTGATGCGTACCCGGCGCAGTTCGATGTCATCTTCCGGCGACACGACGATATCGGCATGGGTGTCGAAATCGAAATCGTCACCGCGATCGCGGCGGCGAAATTCCGCGCGTCCTTCCGAGAAGATCGTTTCGTAGTGTTCAGCTCGCCGCAAGACAGGTTGGTGCGCGGTCGACCAGACCGCGCCGCTGTCCACATCGCGCAGGTAACAGAACGTGCCCCAGGGATCACGGGTGGTGTCTTCGCGCCAGCGAGTCACGGCCAGGTCCTTCCAGCGGCTATAGCCGCCGCCCGCGTGGGTAACCATGACATGATAGCGGCCGTTCGACAGCAACTGTACTTCCGGGAGCGGCGTGTTGGGAGTGCCCAGCACACGTATCGGCATTTGCGGGGTGCCCACGCCAGCCTGAATACCGGTAAGTTCGACGGTATTGGCATAGAACGCTGAAGCCCTGGGGATCCGCTCCTGCAGCAACAGCAGGGTAGCCTGGAACAGTGGATCGGAGGCAAAGCGCTTCTGCATTGGACGGTCCAGCAGCAGAGTCGCCAGCGCGAGCAGGCTCATGCCCTGGTGATGCGCCATGTAGGAGCGCACCAGGGCATGGGATTCGCCACGCCGTTGCCGTGCCGCGGTGTAATCGATCGCTTCATAGAAGCCGAACTGTCCTTCCGCCCCGGCGCTGGCAAGGCGCTGCAAATTGAGACAGGCCGCCTCCGGCGCCACCATCAGGGCCAGCATCGAGGCATAGGGCGCGACGACCAGGTCCTCGGCGAGGCCGCGTTTCAGCCCCAGACCGGGCACCCCGAAAGCGCGGTATTGGTAGTTGAGGTGCGCGTCCACGGTGTTGTAGCCGGATTCCGACATGCCCCACGGCAGGCCGAGTCGGTGGCCATATTCGATCTGCCGTGCCACCGCCGCCTTGGCGGTCTGGTCGAGCAGCGTACGCGCATAGGTCGGCATCACGAGTTGCGGCATCAGATATTCGAACATCGAGCCGCTCCAGGACAGCAGGATTGGATCACCGCCAGCAGTTGTGAGCAGGCGCCCAAGGGCGAACCAGCTTTCCTGGGGCAGTTGCCCTTGGGCAATGGCAACGAACACGCTCAACCGCGCTTCCGAAGCCAGCAGATCGTAGAAACTCGCGTCCCGCCGCCGCTGATCCATGTTGTAGCCGATGCTCAGCAGGCGCGATGCCTTGTCGTAGAGGAAGCCATATTCCATGTCCGCGAGTTCACCGGCCTGCAGAACCAGGCGCTGGATGACCGCGATGCGGGTTTGGGCGCGCTCGCTGCCTTGTTCGATGTGTCGGCGCAGCTCGGCCAGCCATGCCACCTGCGCGGGCGTCGCGTCCGTTTCCGGCGGGTTCCCAATGCGGGCCGAGAACGCCACTTCGAGCCCCGCCAGGGCGCGCAAGGTTGGGATGACGTCCAGTTCAGGAAAGACACCGAGCCCGTCGGGCGCCTCGGGTAGCCAGGTCCAGGGCGCTAGAAACGTCAACTCATCGTGGGCCGCCCGGCACTGCCGGGCCAGTGCCTGTGCCCACCAGCCCGCCTCGGTCTCGGGCTCATCTCCGAATTCGTCGGTGATCGCCGCGGCTGATCGCGTCAGCCGGTCCAGCAGGAGCCGTGCCGCCGGCAGCGTGGCCGGCCTGAATTCGGACACCAATTCGCGCACGGATTCGAAGTGCTCCCGGAATTGGACCAGCGTGGCCGGAACGGGGTGGGCTGCGGCCTCCTCCAATATCCCCAAGGTATCGCGCAGACCGTCCAAGCAGCGGGCCGCCAGAATCGGCTGGTCAAGCAGTGCGATCAGGCCAGGGCGAAGGGTCAACAGATGGCCAGCGAGGTTGCCGCTGTCCACTGTCGAGACGTAAGCGGGGTGCAGCGGTTGCAGCGATTGCGTGTCGTACCAATTGAACAAATGGCCGCGATAGCTTGGCAATCGTGCCATCGTCTCCAGGGTATCGGCCGTGCGCTCGACCAGCTGCCCGGCCGGGATGTACCCGAAGTCGTGGGCGGACAGATTTGCCAGCAGCGCCAGCCCCATGTTGGTCGGCGAGGTGCGATGGACCAGCGCGGCAGCACGGTATTCCTGGTAGTTGTCCGGGGGCAGCCAATTGTCCTCCGGGCCGACGAAGGTCTCGAAGAATGCCCAGGTCTTGCGCGCGATCCTGCCGAGAAAGCGGGTTTGTTCTACGGTCAGCCGCGCCTCGCGGCGGGCCAGCGGCAGACTGATCCACCAAGCGATGGCAGGTGAAGCGAGCCAAAGGATGAGAATGGGGCCCGCCACAGGCAGCGCCGCCGGATTCGCCACCGCCAGGGTGATGGCCGTGCCGACAGCAAGAAAGGGAGCAAACCCCATGCTGCGAACCGAGGTGGTCAGGTCGCTGCGGCTCAGCCGTTCCTGATCACCGGAAGGATTCCATTCCAGCAGGCGTTGGTGTGTGATCAACAGGCGCCCCAGAGTACGGATTATCGCGTCGAGGCTGTAGTACATCTCGTGCGGCAGTGCCGCGAAGCCAAAGCCGGTCTGGATGAAGCGCTGGCCAGCGGCATGTGCCGCAGCGGCGAGATGCTGCCCCAGCCGCATGTCGTTTGGTTTTCGGATCAGATCCAGCAGGGCAGCCAGCACCGGCGGAATCAGCAGGACGCCAAGCACCACGAACGTCCAGAAACGGGCCGACGAAAACGCCCCCCAGCCGAGAAGCAGGAGCAGCGTGAGCGCCGTCGGCACCAGGCTGCGGCGCAGGTTATCGAAGAGCTTCCAACGCGACAGGAGGGAAAGAGGGTTCCTTCGGTAGCGCCCGTCAGAACCCGGCACCCAGGGCAGCAACCAGGCTGCGAGTTGCCAATCGCCGCGTATCCAGCGGTAGCGGCGATTGACGTCGGCGCCATAACGCGCCGGGTAGTCCTCATACAACTGGACATCGCTCAACAGCCCACAGCGGGCGTAGCACCCTTCCAGAAGATCGTGGCTGAGGATCCGGTTTTCAGGAAACCGATCCTTGAGAGACCGTTCGAAGGCGTCAACGTCATAGATACCCTTTCCAATGAACGAACCTTCATTGAACGCGTCCTGGTAGACATCGGAGACAGCGCGCGTATACGGATCGATGCCTGCCTCGCCGCCGTGCAGGCGCGCATAGCGCGACTCATCGGTGCCCGGCAGGCTAACGCTCACGCGCGGTTGCAGGATGCCATAGCCCGCGATGACCCGCTGCAACGCCTCGTCGTAGACCGGACGATTGAGTGGGTGCGCCATCGTGCCGACGAATTGCTGTGCGGCGTCGCGCGGCAGTTGCGTGTCGGTGTCCAGGGTGATGACATATTTCACGCCCGCAAGCGCCTCAGTTGCTCCAACCAACAGCGAGAAGCCTTCGCTGTGGCCTTCGCGCAGCAGAGCGTTCAAGTCCGCCAGCTTGCCGCGCTTGCGTTCGTAACCCATCCAGATGCGGTCGTGGGCGTTCCAGCGACGCGGGCGATGAAACAGGAAGAAGACGTCGTTCCTGCCGCCCGCGTATTGGGTATTGAGGTTTGCGATGCGCTGCCGGGCAAACGCCAGCAGCGGCGCGTCCACAGCCAGCGTCTCCACGGTCGCGTCGCCAAAGTCGGTCAGCAGGCCGAAGTGCAGGTTCGCGTCGCGATTGGCCAGAAACCTGACTTCCAGCGCCTCGACCAGGCTCTCGATGTTGCGCGGGCTGGTGAGCAGGGTCGGAACCACCACCAGTGTGCGCGATTCCGCTGCGATGCCTGCGGAGAAGTCCATGCGCGGCAGCGGATGCGGCGCCGCCAACATGGTGGCCAGCCAGTTCACCAATGCGAGCGAGAGATGGCTGGTGGCCAGAAGCGCGAGAATGCCCGTCAGCACGAGTAACGGACCGGCCACGCCATCCTTCCATGCCTCCGCCACCAGGCCCGTGCTGAGGAACAGCGTGAGTAGAATGATCGCGCCCAGATACAGGATCAACGGCGACTGGCTCGCCCCGCGCCGCAGTCGCGCAGGCAAGGGAAGGTGCGCCCGGGTAACGTTTTCCAGCTCGGGACGGCCACGGTCGATCAGGTAGTAGCCCACATGTGCCGTTCTGTCGTCACTCCCGTGCCGGGCCGCGCTCTGCAGCGCAAGCTCGATGGCGCGGCTGGCCACCGCATCCTCGGCGAGCCCGCTGGCCTTCGCGACCTCCTCGATGCTGTGGCGGTAGCGGTCGCGGCTGGCAAAATCCATTCCGGCGTAGGCCGCGCCTGGGTCAGAGCGCAGGACCTGTTCGACCACGCTCATGGCCTCGACAAACTCGCGCCAGTCCATGGTCCCGATAAATCGCAGACTGCCGATACTGTTGCTGATGGAGACTTGGTCGCCGGCCTGCTGCTGGTTGCCGGAGCGGACCAACTGCTCGATGCTCAGACCAGACTCGGCCAGTTGCTGTTCAATCCACGTCAGCGGCAAGGCCAGGGCGGGACCCTGACCCTGCAAGCGGCGCGCGAACTCCGACACGAACGGTGTGGTCATTGGCGGTTTCGAACGCGCCATGTCCGCGATCACCAGTATCAGGCTCTTCGGATCCAGATGGGCGACCTCCGTCAACCGGTTCGCCCAGGCGACCGCCAAGTCCCTATCTATCCTGCCCGCAGCGATGCGCACCGCGACCCGGCGCAGATTTTCGATCAGCGCCAGACGCAGCATTATGGGGATGGCCCACAACTCGCCCAGCCGTAGCGGAGTAACTGTTTGGTACGCCGCGACAAAACGGCTGAGGCTGTCCGGTTCGACACGTCCGTCACCGTGGGAAATGGTCTCAAGCGCAATGTCATAGACCCGCGGCAGCCCCGCAGAAGCGCCTTCGGCCAGACCAGGCAGTTCCCGGCTGTAGCCCTTGGGCAGGTGGCGTCGCGCCGTGCGGATCTGTTCTTCAATAAGATAAAAGTTGTCGAGCAGCCATTCGCTGGCAGGCGTGATGCGGTGGCTTGCCGTCACAGCCGTCGTCAGGAGCTTGCAGGTCTCGCTCAGCACACCCTCGTTCGAGGCCAAACGTGCCAGCAACTGGTCCGCCACGCGTCCCGCGGTCAACCGGTGGGCTGAGGCGAGACGCACGCCGTGCTGCTCCATCTGATCGGAACTGAATAACTCCGCCCTAAGCGGCGGCTCGTCGCTGAAGGACCGGACTCGCACGCGGCCTCGACTAAGGCCCGCGCGGGTCAGACGTATCTTCAACTGCTGCCAACGTCGCGAAAGCGTCGAGTTGCCCCATGCAGTTCCCAAGCGTTTCTCCCAGCCAATTGATGAAAGGCTGCATTTGCGCCACCTGGCATGACAACGCGGTGGCGATGACGATGATCGGAATGCTCGGGGAAGACTGGCCCGGACGTCCCAGAGTCATTACTGGGACAGCGGCGAAATAATTGGGCGGCTCTTGCGCCGTGCTTTTTCTAGGATCATACACTTGGTGAGATTCGAACTCACAGACCCGGGGGCGTAGCGCCACACCCAACGCCACGTATTCCCGCGAGCAGCCGTTGGTACCTAAACATGGCAGCGCGCGTAAAGCTCACCAATAAAAATTACCTGACTTATTTACTCGGTTATGGGTGTATAAGCAATACGTGTCAACCGGCACCTTCGTCGTCACTCTCATGCATCGCCCACTACCCAAAGGAAACGCCATGCGAAACGTTCATATTGATTACCAAGGGACCGTCCTCAGTTTTCATGGTGCGACTCTCCTCGCCAACAATTTTGCGAGAGAGCATCACATGAGGGAGCCCACGATCATGGCCTGGCACCAACACAGCGCTCCCATGCCTGCCATCCAGGAGGGTGCGAACCCTGATACCTGGTGGGCGAAATATGGTGAGGGCAACGGTGGCAGGCTGGAGATCAGCGTGGGGGACGACTACCAATTCGTCATGATGGACGCCCGCGGCTACGAAACCTTCGGTGAGGCACCCTTCGGCAACTTGTCGGATGGCCATGGCAACCCGTACCTCTGCCATACCTCTAGCCTGGCCAAGGATCCCGCCGCTCCTACAGAGGGTGCATGCACACTCTCGGACGGATAGCTTGCCAACCCGCATGGATTGTTTTCAAAGAGACCCCTGGCCTAGCGGGTTTGGCCGGGAAAATCTCACCGATGACGTAAGCGCGCTCGGCTAATGGGCGTCTGCTCATGACAGGGGTCAGTGGAGTTCGTCAAAAGCCCGTTAGTCCGGAAGTCACTACCAAAGCGTTTTTCGGCACAGCCGCCCAATTTCAGCCCCTTCTGAGTGTCGGTTCTGTGGCAATGAAATTGCAAGGTGCGTTGACTGCTTCCGGCCGGGAATACGCGATACAGCAGCCCGAGTCGTCAGTCCAAAAAAGACTGAAAGCGGTGCGGCAGGGAACGACGGCACATTACAAGCATTTGAGCCATTGGATGCGAAGCGAGCTGAGCGCCCGTTCGTCACCGAGTCTTCCCCCGGTTAAATATCAACGGGTTTGCCCACTTTGCAAGGTTCAAGGTTCCTGGTTCGCAGGCATGCGACTTAGAATGTTTTATTGGCGTGATCGCTCTGCACATGCGTCGCGGCGGCGTTAGGTTATCCTATGCTCCATGGTCAGACTCAAATTCTCGATTGAGCTGAATTACGAAATCGACCAGCCCGGCTGCGATTTCATTTTCAGCATCCATGCCGCGCAGACTCCGTATCAGATTGTGATCAGCGAATCGCTGTTTATCAGCCAGAGTCTGCCATCTAACACGTACACCGACCCGGTGACACACACGCGCTTTCTGCGGCTCAAGGCTTTTGCCGGGCCGCTTACCGTGCGCTACGGTGCCATCGTGGATCTAGATCATCACACCGCGCCGCCCGCGCAAATTCACGAGATGGATGTGGCCAACCTGTCTGGGCCGGTGTTGCCCTACGTCTATCCCAGCCGATATTGCCAGTCCGACCGGCTACACCGGCTAGCGGTCAAGGAATTCGGTCAATTGTGGCACGGCTATAGTCGCGTGCAGGCGATCCGCGACTGGGTGCTGAATCGTGTCACGTTCCTACCCAATTCTTCTACCGGCAACACGAGCGCGGTCGACACCCTGGTAGAAGAAGTTGGCGTATGCCGGGACTTTGCCCACCTGATGATTGCGCTGTGCCGAGCGGTCAATATACCCGCTCGCTTTGTCACCGGCATCGACTATGGTGCCAACCCAGTCCTGGGACCGACCGACTTTCATGCCTATGTTGAGGTGTATCTGGGCAGTCGCTGGTACATCTTCGACCCTTCGGGCGTTGCCATCCCCATGGGCTTCGTGCGCTTTGGCACCGGTCGCGATGCGGCTGACGCGGCTTTTGCCACCATCTTCGGGAGTGTGCGTGGGGCCGCCCCGGTAATACAAATCGAGGCGATCCCCAATGCCCAGGGGATATTGGTGCTTCCCCAGCACGTGCCGTACGCGCTGTCCACAGACGGGCAAGTTGAGCAAGACTGAAGACCGGCCCGCCGCTGCGACCCAGTCCTGCCGTGCGTTGTGCATCACAACAAGGGTGAATTGCCCTTCAACTGAGAATGGAACATGATTGTGGACAAGGCTGATGCCGACACGCTCTATCGCCAATCCTTGAAGCCAGCATCCGCCTGAATGTCCGTTCACGGGAAATGCCACCGGTAGTAGCCGCGGCATTGAGGAAGATGGACTAACGGGCGGTGAGTGAGGGCGTGGCCCCATAGAAGCCGTCATTGATTGTCGGAGCAGAGGATGACAGCACTGAATCAATAGCGCCAATTCACATTTTCGGCGGACATTGCCGAATACGCCCCATCGGAAGCTAGCAACTGCCGGAAGGGCCGGGTTACTGCCATTTGGGACGATCGTGTTGACGCTCCTTCTGGTCAACGCGAGATGAAATGCCATGTCTGGAACTTTCAGCAGGTACCCGTCCCAAGATCAAGATTTCAGGGGGAGTTGCGGGGTAAGCGACCCGCCAATTCTAGCGGTAGCGTCTCAAGTGAAGCTGCCAAGGTCTCAAGCCAATCTGCTAACAGCATCAACTTTAATTTGCCCGTGGCCTTGAAATCCGGCCTTCACGCCCCTATCATTAGCAGCCTCTTACCGCGAGTGCTAACAGCTCGCGGTTTGATTACCCCGTTCCGCAGCAGCGGAAATAAACTAACTCATTGATTTTCAATGGAGACAAAATATGAAAATCCGTCCTTTACATGACCGCGTCCTCGTCAAACGCTTGGAAGAAGAACGCAAGACAGCCTCCGGCATCGTAATCCCCGACACCGCCACGGAAAAACCCGACCAGGGCGAAGTTCTTGCCGTTGGCCCCGGCAAGAAGGATGACAACGGCAAGACCATCCCAATGGGTCTAAAAGTCGGTGACCGCGTACTGTTCGGCAAGTATGCCGGCCAAGGGGTGAAAGTCGACGGCGAGGAACTCCTTGTCATGCGCGAAGACGACATCATGGGCGTGATTGAGAAGTAATCTCATTCTTCTCTAAACAGTTAAACGAAATTAGGAGCGAAACATGGCTGCAAAAATGGTGAAGTTTGGCGACGAGGCTCGCCACAAGATGGTTGCTGGGGTAAACATCCTGGCCAATGCGGTGAAAGCCACGCTCGGCCCCAAAGGCCGTAACGTGGTTCTAGACCGTTCCTTTGGCGCGCCAACCGTAACCAAGGATGGCGTGTCCGTTGCCAAGGAAATCGAATTGAAGGACAAGCTCGAGAACATGGGCGCCCAGATGGTCAAGGAAGTTGCGTCCAAGACTTCCGACGTTGCTGGTGACGGTACGACAACCGCCACAGTGTTGGCCCAGTCCATCCTGAACGAAGGCATGAAATTCGTTGCCGCGGGGATGAATCCAATGGATCTCAAGCGCGGCATTGACAAGGCCGTGATCGCTATCACCGAAGAGCTGAAGAATATCTCCAAACCCTGTTCAACCAGCAAGGAAATCGCCCAGGTTGGTTCCATCTCCGCCAACTCCGACGACTCCATCGGTGACATCATCGCCTCAGCCATGGATAAGGTCGGCAAAGAAGGCGTCATTACGGTGGAAGATGGCTCCGGTCTGGAAAACGAGCTTGATGTCGTCGAGGGCATGCAGTTCGACCGCGGTTACCTGTCCCCGTACTTCATTAATAACGCTGAAAAGCAAATTGCGCTATTGGATGAACCGTTCATCCTGTTGCACGACAAGAAAGTCTCCAATATCCGTGACTTGCTACCCGTGCTCGAGCAAGTCGCCAAAGCGGGCAAGCCATTGCTAATCATCGCTGAAGACGTCGACGGCGAGGCGCTGGCCACGCTGGTTGTCAACAACATTCGTGGCATTCTGAAGACGGTCGCCGTCAAGGCGCCCGGATTCGGCGATCGCAGAAAAGCGATGCTTGAGGATGTTGCAACGCTCACCGGTGGCACCGTAATTGCGGAAGAGGTTGGCCTGTCTCTTGAGAAAGCAACCCTGAACGACCTGGGCCGCGCCAAACGCATCGAAGTTGGCAAGGAAAACACGACCATTAT
>JBKQNQ010000005.1:0-4376 GCA_052145875.1 Thiobacillaceae bacterium
CCTGATCCTGATTCGGCTGCTCCGCGCCGGACAAAAGTGCCCAGACCTGGGTGTAGGTCAACCGCGCATGCGAAAACATAACGGCTTGATAAAACCGGTAGGACTTGATCGCCCCCTGCTGTCCGACCACCATATCGCACACCATGCAGAGTCGTTCAACGTTTGGATTCAGTGAGCACAGTCCATTGGACAACGCCTCAGGCAGCATCGGAATGACCCGGCGCGGAAAGTACACGGAATTGCCGCGATCAAAGGCATCTCGATCCAGCGCATCGTTAGGCTGTACATAATGGGACACGTCCGCAATTGCTACGATCAGACGGAACCCGTTCCCGTCAGGGGTGCAATAGACGGCATCATCGAAATCTCTCGCCGTTTCGCCATCGATGGTGACAAGGGGCAGGCCCGTGACGTCCTCGCGGTCGGCCCAGTCTTGTTTCAGCACTTTTTTCGGCAGCGCATCGGCCTGGGCGCCCGCAGCGGCGGAAAATTCAAACGGTAACACATGCTTGCGCAAGGCGATTTCGATTTCCATGCCAGGATCGGCATAAGAACCCAGCACTTCCACGATCCGTCCAACCGGCTCGGAATACTTGGTGGGCGGCGATACCATCTCCACGGTCACAACCTGGCCATGAACTGCGCCTCCAGCCTGATCCGCAGGTACAAGGATATCCTGATTAATGCGGCGGTTCTCCGCGACCACAAATCCGACACCCTTCTCGTTGTAATAGCGTCCGACAATGCGGCTCTGCGCACGATCCAGCAACTCTACGATCTTGCCTTCACGCCGTCCGCGCCGGTCCAACCCCGCTTCCTTCGCCAGGACCCGGTCGCCGTGCATGACTTGATGCATTTCCCGGGGCGACAGAAACAAGTCAGGGGAACCGTCGTCCGGAATGACAAATCCAAAGCCCTCCGGATGGCCCTCTACCCGACCACGTATCAATGACAGCTTGTCTGGAAGGCACAACTGACCCTTGCGGTTGACCATGACCTGGCCATCGCGCTCCATCGCATTCATCCGCCGTTGAAACGGATCTCGCTCGTGGGGCCCAATATCTAGCAGGCGCGCAAGCTCTTCAGGAGGCATCGGACGCCCCTGGTCGGCCATGACCTGGAGCGTCCAGTCGCGGCTCGGCAAGGGATTTTCGTAACGGGTACGCTCGCGCTCGAGAAACGGATCCTGCTCACGCAAGGTGGGCTGGCCACGGCTCCTGGATTTGGCGGAAGATGATTTGCTGGATGCTTTTTTCGTTGACAATTTAGGTTCCGGTCTTTAATATTCGCCGCTCTTGGCCCAGATGGCGGAATTGGTAGACGCACTAGTTTCAGGTACTAGCGGGTAAAACCGTGGAGGTTCGAGTCCTCTTCTGGGCACCATCGAAATCACCAAACGGAGCACGAGTACTTGAGCTGAGCCGCAGTGCTTCATTTCCAAGCCAAACTCGTCCAGGTCAAAATCCTGGCCTTCGAGCCGTCGCATCAGCCGTAATTCTATCACGCAGGACTCTCGCCTGATCCCACCTTGGGCGCCCAGGAGAGCGGCACGCCGAATGAATCGCAGCTTTGTCAACTCCATTCCGATCGGCACCCCCGACGCGTCGCATAAGTCCCAGGTGCAGCAAGCGCCGCCACATTCACGACAGGGAAGGACGCGCCCAATTCAAACACCTACCCAGCGACATGCGCCATGCGCCGCTGGAGGAAACACGGGTTCGCCGGCGCAGAGAGCTTCGCCGACGGATACGCGGGCACGTCGGAATCTTGCAACGGGGCGTATGCCTGGGCAGGCGCAGGCTCTGAAGTGTCCGGCACTGCTGGGCATTGCGGGATCAAGACCGTGCATCCTAGCGGTACCTGCGATAGAGTGTCTCCTGCGGGGCGAAAGATAAGCAAATTGAGGCGGTTGGAAGAAGGGGTGTGACGGCCAAGCCAATCTTAAGTTCGTGTCGCTCGTTTGTTTCGGGCGCGAAAGCCCTGATTGACTGATCTCTAAGGAGCAAGACCTCATGCCTCACCGGTGGATATGGTCCATCCTGATGTTCGCCAGTGCGATGTTGGCGACTGCAACAGCGGAAGCTGAATCGGATACGGGTGGGAGCGGGACATACGCCGGCGTCAGCGCCTGCGCGACGTCGTCGGACTGTGCCGTCGCAGTTTCGAAGCCCGAAACAGTCCAGGCCATGGAACTCGCCAAGGCAGCCCTGGACAGGGTAGTTGCGAACTACCAAGTCGATCCCGAAGCGATCAAGAGTCTGGTGCGCGGCAGCGCCGGATTCGCGGTGCTGCACGATCTGGTAAAGGTGGGGTTTATCGACGCCCAGATAAGTGGACAAGGTTTTCTGATCTATCGCAAGAAGAACGGCCGCTTTGGCCCCCCGCTGATGCTCGAAGTGTCCGGTACCAGCGTCGGTCCCCAGATCGGCATGCGGATAACCGATGTGCTGATGGTATTCAAAACCAAGACGAGCCTAAACGAACTGCTGACGGGCAAATTTTTGCACGGTGTGGTGGCCCCAAGTGGCTCCTACCTGTATGGAGGTCCCGAGGCCGCCAACCAACCCACGGGCATCGTCACCTACAGCCTGCATCGGGGCTTCATGCTGGGCCAGTCAGTGGATGAGTACCATATTCGTCTGCTGGATCAAGCGAACCTGCGCCTCTACGGCAAGTCGTTGAAACCAGGAGAGATTCTCGACATCGAGCGAGTCGGGATGCGCCTCCCCCTGCCGGTTCAGATGTTCGTCGACGACGTCAATAAGGAAATGGGCGAACCCCCCAAGGCGATGAACTGGGAGACAGGCGGCCCGATGCCCCCGCCTCAGCCCTGACGAAAGCGACGAAGGCGCGCCGAGGATCCCCGGACCGGCTCGATGCGTTGCTCAACGGGCGGATTGCCACCCCGGACGTAAGGCCGATCGACACGTTCACTGTCTCCCCAGGGCCTGCCCCTGGGGTGAGCGCCCGCGTCACAACCGGTCATGACGCCCCCCGGACATCGCACGTGGCGCGTTATCGCACAACCGGCCGCGCGTCTGCCACCGGTACGCTGAGTCAGCGAGGCTGCCCGCGCCACGTGGCGCTACGCGATGCGCGACGTCGCATGATTCACCCCCACGATCGAGCCGCATCAACAAACCCGCGGGACGCGAGGTCTGCTAAAATCACCCTTGCTTCAGGTGTCTCGAAGGCGCTCGCCAGAGAGATTAAACGGGAAGCTGGTGCGCTCTGTGGAGCAAGGCCAGCGCTGCCCCCGCAACGGTAAGCGAGTAATTGGATGGCAAGATGCCACTGTGCGCACGCACGGGAAGGTGCCCATCCGAGGGGAGATTCTCCACTCGTAAGCCCGGAGACCGGCCTGAAACTAAGCGTCGGCGTTGCGGAGGGCAATGCACCGAAAATGGCAGTTTCTGCCGTCTTCCTTGAATCGCTCCTCTGCAGGCCGGTTAGTCAGCTCACGCGCGGGTGTGCGCAGAATTGAGGGATAACCATGTTGTCACGTCCTGCGTCGGCAGTTCTGCTGCTGCTGGGTACGCCGATTGCCTCTTCGGCAGACGAAGGCGTCTTCGACCTCGGTACCATCAACGTCACCGCAACGCGAATGGCGCAGACCGCGGATGAAACACTCGCCCCGGTCTTAGTCATTACACGCGAGGATATTGAGCGCAGCCAGGCTCAATCTGTCGCCGACCTTCTGCGCGACCAGCCCGGCATCTCCATCTCCAACAGCGGCGGGCAAGGCAAGTACACCAGCGTGTTTCTGCGCGGCACCAATTCGGATCAGGTGCTCGTCCTCATTGACGGGGTGAAAGTCGGCTCGGCAACGTCTGGCACGACGGCTTTCGAGGACATACCGCTCGACCTGATCGAACGCATCGAAATCGTCCGCGGGCCACAATCCAGCTTATATGGCTCCGAAGCGATTGGCGGAGTCATCCAGATCTTCACGCGCAAAGGCAGCGGCCCGCTCCAACCCTCTCTTTCGGTTGGCGGCGGCAGCTACGGCACGGGCCAAGGTTCGGCGGCGCTGTCTGGCGATGCGGGATCGAGTGGCTGGTATAGCGTTGGGCTCTCTGGTTTCGATACCCAGGGATACGCTGCGTGCAAGAGCAGCCTGACGGCGGGCTGTTACACCATCGTGGCGCCAGGCGAGACGGACGGCTATGAAAACCAGTCGGGCCGCCTACGGGCGGGCTGGCGCTTGCCCAACGGCACGGAGGCCGAGGTGAACTGGCTTCATACCGACGGCGATAGCATGTATGAGAGCAGCTATAGCAACGAATCAAGATCCGTACGACAAGTTCTGGGGGCGAGCCTGAGCACCACTCCACTGGCCGTCTGGCAGACCACCCTGCGCGCAGGCCAGAGCCAAG
>JBKQNQ010000006.1:0-4295 GCA_052145875.1 Thiobacillaceae bacterium
GTCTTCTGTCAGCGTGTCGTGTTGCCAGCCGCCGCCGTCGGTGATGGCCTGGATCCGCCACATGCCCGCCGTGCCGTTGAAGTTGAAGAAGTCGCCGCTGCGGACACGGGCGCCGTGTTCCATCACAAAGTGCCCATCCAGCAGAATCGCCTCAATCTGCGTAAGCATGCTGTAGTTGCGGTTCAGATGCGACCAGCGGGTCTGCACCATGCCGATCCCAGGCTCCGCAAAGTGGTGGATCACCTTCATCAGCCAGTCCGTCGGCGGCACAAAGTCCGCGTCAAAAATGGCAACAAACTCGCCCTTGGCCACTTTCAATCCGGCATCGAGGGCCCCGGCCTTGTATCCGTTCCGGTTGGTACGGTGAATGTACTCAATCGGATGCCCCAGGGCTGCATACCGGGCAACAATCCCCGCTGCCACTTCCTGGGTCTCGTCCGTGGAGTCGTCCAGGACCTGGATCTCAAGCCGATCCTTCGGATACTCCATCGCGCAAACGGCCTCGATGAGCCGGTCGATGACAAATTGCTCATTGAAGATGGGCAGTTGGACGGTGACCCTGGGCAGCTCGTCGAAGTGCATGGGAGGATTGGGGTTGTAGTTCTTGCGGTACTTGAAGTAGAGGTAGCACATGGTATAGCGGTGAACGCCATACAGCGCCAGAATGATCATGACGGTGAAGTAGGGCAGCAAAACCGCCGCATCAAAGAGGTTCCAGTGATAGAGCCCCTTGAAGGTCTGATCGCCGTATTGCGCCTTCAGATAGTGGCGCAGGCCATTCTGACCAGCGAAGATCCATTGCACGGCAAGGCTCGAAACCAGCCCATGGAGTGAGCTGACGGCGGGTGTCAGTCGGGTCATGAGCGCGGCGAGCAGGATGGGACCTCCAAGGAGTCTGATAAGGCTAATTGTACGCGATTCAGGGTTTTGAGCGCCGTGCCTTCAGGTGCCTCACCGGACCGCTTTCGAGGCCTTCAGGAGGCCTGGCCGCCTCCCGCTGCGGTCTTCACTGCTCCTGTACCCATGGATCAGCTTCACTCTTTGCCGGAAGACCTGAATCGGCTTGAAGAGAAGTGAATGGGAGCGGCAAGAACAGCCCTCGTGTCAAAAAACCTCTGAAATCTGTGTGTTTGCACGCTCACATGTTTTGAGCGCTTTTTGCCCGGTTGAACGTCTCTATCCTGTTGTCGTACTGTCATGTATCAGTAATCCTGTTGTCGTACTGTCTGTATCAGGTGAAGAAGGTTTCGCTATGAGCACGCAATCCGTATCGCCCTTCGTTGCCGCCGCGGGCGGCAGTTTCCTGCTTGAGACCCGAACCCCCGCTGAGATCTTTACCCCCGAAGACCTCGACGAGGAACAGCGACAGATTGCGGCTGCGGCGGCAAGGTTTGCGCGGGAAGAGATTGAACCCAACGTTGCGGCCATCGAGGCCAAGGAGCCGGGCGTGATGGCAGGGCTGCTGCGCAAGGCTGCCGAGCTGGGTTTCACCTCAGTAGAGATTCCGGAAGAGTATGGCGGAATGGGCCTGGACAAGGTGAGCTCCACGCTGATTTCCGACCACATCTCGATTCTTGCGAGTTTCTGCACGGCGTTTGGCGCGCATGTCGGCATCGCGACCCTGCCTTTGGTGTGGTACGGCACCGAGGAGCAAAAGCAGCGATATCTGCCGAAGCTGGCAAGTTGCGAGTGGATCGGATCCTATGCCTTGTCTGAGTCGACCTCAGGATCCGACGCCATGAATGTCCGCACCCGCGCAGTGCTGTCTGCCGACGGCGCCTATTACACGTTAAACGGCGAAAAAATGTGGATCACGAATTGCGGAAACGCTGGCCTGTATACGGTGTTCGCCAAAATCGTGGACCAAGCCAGTGGAACAGAGAAATTTTCAGCCTTCCTGATTGAACGAGACACGCCCGGCCTGACTGTGGGCGCCGAAGAGCACAAGCTCGGAATTCACGGCTCGTCCACCTGCCCGTTCGTACTGGCCGACTGCAAAGTGCCCGCTCAAAATCTGCTGGGTGAGCCGGGCAAGGGCCACCACATCGCGTTTAACGTGCTCAACGTGGGCCGGTTCAAGCTGGGAGTCGCATGCATCGGCGGAGCCCGCTATGCGCTTGCGCGCATGATCAAATACGCCAAAGAGCGCCGTGCGTTTGGAAAGGCGATTTCGGAGTTCGGCCTGATTCAGCGCAAGATCTCCTCCTCTGCCACGCGGCTGTATGCCGCCGAAAGCATGGCCTACCGGACGGCAGGAATGATCGAAGCGGGCTTGCAGCAGGCAAGTGGCGATCAGCCGCACACGCCGCGCGAAGTGCAACGCAGGATCGGAGAGTACGCCGTGGAGTGTTCGATTCTGAAGGTCTACGGGTCGGAGATGCTTTCGCTCGTTGCCGATGAATTGGTGGCGACCATGGGCGGGTATGGCTACGTAGAGGAGTATCCGGCGGAACGGACTTACCGGGATGCGCGCATCAATCGCATTTTTGAGGGAACAAACGAGATCAACCGCCTGATTATTACCGGGTGGCTGATGAAGCGGGCCATGGCCGGCCAACTGCCGCTGATGGCGGCTATCAAGAGGCTGATGGGCGAAGTGATGGAACCGCCGAGCTTCGACTCGGGCGCAGACGAGGAGCAGCCGCTGGGCCGCGAGACAGCGGTGCTGGCCGCCGTGAAAAAGATGGCGCTGTTTGCTGCGGGAGTGGCGAGCCAGCGGTTTATGACGGCCTTGCAGGATGAACAGGAAGTGATGGCCGACCTGAGCGACATGATCATGCAGGTGTTTGCGCTGGAGTCGGGGCTGCTTCGGGCGCTCAAGCTGCTCGAGGCCGGCAAGCCGCAGGCGGAGACGGCCGCAGCCATGACCGGGCTGCTTGCAGACGAGTCGATGGCGCTGGCCGAACAGGCAACGCGGCGTGTGCTTGCTGCCTGCGGCGAAGGCGACATGCTCCGAACTCAACTGGCGATTCTGCGCCGCCTGTCACGGTTTACCCCTGGCGACGCTGTCAGGCAGAGCAGGACTGTGGCACGGGCGGCGCTGGCGCTGGAACGATATCCGGTGTGAGATGGCGCATTTCCGGATAGGAATCGGTCGGCTCTTTAACCGCATACTCGCGGGCGCCCAAAATAGGGCAGCCTGACAAACAATTTCACGATTAGGGCAGGTTCACGGTCGGGGCGAGTTCAACTTCAGGGCAGCTCACGGACTTTGAAGTCCTTGAACGTGATCTGATAGCCTTCCGATTCCAGCCCGATATAGCCCTTCTGAAGGCCCACTTTCGTCGTGTTCACAATCTCGCCATTCACGGCGAGCGTGCAGGTGTCTGCGACGCAGCGGATGTCATAGACATTCCATTGCCCGGGTGGCTTTATGCGGTTTTCCTTCATGTCTTTTTGCATGTTGAAGGACGTTGGCTTTCCGTCAACGGGCGTGAGGCCAAAAATGTAGCCGCCATCCTGGGTCGTCTGCGCCTGGTGCCAGATGTTGCCGTCGGCGTCGTTCCTGAAGAAGACACCGCTGTTGTAGTTTGCCTTGCCGGTGGTTACCGGGGTGAAGCGCCACTTGAGATGGAAGGTGAAGTTGCCGAGTTCCCTGTTGAAGCGCAGCCAATCGTGCCCGCCGTTTCCATCGCAGACGATGGTGCGCGTGGCTGCGTCGATATGCCATTGCGGAATGTCGCTTACAGGCTTTGAGGGCGGAATGGCTATCCGGGTCCACTGCGACTGGGCGTCGGCAGGAAACAGATTGATGGTCTGGGCCGAGGCCGAAAGTGCGGTGACAGCGAGGGCGAAGCAGAGCATCGCGCCTCGCATTGTTGTTGTGAATCCGGGCCGTCGGCCCGTTGCAGCATTGCGAAGATGATTCAAGCTTGCCCCCTTTGAGGTTGCTCGCAGGCTCAATCCTGTTCCCTGGCGAGCCGCACGAATTATACCGCCCTTGATGTTACACCGACTTTGACGCGCACTGAGCGGTGAGGGCGGGATGCGGGCAAATTGCACGGGCGCGAGACGATGGTGGGTTCGAGAGTTATTCAGCTGCTTTTGCCGCCAGCGCTTCAACGACAGCCAGATTCTGCATCAGTTCCGCGGGAATGTTGTGGCGCGCCTGCAGGTAGTCGAGACTATTCCACGAGATCCACGTGTTGCCGTTTGCATCTTCGGCGACAAGAATCTTGAGGGGGAGATCGATGGCGGCCCCGGGAGCGGCCTGCATGACGGGCGTGCCTGCCTTCGGATTACCAAAGATGATCAGGCGGGTCGGCGGCATCTTCATCCCTATGTTTGCGGCTTCT
>JBKQNQ010000007.1:0-4631 GCA_052145875.1 Thiobacillaceae bacterium
TGTTGCAGAAGAAAGCCGATAACACCACCCTAACCATACAAGCGGTCCGTGGCATTCTGTGCAAACTAGGTCTGCAATATGGCGCAGACCGGGCGTTGACCAGAAATCCGGCCGTATGACTGCTTCCAGAAGACTCGTCCGACTCAGTTCGACCCGCAGTGGTCCTTCAAGATTGTGGAAAGCGGACATAGATCATTGTGATATGGGGCGGTGAGCCGGACTTCCGTAAAGACTGCAAAACCATTTGCCAAGGCTCTTTGCTGTGGGAAGGTCATAGCGTGTGATGATGGAGTCGCTTAGAAGCAAATAAGCATTGAAGCATTCAACCGATTCGTCCCAGCCAACCCCGCTGATATTCATCGTTAATGATATTATCGTCGCGTGCGCTTGCACGCGCTGCGCACCGGTTGAGCAGATGCGTGCTTTGTCTAAGAAAAATGGGGGCGGCAGTGTACCGTTTTTATGCTTTGAATCTCGGATTCATTTTCCTGTTAAACGGATGCGCCTCAATTGTAAATGGACAGAACCAAACCCTTTCCGTGACGACCCCAGGATGCCCGGGGGCCTCATGTGAATTAAGTAATGACAAGGGAAAGTGGTTCATCTCATCGACTCCAGGGTCAGTAACCGTTAATCGCGGTTATGCAGACTTGTTCGTGAAATGCAGCAAGGGGGACTCTCCCCCGATTGTGCAATCGGTACCATCCAAAACCAAATCAATGGCTTTTGGAAACATCTTATTCGGCGGAATCATCGGCGCAGGTGTCGACGTTGCAAATGGTTCCGCCTATGATTACCCACCTGAGATTTCTCTTCCTTCAATATGCGCTCCTTTGCCTCCCAATCCTTCTCCCCCGGTCAGCCTGGGATGTACAGTCAAAGAATTGACCGATGTTAAGGATAGAGTTAGTGGACTTCCTATTACAGCTCAGGGTGTGCTTGTAACTGCAGTAAGGGCCGGAAGCTTGGCTGAAATCAGTGGTGTTCATCCAGGAGATGTATTGCTTGAGTTCAATGGGAAAACGATCACGGGCATACCAATGCTGGCGGAGTCATTGTCAAAACAGAGTCCACGGCAATCAATTCATATACGCTATTTTAGGGATGGACGATATAGTTCTGCTGAGATCAAGCCAAAGGGAGATAACCTATGATTCGAAATTCTGCGACGCTTGTCTTGTTTGCGGCCCTGTCGTTGACACTCGGGGGTTGCGCGTTTCAGGGCGGATTGAATACAACGTACTATCAGTATTCCCCACGTACATATGTTTCAAAAATTGCCGGGAAAGCCGCACTGCAGATGTCCGGGTCTGATCAGAACGAGATATACACCGGGAAACCAACAAGTTTCAGTGGTGCGAGCACTACACTATCGCTTCCAATGGGGGAAATCACCCGTGAAGCGGCGATGCTTGCCTTTAATGACGTATTTGCACAGGGGGTGCAGCTTGTTGAATCAACCCCAGAACAAGGCTATGTTGCGGTCATCCAGCCAAAGGTTACCCACTTCAGCTATGAGTACAACCAACTAAAGAACGCTGGTTTCGCGATTACGCCAACGGCGGTAATTAGCCTCAAGGTAACGTTGATGGATGATGGTGGGAAGCCAGTTTGGGAGAAAACATTCGAGTCTGGAAATTATGAAGGGACCACCTACTTCATGTCGGGAAGCCCGGGTGACGAGATATCAAAAACCACACACAAAGCAATGATGAAGGTCATGCAAGAAGCAGCTGATGCTGTTCACAAGGACTTGGGGAATCGAATACAGGAAACACAGAAAGGTGGACAGGCACTGTAAACTACATTTGGCCAGCGCCTTGCATCCACCGGTTGAATCCGCACCTGAATAACGGACTCCCAGGTAACAACAAAATGTAATCCCGCCTGAAGAACATTGAGTGACCGCTATGCGGGATATTCTCGGACGACCGCAGTTGGCCGACTTGTGCCCGATTACGGTCGTATTTTGAATTCGTGTCAACTTCTCCACCACTCACGCATAGAGCACCTGGCTATAGTCCATCTGGCACCATGGTTCCACACTTGGTGCACCGTAGGCCAGCAATCTTACGCGGAAATGGTGCGGCAATTAAGAACAACGTGACGATACTCAAGAAGATTGAGTTTCTAGAACGGACAATCTGTAGTTTGGAAGACCCGCACTTAGGACAGATGGCGGGCTTCAGCTGAAGCTCGGATTCCAACGCGGCCTCGAAGTCTCCACGCCGCATGGCCGCCAAAACGTCATGTGCTTTCGCAACGTGTTCCGGAGGCACTTGGATTCGTACTCCACCCAATGCCTGTGAGATCGGCCAATTAGCCCAAACGTGATGTTCACCGGCGATGGATGCGGGAATGCCTTCACTCTCCAAGAGACCGCACGCCACGTGTGCATCCCACGGGCTCGTGTAGGACTCCACTGTAACTAGGCCGGGCACGCGACTAACTCACTGTGAATTTGCTCGTGCATGATGGTGACTGTCCGCTTCGGAACGAACTCTTGGGGGACCGGTGTTGGCCGCCAGACGACCTACTGTAGCACTTGGCCACAGCGCTTTGTCATTTGCACCTCGGAAATGTTTTACAATGAAATCTCTACGAAGGGGATTGAACGAAAGAAGAGGTGGTTTAGACATGTCAGCAGCAATTCAACCCAAGGAAGAAGCCTTTCTTGCTTCTTCCGAGTTCGAGGTGGCCATCGCCAACGACGATGGGTTGGCGGCTCTACAACATCTAGCGGCTGGTCGCCCCATCTACTATGGGGATGTTCAGTACCCAGAAGGACTCGTGAAAAAATACCCGGACGGTCGTAAACAGCTTGTGTCGGTTAGCGCCGACGGTAAGGTTTCGGTTATCCGGGACCTTTAATGCCGCAGCTCTGGATTGTCGCCGGCCCAAACGGCGCTGGCAAGACCACGGTTGCGGAACGCTGGCTTGCTCCACGCATTCCGGTCATATCACCCGACACCATTGCCACCCAGCAAAATCTCAGCCCAATGCAAGCTGGCAGGGCTGCCGTAGCAGAGCAAGAGCGGCTATTGGCGGCAGGCGACAGTTTCGCAGTTGATACAACACTCTCGGGCAACCGAGAACTAGAGCTGATAAAGCGCGCAGGTGAGTCTGGTTACAAAGTTAATCTAGTCTTCATTTGCGTAGAGAGTTTGGCGCTTTGCCAAGCGCGCATCCTGGAGCGAACGGAAGGGGGTGGGCATGCCGTCCCTCCTGAGGACGTGGCCCGTCGTTACAAGAGAAGTCTAGCGAACTTATCGACAGCCAGTCTTCTCGTCGAACGCATGTTCGTCCTAGATAACACTGGAGAGAAACACCACCTGCTGCTTTCGGTGGAGCGAGGCCATGCAAGACACGTGTCAGGCAACTTGCCGAAATGGGCGATGAAAGCGATTCCTCCAGAATTCACCCGTTCTCCAGATCAGGATCTCGGCCGGTAACGTCAGAGGAACGCACTAATCGGTCGGCGGGATTTCTTTTATATGGCTGGCGTGGACCTGCGGATTCAACCGGTTACAGGACATTCTTGGTAGTTCAATGCACGACGGCTCTTGGCCGGTCAGAGTCGTTCTACTGTCACCAAACCATGTTCTCCATCAGAAAACACGTGTGGCATGCAGCGCACCACTGAGCCAGGAGCAAACTGCCAAGACTCACCCTCCGGAATTTGTCCTGCCAGCCGATAGATGCCGTCAGCAACAAGAATTGCATTAACAGGGCGCCAGACCCGTGTGCCGTCTCCGAGCAACGCAATATATACAACCGCGCTTTGAACTCTCAGCGAACCCATCTGGCGTGCCTGTCAGCCATGAGGGACGAACACGTGACCGATGGATTTAGCTTCCGGTGCATATACATGCATGGCCCACCCCGCAATCGAAATTAGCATCGCAACGACAGCGAATCGCCAAGCCGTGCGGCGCACAGCCGTTCGCAACCAATGATCGCCTGCGACTCCCCTAAGCCGGCGATATAGGCCACCCGCTAGCGCTGCGTCCAACATCAGCTCCGCGAATAGACTAGGCGCCTCCGTAACAATTCCGAGCGCGACCCATGCGGCACCAAGCATTGCCGCAATTGCGATCACCACGACCGTAAACTCACCAAGATCCACCCCGCCAACTGCATCCGATACGCTGGGCGACACATCCACAGACCCCATGGAACTGTCGGCGGAAATTGGACTGCCGCCAAATGTACCTGAAGCGCCACCGCCGCCAAAACCGCCACCCCCTGGTGCCAACGCGTCATGGGGTGACGCGTTGATAGCATTCGAAGATCGGGATGGCCAGCTCGGCAAGTCGATGCTCCCGATAACATCAGTGCCGCGCAGGCGGACCCATCTCCAAAGAAGAAACAAGAACGCTCCATACGCGAACCCAACCGCCAACGGATATCGAAGCCACATGGAATCGATCCTGGCGTGAAGCAACGCAACGGAGGCAAAAAATCCTATGGCGCCAGTTAGGGAAACGATGAGCGCCATTTGAAACCGCGGCGAGTGAAATCGCTCCAAGGCCGCCGCGTGGTCGGCCGCGGGATCGGTGGTGAACGTCAGCAGCGACCGCCCGCCGCGCTCGAGGAACCAGGCGAGTGCGCCGTCCACGAGCACGACCAAC
>JBKQNQ010000008.1:0-3146 GCA_052145875.1 Thiobacillaceae bacterium
CGCTTGGTACGAGAGAAGTGTATCCAGGACTGGTATGGTTGATCTTTAAGCATCTACTGGAGAACCATTTCTCCTCTTGCTGATACGTAAGCTCTCTTTCTGACTCATCGTCACCATCCTTACAGGGTGACAAAGTCTCGTTGCAGTTACGGGGTGACATTATCTTGGAGCATCTACATCGAAACGGAATTTCCTTGACCCCGTTTTTCGCTTTCTGTACTCATTAGGGGTGCTTTTTCCCTTAATCAGTACAGTAGAGCCATGGCCAGCGGGGGTAGCCCACCCTTCCGCCTGTCGAAATTCGGCGAATTCAGGAAAAACGACGACGACGGCTTCCGGGTTGTTCCTGCTAACCGGGAGTTTCGTTTGGATCTCGCTACTACCCCTGGTTCTGCGCGGCCTGACGTGCATGGCTGGCCGCCTTGATCGGCCGGCTGCGGGCCCGCGGCTCGGCCGGGCGGAGCCTGCCGCACGAGAATTTGGGGGGTACTCAGCTATGGCGAAGACGGAGAACGTCGCCTATAAACGATCCCAGCGCGCCTTTTTCGGCAGGGAAGTGCTCTCGATTGAGAAATCCGGGCTTTGGCTCGTTACGCGAAAAGCTGGGCGAACCGGCGCGCTGCGGAGCGTCGAGCGATGAGTACGCCACTCGCGCACCTCGCGGACGGGCCTCGCGGCGAAAGAATTCAGGCGGTCTTCCTCTGTGCCTGCGGATCGCTCGACATCGCTGCCCGCGGCCTGTGCCCGCGCTGTCTCGCGCGCCAGCATCACGACCAGGAACAGTTCGGCGGACATCGTGAAGCGGTTTTGAATCGCGACCATTGGACTTGCCAGGGATGTTTGTACCGTCCCGCGCAAGAAGACCGCGATTGGATCGTGGTGCATCATCGCGTGCCCGGTGTGTCTCGCCCCTCGCTGATGATTTCTCTTTGCGCCGCCTGCCATGCCATTGTCGAGCGGCTGCGGGCGGTGCGGATCTGGCTGCCGCCGCAACTTCTGATTCTGTGGCGCGAGCAACACCCGGATGCGGAGTATCAGTTGCCTTTGCCCTTGGAGCACGCGGCCGGCGTGCCCGGTCGGTTCAATGTCCGTTTCAATCCTAAGGTGGTGGAGTTGGATTTATGAGCCTGGTCCCGGTTCCGGTTCCGAATCTTCAGGAAGACCGCCACGAGATCCTCGAACGCGTCCTGCTGAACGGCGTGAGCAATGAAAACACCGAGCGGGCCTACCGGCGCGCGCTTGAGAAATTTCTGGCCTGGTACGACGCCCGCGGCTACCGCGAAATCTCGCGCCATGTGCTCGAACAATATCGGGCGGAGTCGAAGGCCTCCGGCGCCGCGGCCTCCTCGACCAATCTAGAGCTCGCAGCGCTGAGGCGCGTGTTCCGTCGGGCGGCGGACGCGGGATTGGTCGATCACGAAAAGGCGGAAGACGCCGCGCAGGTGAAGAACGCGCGTTCAAACGGCGTGAGGGCCGGGAATTGGCTGACGCCGGAGCAGGCGAGAGCCTTGCTGCTCGCGCCGGACGAAAACACGCTGAAAGGGAAGCGGGACGGCGCGATTCTCGGTTTTCTCGTCGGCTGCGGCCTGCGGCGTGCGGAGCTGGTCTCGCTCGTTGTCGACCATGTCCAAATGCGCGAAGATCGTTGGGTGATCCCAGAGTTGATTGGTAAAGGCGACCGCGTTCGCCTGGTGCCGATCCCGGCCTGGGTGAAGGACCGCCTCGATCTCTGGATGGGAGCGGCGAAGATTACGAAGGAGAAAATATTTCGGGCGGTGGGGAAGAATGGAAAAGTGTCTGGCGCGTCGCTCAGCACCACTGCGGTTTGGAAGATCGTGCTGCAATACGCGCGCCAGGTTGGCATCGAGCGCCTGGCACCTCACGATCTGAGAAGGACGTGCGCGAAACTGTGCCGGAAGTCCGGCGGGGATCTCGAACAGATACAATTTCTGCTGGGGCACGCCTCGATCCAGACCACGGAAAAATACCTCGGTGGTGAGCAGGACATTGTGAACGCCGTGAACGATCGCATCTTTGGGCGAGTGAAGAGATTTCAAAGCAACAGCGACTAGCACGTCTTTGGGGTGCTAACCACATTCAACCGACAACCTCAGTTTGGTGATTACTGGAACCGCGAACAAATGGCGGGTTGTGGTGTTTCTGCCCCCGGTGCCGGGGTAAGATCAGGGCGGATGAAAAAACTCCACATCCGATGAAACAGCAACAGCAGTCCCATGCCCACCACTATGTGCCGCAGTGGTATCAGAGAAGGTTTTTGACGCCTGGCGGCAAGACGAAGTTCTTCTACTTGGACCTGCAGCCGGAGACCATCGTCCGCGATGGACTCGCGCACGAACGCGAGTCACTACTCCGTTGGGGGCCTAAGCGCTGCTTTTTCCGTGACGACCTCTATACGGTGAAACTGGGGAACTGGACCACTGACCAAATTGAGCGGACCTTCTTTGGCGCGGTTGACAGTCGAGGCCGCGAGGCGGTCGCGCATTTTGCGAATTACGGCGGGATATCTGAGCCGACGTGGGGCGCAGGTCACAATCTCGTGCCTTACATGGACGCGCAGAAATTCAGGACGCCGAAGGGGCTGGACCTGATAAAGAAGCGCGCTGGTAGCACGGACCATAATGCCACGCTGTTCCAGATGCAGAGCCAGTTTGAGTTCAGCACAATGTGGGCGGAGGGGGTGTGGGAGATCGTTCGGGCGACGCGCAGCCCGACGAAGTTCATCGTCACCGACGACCCGGTTACCTTCTACTGCAAAACTGTGTTCGCGAGCGAATGGATCTATCCCAACGAAATGTCCCCCAAGCAGATTGGCACACGCACAATCTTCCCCCTCGGCCTCGACTCCTGCATCATCATCACGCATGTGCAGCTCGTGAGGGACCCATGGTCTACTCCTACGGAGATACGCACGAATGCGCGCTCCTACGAACCAACCATGAAGTACCTCGGTGACATACAGTTTGGCCGCGAGCTTGAGGAGGACGAGGTGCTGCGCGTCAACTACATCCTGAAGAGGCGGGCCGTCCGCTACATCGCAGCACCCGAGGAAGAGTGGTTGTACCCTGAGCGTCGCGTATCGACAACGGAGTGGGCGAAGTTGGACGACGACTGGTTCCTGTTCCCGC
>JBKQNQ010000009.1:0-6754 GCA_052145875.1 Thiobacillaceae bacterium
GCGCTACGTCCGTTTTGCCTATACCCGTCCGATGCCTGTACTAAAGCAGGCAGTAAGTCGGCTCAAGGCTTTCTTGAATGCCAATAAAAAAAGCCGGTCATAGAGACCGGCTTTTGCGGCTTCGAAGGAAGAATTACTTCTTCATTGTATCGCCAGCAGGCGCGGCGGGCGCAGCAGCGTCGCCACCAGCAGGTGCAGCGGGCGCAGCAGCAGGAGCGCCAGCGTCGCCAGCCGCAGGTGCGCCGGGAGCAGCAGCAGGAGCAGCAGGAGCAGCAGGAGCAGCGGCTTCAGGCGCGGCAGGAGCAGGAGCAGGAGCAGGAGCAGCAGCTTCAGGGGCCGGAGCGGCGGCTTCTTCTTTTTTGCCACAAGCGGTCATGGACACGGCCAGCAGAGCGGCCAGCAGAACGGAGTATTTCATCTAGATTCCCTTAACTAAAAATGGATTAACCCACACACCAAATCGGCCAAGGATTTAAATCCAACCGACCGGCGGATTCTAGCAAAACTACAAAAGAAAACCAGTATTCCCCGATATTTTCATGCTTTCCACCCTGAGTGTTGCATCCGGACAACGGTCAAATCAGCCGATCTGGGGCATTTAGGTGCCGATGATCGCGCAGGTGATTTCTTCCCGATCGTGGAACAATTGCCGCGCCCGCACGGTGCAGGGCCGTTCAAGCTTGACGAGACGGCCTGCCAGGCGGTTGAGGCACGCGTGAACCTCCTCATGGCGCTGCTTCATGGGGAGTTTGAGATTAAAAATCGCATTACGGCAGTCGCCCCGTTCAAACCAGCGCGCGACGAGGTCGCTCACTCGCGCCGGCTTGTCGATTATGTCACACACCAGCCAATCTACCGGATGGCGTGGCCGGAAGGTGAAACCATCGGACCGCAGGTGTTCGACAAAACCAGTGTCCATGACGGATTTAGCCATGGGGCCCTTATCGACCGCGATTACCCGGACGCCGCGGTTGGCCAGTTGCCACGTCCATCCACCAGGCGATGCGCCCAAATCCACTGCTCGCTGTCCGGCCCGAAGTCGTTCCTGGGCTTCGTTTGGGAGTAGTTCAATCAAGGCTTCGGCGAGCTTAAGGGTCGAACGAGCCGGGGCCTCACGCGGCATTCTTAACCTGGGGATACCCATCGGCCAGCGGCTGCTGTTGCCCGGATTGGAATAGCCTACATAAGCCATGGAGGAATTAAGGAAGAACAGGTGGAGCCGCGGAAGCGCTGGATCTGTCTTTAGCAGCCCGGTCTTCTTCATAGCATCCCGCATGTGGGGATGAAGCTTACGGCAAAACCCCAAGGTTTCCTTGGCTTCATTGGTGTCGGCAGTTTCCAACCAAAGTTCGGAGTATGCCGGGCGCGCAGCGCGCGCCGCCTCAAGTAGCGGGGTTACCCGGTCACCGACGGGCAGATCGGTACAGGTGCACGTTACCAAGATCATTTGTCGGGAAAAGATCAGGGAAGAAAAGTCCAGCCGCTTTTGCAAGACGCCAAAGCCGGATTCATCGGACGGGTAAAAGAGTGCATACCCGCTGTCGGGTTTCGCCTTGCACCACCCCACCACGCCCAACTGTCCGGCGGCAAGGATGATGTCCTGGGCGCACTCTTTCTCGAATCCGGAGCGACAGTAAAGCAACACACCCGCAGTCATGCTATCGAATCGTTCATTTAGCGGGGCGTGCAATAGCGTTTTCCCAGAAGATGCAAGGCTAGGGGACGAGGTCAGAGTAAATACGGGATGATCCTCATTTCTGACTTTGAACAGATTATATCGGGTCCTTGGCGCGACCCGAGCCGCCCTGCGCTCAAGCGTCCTGTCGGGAAGGCCCTGATCGCGTTTCCAGTGACGCCCGTCTGCGTCCCAGCGCACTGGGACACGGGCCAACGGGCCACAAACTTGATCAATCCTGTATTGGCAGCGCCCCGCTAATTCGTAAACTCCAGTCTGTCGCGCACGGCTTCGAGCGCCTGCGCCGCGCACGCTGCATCTTTATCGCTGCCAGGGGCGCCCGCGACGCCGATTGCGCCGATCTGGCTGCCGCCGGCCTGTATCGGTAATCCCCCGCCCATTACGATCAAACCGCGTATCTGATCAAGTTCCGGACGAATGTCTGGCCGTTTATCACGAAATTCGCCGCTTGGCAGGCCCGACAGGATCGCCAGGCCTGCTTTGCGCTCGGATATTTCCAGCGTATAGGGGGCGGCTAAGGTGTCCCGCAAGGCGGCTTGGATGTTTCCGGACCGGTCCAGGACCACGGCAGAAATGTTGTAACCGGAAGCGCGGCATGTCTCAATCGCCTTCATTGCAATGTCGCGCGCCAATTCCAGACTTATCTGCCTAACCGTAATGATGTCGGGCTGGGCCGCGAGGCACGAAGAAGCGAACAGGAAGGTGCATAGCAGCAGATGCTTCACTCTAACCGCTGCGGCTAGGATGGGGCGCCGCGGTGGCTCAATATTAAAGCGCGGTGACCCGAGTTCGGCATTGATACCTGGTGTCACCGAAGTGGCTGATTTAGCGATGGTCAAGCCAGGGAGGCTCGTGCCGGATCCGGCTAACCGACGACGCGCGGATGGCGCCCGGACCTGGATCTTCCGGTCGTTTAGCAGATTCAGATCCATTTTGGTTCGTCCTCCGATTCATACGCCAAATAGGTCGCCTCACTCTAGGCGTATTTGGGGATTCCGGCAATTGGGGGAAGGCCCGTTAACGGATCGGGGACCTCACTTTGCGTCGTGGGCTGCGACTGAGATATGCATTTGATCCAGACGCCGAGGAATCCGCGTAGTGAAACAACCGGCGCACCGGATGTGATGACAGTTCGAATGAGAACGAAGCAGGAGGGGTGAGCGACGGAAAAAATGAAATGCCCCATCCCGCGGGGATGAGGCGCTGATGTGGAGCAGAAGTGGGGCGTGGAGGGAAGCAGACCTCACGCGTTAGACAAAGTAACCCTCTTTGCCGATCGGCGTGCCGACCCGGTCCCATGCATACCGGACCGGGTCCTTTTGGGATTGCTGAGCCGGTTTTTCGGTTTTTATTTGCTGCGTCTTAGGTGCCGTCATCACTGCGGGCGGACCCAGGTTGCTCGCCTGCGCACACACTGAACCTGAAAGTCCAGCGACCAGCAACAGTGCCAGGGTACGAAGTTGAATCATCTTCACGGTGTTCCCCTTGTCATCCTGGCGTTCAGTTGAGGGATCCGGTGGTGGTGAGCACCGACCGGGCGTATTCAAATGCGAATTCAGTCAAAATGCGTCGTTCGACCAGCTTGCTGTCCAGCGTGTCCATCAAGCGGCTGACCATTCGGAAGATTTCCTCCCGGGGCAGTGGCGTGCGGCACGCGACTTCAAGCGCGTTCCACAGGTAAGCGGGCTGGTGATCTTTATCGTGGAGTCGTTCGCAGGCCGCCATGACCTTTTCGCCTTGGCGCTGCCGGGCACCCCCTGCAGGCAGCTTCAACAGGTCTTCCATCTGGAAGCCGAGAATTTCGTTTTCGATTGCGGCCGAGAGCCGGTCGTCGCTGCGGCCAACCGCATCCAGGGCCAGTTGGCCGTATTCTTTGGCCTTTGCTGAATTTGGATCAGCGATGCTGTGCGTGAGGCTACCCCAGTGCAGCAACCGCGCCCGCTCGGCATGGTCTTCCCCGACCGAGTTTACGAGATAGGCGGCGAGCGCCTGGGCGCTGTCATCCTTGCCTGCGCTCATCAGGTCATACAACGCTTTGACGGTGGGAGGGCAGGGTTCGAGGAGCGTAACATGCGCCTTGATCCACAAGTCCCTTTCAATGTCATGCAACCGGTTCTGGTTGTGATCGGCAATGGCCTTGGCGGAACGGGGGTTTTCCCAGTTTTGCACGGTGGTAACCGAGACGTTGGCAATGGCGGCCAGGGCCTCCTGGGATAAGGCATAGCGGCGGCGTAAGCTGTAAATCCAGTCCGCCTCAAATTCCCGCTGGTTGGTGTAATGGCGGGGCGGGCTGGGTTGACGGGTGTAGTCGTGCCATTTGGTTTGCAGGTAGGCCATGGGAACTCCTGTAGGCAGCATGGGTTACAAGTTTAGGTGGGCAGGAACATCCCTTTGAACTGGGTTGCTTTGGTTGTCGCCCTTGTTGAATATAGGTAGCGGTCTGCAGAAAGTAATCTTGAGACCAACTGGGTTGGGGTACCGGGTTGGCCCACTTGGACTCCCCACTGGGTTGGAACCCAGTTGCTTATCGGGAAGGCGACGGAAACCTAAGCTGCAAGCACCTACCCCTCAACACCAAGGAGCTTGCCATGCGTATGAACACTTCCCCACTGAACTTCCCCTTGCTAATGGTGGCAGCAGCCAGCATCCTCGCGGCGATTTATTCCAGCAGTCCCGCCCAAGCGCGCGATCTGGTCGGTACTCACGTCGCGTCACGTGTCACCGTGGCTGCAGCGGAGAATAGCAGCTTGATCATTAGCAGGAAGACCTCATCCGCCGCGAAGCTTCAGGCGTTGGATTCGAACCGTGCAATCGATTCCAATCTGCCGCGGGCCCAGGCGATGCGTAACGATGCTGCTCGCCGCGCGGATTTTGCTCGGCGCTTGTTCTGGGTGATGCTCAGCATGCGCTAGTCGCCGGCGCGCGGGCGGCGCTTCCTGATTCAGTGCCAAAACGGGCTCAAGTGGCCGATTCCGTGCGGCAGCCAGTGCGTTCAGTCAGAACTGCTCGCCTTCAACCAGGTAGCGCCACTGGCCTTCCGGCAGTGCGCCGAGTTTAATTTGGCCAATGCGGACGCGCTTTAGCCCGATGGCTTTGAGGCCGACCGATTCGCACATGCGCCGAATCTGCCGCTTTTTGCCCTCGCGCAAAATGAAGCGCAACTGGTCCTCATTTTGCCAGCGTACGTCCGCGACCTTCAACGCGTGCCCATCGAGTTCCAGACCGTGGTTAAGTAAGGCGAGGCCACGATCAGAGAGCGTGCCTTGGACACGAACCAGGTATTCCTTCTCGACCATCGAGTTTTCGCCAACAAGCTGTTTGGCAATGCGTCCATCTTGGGTCAAGACAAGGAGGCCTTGGGAATCGATATCAAGTCTGCCTGCAGGCGCTAAGCCCTTTAGCTGGATTGGATGAAACCGGGTTGGGGCTCGGTCGAGCTGCCAGCGGGATTCAGCGCTAATGAGTGAAATGGCCGGGTGGTAGCCGTCTTCAGCTTGGCCGGAAACGTAACCGATTGGTTTGTTGAGCAGTATCGTGACGCGCGCAAGCTGGCGGGATTGTGCCGCCTTGTTCAACGTAATGCCCTGGTCAGGATAAATTCGGGTGCCAAGTTCGGTGATCCGTTCTCCGTCCACGTACACCCAGCCATTCTCAATATAACTGTCTGCCTCACGGCGCGAGCACAGCCCCAATTCGGACATGCGCTTGGAAAGTCGGATTTTCTCCATCGGGCGGATTGTCGCATAAATGCTGGCCCGGCATGGTAACGCGGGGGCGCTGTGACCTTGCTTCCCAAGGGCGTTGGCGGATTGCAAGCCGACGCAAGCGCAGGGTCTCGGTGTGGCGCGCGTTTGTTGGGCGGGGCGGGCCGCGTCTTGGAATCGACCAGCGCGAATTACCGATTCCCGGCTGCGCCCCCGCAGTTCTTTTCGGGTTTTCTACCGCTGCCCCTGCGTCATGGGGTCGCTGTTCCCGCGTTTGCCGGGTCTTGACCGCTTGGCGACCTAAGGGGACGTTGAAATGGGCGGCTTGAATGGGTGCAGACAACGTAGCATTCGGCTGCCCGGCCTTCACGCCGGGTCTGGTTCCGCCAGAACGAAAAGATTTTGTCTGCCCCGTCCCACTTGGCGTGACGT
Source organism: Thiobacillaceae bacterium (assembly GCA_052145875.1). Taxonomy (GTDB): domain Bacteria; phylum Pseudomonadota; class Gammaproteobacteria; order Burkholderiales; family Thiobacillaceae; genus DASQBT01. Next base: position 5,833 of record JBKQNQ010000009.1, read on the forward strand.
CAGTTTCTGCATTATTGAGCCATCCGGGAGGTCGATGGATTTCCTAATTAGCGTCGCCAAGTTCGCCCGATGCCTGAAGTGCGCCCTTAGGCTTGGGAACCGGGAGCGTGCAACACGCCTTGACTAGACCGTGGTCTTGCGCTGGGCCATTGGCCTTTGGCTCCGCTTGCCCGACCGGCTTGGCACGCCCTGCGGCGTGGAAGGTACCGCACGCTTGTCGTGCGGACCGATTGGTGTCTTGGGGTCCCGGACATTGCCTGAGCGAGGCGAAACGCGGGGCTTTGCTCCGCCCTGACGGGTCTGAATGGGCTGGGCCTGGGCATGCGGGTCAGGTTCAAAGCCGCTGATCACTTCGCTCGATAGGACATGCTTGGTAACGCGTTCGATCTCCTTGAGCAACTTGTGTTCATCCACGCACACCAGGGATACCGCTTGCCCCTCGGACCCTGCGCGCCCCGTCCGGCCAATGCGGTGTACATAATCCTCTGGCACGTTGGGTAACTCATAGTTAACGACGTGTGGTAATTCGCTGATGTCGATGCCGCGCGCGGCGATATCGGTTGCAACCAGTACTTGCAGTTCACCGCTCTTGAATTCCTTTAATGCGCGGGTGCGGGCCGCCTGGCTCTTGTTGCCATGGATCGCTAGGGCTGAAATGCTGTCCTTGCCCAATTGCTCGGCAAGCCGATTGGCCCCGTGTTTGGTGCGAGTGAACACCAAAACCTGGAACCAGTTATGTTCCTTGATGAGGTGTGCGAGTAACTCGCGTTTGCGCTCGCGGTCCACGTGGTAGATCCTCTGGGTTACAGTATCGGGTGTGGCGTTGCGCCGGGCCACCTCAATTAGCGCGGGATTGTTCAACAAGCCGTCTGCAAGTTGCTTGATTTCGTCTGAAAAGGTGGCGGAGAACAGCAGGTTTTGC
>JBKQNQ010000010.1:0-4021 GCA_052145875.1 Thiobacillaceae bacterium
CTGCCACGCTATGCCTTGCCGTCCTCCACCTTGAAAAAGGTGTAGGAGAGTGTGATCGTGTTCAGATCATTTGGTATGGCCCGATCCAGTACGAGCATCACCGGCAATCGCTTCTTTTCATGACCGCTCAAGGATTGCTGGCTGAAACAAAAGCAGGCGATCTTCTTCACGTACTGAACCGCCAGCGCCGGTCCGTAGCTGGGAATGGCCTGGCCCGTAATTTTCGACGCTGACAGGTTCTCCACCTCGAACTCCACCTGCACCAACTGACCGGGGTGAATTTTCAAACTGCTCTGCAGTGGCCTGAAATGCCATGGCACAGAAGGGTTCGCATTGGCATCAAGCTGCAGGGTGACCCACCGCTGGTTGTCCACCTGGGTGTTCGTGATCAATGCTTGCTCGTCGCCCGCATTGATCCCCGTCACCCGGCAGATCTGGTAATAGAACGGTACCAACAAGTAGCCAAAGCCAAACATGCACACGGCAACCACAAAAAGTTTCTTGAACAACGTGGCATTAGACCGTGCCATCACGCCCCCTCAGACTTTGTCATGCACGTGCGACCAAATGGAGTAGACGAAAACGGCGACCGCAATCACTGCAAGGATGAGGCCGGTACGCGCATTCTTGCGCCGTGGATTAGGTTGATCCATTGCTAAGCACGCTCCGGCCGTCTGCCTTGAGACTCATTCCCTCACCTGACAACCGGAGCGGTTACAAAACTGTGATAGGGGGCTGGGGAAGGTAAGGTCCACTCCAGGCCGTGGGCGCCTTCCCACACTTGGTCAGTCGCCTTCTGTCCCCCCTTCATGCACTTGATCATCACCACCAGAAAGATCAACTGGCTGAAACCGAAAATAAAGGCGCCAATTGATGCAATCCGGTTGAAATCGGTGAATTGCAGGGCATAGTCCGCCGTCCGGCGCGGCATCCCTGCCAACCCGAGAAAATGCATGGGAAAGAAAGTGATGTTCATCGAAATGGCCGACAACCAGAAATGGAGCTTGCCGAGCTTTTCGTCGTACATGTGGCCGGTCCATTTCGGCAACCAGTAATACGCCCCGGCGAAGATGGCGAACAATGCACCCGAGACCAGGACATAATGGAAGTGTCCGACAACGTAGTAGGTATCCTGAAGCTGGATATCCACCGGGGTCATTGCCAGCACCAAACCGGAGAAGCCGCCGATGGTGAACAGGAAGACAAAGGCAACGGCGAACAGCATGGGCGTCTCAAAGGTCATTGATCCGCGCCACATGGTCGCCACCCAGTTGAACACCTTGACCCCGGTTGGCACAGCGATCAGCATCGTCGAATACATAAAGAACAGCTGGGCGGCGGCGGGCATCCCCACCGTAAACATGTGATGACCCCAAACGATGAAAGACAGCAGTGCGATGGATGCGGTGGCATAAACCATCGATGGGTAACCAAACAACGGCTTGCGGGCAAACGTGGGTATCACCTGTGAGATCACCCCGAAGGCCGGGAGAATGAGGATATAGACCTCCGGATGACCGAAGAACCAGAAAATATGCTGGAACATAACCGGGTCACCGCCACCAGCCGGATTGAAGAAATGGGTGCCGAAGTGACGGTCGGTCAGTAGCATCGTCACTGCGCCAGCCAGGACGGGAACGGTCGCAAGCAGCAGATACGCAGTAATCAACCAGGTCCACACAAACAGCGGCATTTTCATCAATGTCATGCCGGGTGCACGCATATTCAGGATGGTGGTAATGATATTGATCGACCCCATGATGGACGATGCACCCAGAATATGAACGGTGAAGATCGTCACGTCATAGCTGATTCCACCCTGAATGAAGAGTGGCGGATACATAGTCCAGCCACCTGCGACTGCGCCGCCGGGAAGAAACAGCGAGGTAATGAGCAGCGTTCCCGCCACGGGAAGGACCCAAAATCCCCAGTTATTCAGGCGCGGAAACGCCATGTCAGGGGCACCGATCATCAACGGAATTTGCCAGTTGGCGAACCCCGACCACGCCGGCATGATTACGCCAAACACCATGATCAGCCCATGCAGCGTGGTCATCTGGTTAAAAAAGTCCGGGTTAACCACCTGTAAACCAGGCTGAAACAGCTCGGCACGGATTACAAGCGCCATGCTTCCTGCGACGAGGAACATGATGCCGGCAAACCATAAATACAAACTGCCAATGTCCTTGTGATTGGTCGTGGTCACCCAGCGCATCATTCCGCTGGGGTGATGCGCGTGGCCATCGTCGTGAGCTGCGTCGTGCGCCATATGTTGTCTCCTATATGCCTTGTTTATCTTGCGAAATCGGGGATCACGGAGCCGCCTGAGCGACCGCGCCCTTTAATGCTGCCACCTGCGCCGGCTGCGCCATGTCTCCCATCCTGTTGTCCCAGGCATTGCGCTCATACGTTACCGCTGCAGCAATATCGGCGTCGGACAGGCGCCCAGCGAACCCTTGCATTGCCGTTCCTGGGCGGCCATTCAAGACTGTTTTGATATGCGCCTCAATCGGGCCGTTGACCGTTTTCGATCCGTTTAGCGCCGGGAATGTACCCGGTATACCCATTCCATTCGCTTGATGGCAGGCGGCACAGTTGCCATTGAATACCTGCTCGCCTTTCGCCTTGAGTTCACCCAGGGTAAACGTCTTGGTGTTGTCGGCCGACGCCACGGCGGCAGATTGTTTCTTGGAGGCCAACCACGCACGATACTCGTCGTCAGTCACGACTTTCACGACGATCGGCATGAACGCATGGTCCTTGCCACACAGTTCCACGCACTGGCCACGGAACGTTCCGGTCGTCTCGGACTTGAACCAGGCGTCACGGATGAAGCCGGGAATTGCATCTTGCTTAAGCGCCATCTCGGGAATCCACCAGGAGTGGATAACATCTGCGGCCGTGATGAGCACGCGCACTTTCTTGTTGACGGGCACCACGAGGGGCTCATCCACCTCCAGGAGGTAGTGTTCGCCCTTCGGCTCGCGATTCTCAATCTGATCCCGCGGCGTGGACAAGGTGCTGAAGAACGACACGCCCTCGCCTAAGTACTCATACTGCCACTTCCACTGATATCCCGTCACCTTGACGGTCATATCCGGATTACTGGTGTCTTTCATCGCCAGAACGGTCTTGGTCGCCGGATAGGCCATCCCCAGCAGAATGATAAAAGGAATAACCGTCCAAATGATTTCTACGGTCGTACTTTCATGAAACTGTGCCGCCTTGTGGCCGACAGATTTCCGGTGCTTCCAAATACTGTAAAACATCGCGCTAAATACGACGATAAATATGCCCAAACACACCACGTTAATCAAGGTATGCAAATCATAGACATCCCGGGCGAGCTGGGATTGCGGTTCTCGCAGATTGAATTCGTAGCTCGCCCAGGTGGTTGCTGATGCCGTCAGCCCGCCTATGGCTATTAAGGTTTGCCCCAAGGTGCGTCGATTCATCTCCCCCCCATCAAATCGCATTAATGTTCTAATTTAAATGGCCAGTTGCTTTTTGAGCAGCTGTGCCAGTTCAAGCCGTTCCCGATCACTGAGATGACAGCCCACTTCCGAGTCTTTCCCAGCTGAGCGTATCAATACGTGGCAATCTGCTCCGGGTCGGTCGCATTGCACAATAACCTTCGTCCAGTACCGGTTCAGATCACGCGACTCAATCTTCCCCTCGCGCCGTGTTACTAACATGACCCGATCTTGATCGATCTCTAACCGTTCATAGTCCGACTCTCGACGCCGAATCACGTCAAAGGCCCACGCCAGGACACCGATCTCCAGTCCGGCAAACGGCATGACTGGCCAATAACCGACCAGGCAAAACCCGCTCGCCACGCCCATGCAAACCGAAGCGATTAACCAGAATGCAAGCTTGCGAGACGTGCCATGCAACGAACAGTTGGGGCGGGACTCGAAGCGGCAAGCCTGTGGTTGATCAGCTTGGCCTTCAGTTTGCAAGACCACCGCCATTGATTCACCTATCGCTTGGAGATCACGTCAGAACTTTACACCCGTAT
>JBKQNQ010000011.1:0-4317 GCA_052145875.1 Thiobacillaceae bacterium
CGGGTAAACGTCCGCCAAAGCGGATCTTAGTTATGGCGCCCTGGGAGAAGTAAGGGTTATCTGCCCACGCAGCCCGTCGTATATCAACATAACGTTGTCGAGAAAAGTTCTACCAAGCAGAACTCCATGTGCCTGTTGGCCACCGGTTAGATCAACCCCAGCAAAGCGGCCGAATTGGAAAAACTCAAGCCCCATTATGTTGATGTGGGCAAGATAGACATCATGTAAGAATGTCCCATTTGAACCGGAAATCAGCATGGTGTCGATGACAGGTAGGCCCAATCTCTTTGCTAGGGCGTTGTCTATGCAGCTCTCGCCCGCGCCAGTATCAATGAGGGCCCAAGTGATCTCTGTTGGAGTTGGTACTGGCTGAGGGGTCGGGCTTACAAAGCCAGGTTGACTGTAATGTCCAACCGATACCAGTATTGAGGGGCCGAACTGTAGGAGTGGCTTCTTGTCAGGTTGTCCTGTGCCATCTTTAAAAGTTGCATCAAAAAGTGGCATGGACGGGCTGGTAAGCAACAGATGCTGGCATCGGCATGGCCTGCGTTGAACCAACCTGACGTATTAGATATGGCTGATCAAAGGACACAGCAGCCTTCGCGGCACTATCAAAAGTGTCGTAAACACCCGCAAGTTGCCCATGATGGAAAACCACAAATTTTTCATTGTGGTTTGCAATTAATTGCTCTTTCATCGCCTCAAAGGCGCTGATGTCATCATCAAGAATATGTGCCATATGAAACCTCGTGTCTTGCTGTCCTTCTGACCCATCTTTATCGTAAGCTATTCGACAAATCTTAAGCGCTGAAATTCCGGAGACCGTTCCAGTATATTCTAATAGGTCGATAGCTGCATCAGGTTTGGTGTGCAAGAATCATTCCACCGTGTTTCAATCAAATAAAATCAATTGGTTAAAACGAGTTCAATTAACGAACTGTAAAGAAAATCGACAGTTAATTAGGAGGGATCTCCTGCTCCAATACTTTGAAGCTGTCATATCATGCGACAACGACATTAACCCTCGCTCACAAAGGAATGCACGGCTCGCCTGCCAGCCCCGCCCGGTATCCGATCCCGTAAGCATGGACTAGGAGGTCCGCCGAAGCGGCCGCCTCTAGGTATAACTCGTGTGTGGTCGGAATTAGCTGAATCTTATGCAGGTTGGCAACGGTTGCCGCCTTTGAGGATTTCTTTCTCTGTGGCGATTCGGCCTTGCGTTGCTGCTCTATAGCCGTAACAACCGCCAGTGCCGAAAGCGGGTCGACCTCGGCATTTGCCGAATTTGCATTTTCTGCATCTTTATTTTTTTCCGTAATTTCAATGACTTCCGATTTTGCGTCAATTATGACCTCGGCATTTGCCGAATTTATGTCCCGCCAGTGTCCCACGCGGGGACGAGTAAGCACCCAGCAAACAGAAGGAGATTTAATTATGTTTGATATGACACTTATCCAAGGCACGATTGCTACGCTCAAGGCCGCTGGTGACATCGCCAATAGCCTTATTAAGCTGAAATCTAAGGTTGATGTTCAGGGAAAAGTTATCGAGTTGCAAAGCACTATTTTGGCCGCCCAAACGAGCGCACTTGCTGCCCAATCTTTGCAGTCTTCTATGATTCAGCGTATAGGCGATCTTGAAGAAGAAGTCGCTAACGCGAAAGCATGGGAAGAAACAAAGCAACGATATGAACTCTACGAGCCATCCAGAGGCATTTTCGTTTGGAGGCTTAAAGAGCAAAGCGAGCCGTCCGAACCAGCGCATTGGATATGTACAAAATGTTACGAGGAAGGAAAGCGTTCTATCATACAGGTCAGAAATAAAGATCATCGTTTTGGTATCACGAACTACATTTGCTTCGTTTGTAAAAATGAATTTCATCTAAATCTCTCATTTTCAGTCTGAACCATTACCAAAAGTCTCAATCTGCATCGGGCGCTATTTTGAGCCCGTGCACTACGCAGGCGGCACGCACGGATCGCCTGTTAGCCCGGCGGCGTATCCAGCCCCGTAAGCGCGCAGCAATGGCCGCGTGGAATTGGCCATCGCCAGGTTAGCCTCGTGCGGCGTCGGGTTGCCAAACTCGTGGCCGCGGTATTGGGTAAACTCCAAGCCCCTCACGTAGCCCACGAGCCAGCGTTGCACTAAAGGATCTTGAGTCCGTCCGCGCAGGGTCTGAGCTTCATTCAGCAGCCGGGTAAACGTGTTTGTGTCCATTTGAAGTTCCTTCCTTTCAGTCTGCGTCAGGCGCGTTGATATGCACCACTTCCATCGTCCCCGAAAATGGCGTCTCGGTAAACAATCCAAGGTGACGCCCAAGCAATTCCAGCGAACGAACTTTGGCGCTTAAACGGCTCTTGGCCGCCACGTCATCGGCGCCAATAATCACGAACGCCAGCCCGGCCAGCTCATGCAAAACGCGGTCTTGGCTAATCTCGGTCCTTTCCGATCGCGCCGCCATGAGTGCGCGCAGGGCTTCCTGAATCTCAGGTTTTCTCAGGTTTTCGTAAGCGATCTGGTCCGCTCGTCGCGGGGCATAGCCTGCCCGGCGCGCCGATTCAGTGGCGTTTAGCGTGATTAAGAATTCATCGATGAAGCGCGCTTGCTTGGGGGTCAACTTTTTTATCACGGTTCGAGGCCTCGCGCCTTGGCGGAATTGGCGCCGCGAGTCAACTCATGATTGATTTTGATGGTCATTCCAGGTTGCTTGAACTGTTTTAACCATGCGTCCGCGTCGCCCTCGTAAGTCGAAATAACGCGCCCCGCGTCGGTCCGAGTTCGTGTTTCAAACAATCGCCCGGATGTGCTAGCCAGCCGGCGCGCCTCAGCCAAACAGGCCCGCTCCATAGTGTCAAACGCAGCGGCCGGCAACTTTTTCCAGTCGGTGCTTTGCGCGAGCGGCGACAAGGCCCCAAGCGATTTCAACTTCATTTCCCGTTCGCTTCGCGGGGCCATCGTGTCCGGATCGAAAAATTTGCTCATGATTCATTGCTCCTTTGGATTAGTGAGGGGACCGCCCTCGGCCGAGACAGGCTCGTGCGGTCTGCCGGGGTTTTGTTTTCCAGCCTGGGACTCGGGCCACTTTCCGGCTGACGCCCGAATTCTGTTGTCATAACCGCCTGCGCCTTGGGTGGGTTGATGGGCGGGTGCCGTGGAAACGCAGCCGGTAAGCCGCATGGCGCCTTGGCTGTTGGCAGAGCGCCTCTCCGCCAATGGGGTGAAATGGCTGAACCCGAATACAGGCCCGCCAAGCGATTTTTCCTAGCGTGGGCATAGGATGCCCTGGGCAATTGACGTGCAAAGGCGTGGCGGTGGCGTAGCGCGTGGCGGGTGCGTTCATCTGAAGATCGCCATGGGTGCGGGTGGGTGTTGCTCACTCCACCCGACTACACGCCAGCCAGCCTTCGCAGCCGAGGGCAACTGAGGTGCGGGCTTCGGCTTGCCGGATCTCCCGGGTTTCCCGACGATGCGCTTCCGACCGGACCGAGCAACCCCCACCCCACCCCCGCCGGGCGGGATATGGCAACTATTCATTGTTTCCGGCTGCCGGGACAGCGTTTTTTCAAAATCGGCGTTTTTCGTCCCGCTAGCCGGGACAGCGGCGCCCTTCACGATCCCGCTAGCCGGGACAGCACTATCCCGATGTACGGGGCAGCTTTCGCGTTTGACCCGTTGGGACCCTGCCGTGCGTTTTACGGATGCCGGCTTCGTAGGTGGGGCGTCGCTGGGGGCACGGGCCGCTTTTTGTGCTGCCGTCATCTGTCCAAGCAAGGGCGGCTCCATGTTCTGATATACGCCTGGCCAGTAGTCCTCTTTGCGAATGTCCAACCCGGCAAAATCGGAAATCTGTAGCCACGTCAAAGCGAATAAATCAGGCCCCGCGTTCAAGCCGCCCTGCCGTGTCTTCACGATCAGGCCTCGATGGATCAATTCAAGTTTGCCCTTCTGAATTGCATAGTGAGAAGCCCACCCGCGTTCCTTTAGCCACGTGGTGGACAAGTGCAGGCGGCCATTATTTCGTCCGTTGAGCTGCCGCATCACATCCAACAGCAGCGACCGCGCCAGGTGCGATGCGCCCTTCAAGCTCACGCTGTCATGCACGGCGTGGGGTATCGCGGAAAAAGTGCCTTTGACGCGCTCCAGGGATTTTTTAGACCTCGCCATGTCAGTCGCCCCGAGCGGCACGCGCGTAATCCGCCGCGGTACAAGGTGCGGTCGGATCCGGATCCAGCACAAGGGCCTGCCCCAGTTCCCGGCGCATCTCGAAAACCAGCCACAAGGGTGCCCCGACGTGCTCGGCGATTTTGTTGTCCGACC
>JBKQNQ010000012.1:0-10430 GCA_052145875.1 Thiobacillaceae bacterium
GAAGCTCGCGTTCGCGGTCGCGTCGCCGTTGGTTTGGTTCAGCGGTATCGGCGCGCCCGAGACAAGGCCGTTACTCCCGAACGCAAACTCTGCATTGGTCTTGAGTGTGCCCGCCGCCAGCGACGCCTGAGCGTACTCGTTGTCCAACTCCGGCTTGATAGTGTAGCCGCCTGAACCGTTGCCATAGGCCCAACTGACGTAACCATTGACGTTGCCCCCATTGGCCGTGAAGTTGGAGGAACTATTGTTGAGCGTCACCGGCGCGCCTGTGTAGTCAATGACGAAGTTGGGATTGGGCGGAACATAGTTGATTGACGTGACCGAATTGATGGCGGCACTGCTGTATGCCTGGATCGGGGCCGCGATAGCCGACGATGACAGGCCCAACACCAAGGCCGATAGGATAGACGCCGCAGAAACGGCTGAAGTTCGTAAATACCAAGACATACGCTCCTCCTTCAAAACATAAAGTCAAGATAGGGCAAACTGTTCCCCACCCCGTGGGCGGCGAATCGCGTATTAATCTCGTCCCCGACGCATATCTCATGCCAAACAATTGACGTAAAAAGTAAACCGCTTGCTTATTAAGAAGATAAGTCGACCACTTGAGCCCTTGCTGAGAAAGTCAAAGTCATTCTGGAAGGGAAGTGTAAAAGTTATCGACACTTTATTCCTTTGCGGGGCCAACAATCGCATGACTCCATGGGGCGCGCTCGAAAATGCTCACGATGAGGTCCGCACCACCAATCAGAAGGCCCAACCTTGCGTCTTAAATGTGACTTGCGTGAAAGTGGGATCCCCTCGCGGGACGATTCGCGCGCCGGTTGTTGGACAACAACCGGCCCGTCAGACGCCACTATGTGAAGCTCCGCATGGATCGGCTGCCGTGGGCGAGCCCAAGAAAGCTCAGCGCCGGTTAAAGTCTGGAGCGGCCAGCCAGGTCAAGAAGCGTTAAGCATCCACCACTGAAGTCCGGAGCAGTCTGACAGCCGGATGATTGCCAGGAACCCAGCCTTAGAGAGATATTTGGAATCGGGTGTGCTCTCACTTGCAGGCCAACACAAAGAATGCTCCAATTTCGGCGTTGATGGCATTCCGAACCGGTTCAGACCTGGCTTCGGCAATGTACTCATCAATAACTTCACGCAACGCACCGGCATCCTTGGACTTGATCCTATAGAGCGGGTTCTTCATCGCTGATTCCGGCATCGATTCTAACTGTTCCACCGAGAAATATTTGGCAGTTGGCTCAGCTGTGACCTGCACTTGGAGAAACCCGGCATTAGAGAGAACATTCCTGCATCGATTTGATGTGGCGATAACTCGGCCAATCACTGCGACGTGGATGCCATGCCTAGCGGCCACGGTCCGAAGCAGATGACCTGTTACGTATGAATCTTCCGACCAGCAATTTAACGCGATTCGCCCGCCGTGTCGAAGTAACGCGTGCCAATGGCGCAATGCAGAAGGGATATCCGACATGTAAGCTAGGGCATTACAGCAAAATATGAGATCAAAGCGCTCATTACGATAATTGAAATTTTCCGCGTCCGCCTGAATAAATTTAACGTTATCGATCCTTTCATCATGGGCAGCCTGTTCGGCTTGTTTCAACATTCCAGAAGAAAGATCGACACCAACAACCGAGCCTCGAGCACCTACCAGACGTGCAACCCGGAGTGCTACAAAACCCGTACCAGTTGCAAGATCTAATACCTTGTCACCTAGCTTTGGGGCAGCGAGTTGCACCAAGTTGTCTGCTACCCGGGCGTGTAGTGCACTCCGATGATAGTCGATGCGAGTATCAAAGAGTTCAATAACCGCTTTCTTGTATTCTCCGGTTCTCTCAGAAATGCTCATTGATGTCGTCCTTCTGGCTACTGCTATTTAAACCGCATGTCACTTAGGACGCAACCGCCGAGCTGGCCGAGCTGCGGCCCGAACAATGGTTCTTGTGAACTGGAGGTTTCCGATCACAGAGCGGCCAACGTACCCCTTTTGTCATCAGGCAGCATTGCGTCGCGGAGAGCCCGATGACAACCATGAAAGCCGTGATTGGGGAGGTCCTTGGTCGGCACTACTCCTTCAGCCCGGATTGGCCAAACCGGTCGCCTTCATTTCCGGTGCAAGTGAAAGACAAGCCGCGCGCCCGGCAAGAATCCGAGTGGGCGACTAACCAAATCGGAGTCTGCGGTAGGTGAGATAGAATGCCTCTTCACGAAAGGGGGACGCGAGCAACGCGTTTGAAGTCGCCCAAATAAGCCGTGAAAGTGTTGTCCCTGAACAGGCGCTACACGGTTCGGTTCAAGCGCGCTGACGAAATGGATGCCGTCTTAGCGCATGCGCGCGTATTCCAGACTGTACCCATCAGCCTCCACCACTAAAACGTGTATTTGCAGCTAAAAAGTGAAGAAATTGCATCGTGCGAAAGTGGCTTGCTTATAAAGTATCCCTGGATCTGGTCACAGCCCAACTGTTTCAGATAGGTTGCCTGGCCAACTGTCTCCACTCCCTCAGCGACCAGACGTAGCTTTAGTGTATGGGCCAACCTGATGATGCCCTGAACAATTTCGGAATCGTTCTGGCCGCTCATCATGTCACCAATAAAGCTCTTGTCGATCTTGAGTGCCTGGATGGGCATGCGCTTTAGCATTCTGAGATTTGAGTGCCCAGTACCGAAATCGTCAATCGACAGCTGGATTCCCATCGGACCGAGTTTTGCCAAAATCTTCTCCGTCAGTTTGGGATTATCCATGGCGCCGCTTTCCGTGATTTCCAGTTCCAGCATGTTTGGCGGCATTCCCGAGTTCCTTAGCGCAGACTCAATATCCCCCACCAACCCGGCAAAATTGAATTGCTTCGGGGAGAGATTGACCGCCAAGGGCGGGGGGTTCAGCCCAGCTGCCTTCCATTCCATCCACTGTCGGCAGGCCATCATCAGGGCAAGGCGGCCTACGCGGACAATCAACCCCGTCTCTTCAGCAACCGGAATAAATTTGTCCGGACCAACGGCTAATGTCTTGTCCTCCGGCAGCCAACGAAGCAACGCTTCAAGTCCGCATACCCTGCCGGTAAGGGTGTCCACCTTGGCTTGATAGACCAGACCGAATTCCTCTTTCGCAAGGGAGCGGCGCAAACCCGTTTCAATGGTCAGTTGCTCATGTGCACTGAGATTCATTTCACTGCTGAAATATTCAAAGCCGCTTCGACGTAACTTGGCCTGATACATGGCCAAATCGGATTGGCGCAGCAATGCTGCGGCATCCAGCCCGTCTTCCGGATAAACACTGATGCCAATGCTTGCGGAGATTGAATATGACTGGCTTCCCACGCGGAATGGATCCGACAAAACCGACACCAGCTTGTTCGCCACGCGGCTCGCCGCCCGTTCGACCGGCGGATGGGAAATGACCACGGCAAACTCGTCTCCCCCCAGGCGCGCAACAAAATCATCGGCTCGAAGCGTTTCATCCAGGCGCGCCGCCACAATTCGCAGCACCTGATCCCCCACTTCATGGCCCTCAGAATCGTTGATGGTCTTGAAGCGATCCAGATCGATGAACAAGAATGACACCTGACCTTTGGATCGTTGGGCGCGCGCCAAAGTCAGGTTCAGGAAGTCCTGCAAATAGGCACGATTTGGCAACCCCGTCAGCGGATCGTGATTGGCCAGCATGTCGAGTCGCATTTCTGATTGGCGACGTTCGGCCAATGACGCGGATACCAACAAGCCGCCCACCATCAGGATGGGGAGGCTAAGTAGAAAAGGGAGAAGCTGGCCATCGTGCATCCCTGAAAATGCGACTCCACTCATTTGGTTTGCAGAAATCACGAAGAGGCAGCAGGCCAAAAAATTGGCAATCCGAGTCGCATGCATGGGTAGCCTTAATGCGCCCCATAAGATCAGCGGGAAAAAGAGGATGATCAACTCATTGGTCATCAGCCGGGTCTTGTCCCCAATAAAAAACGTGGCGATGCACATTAACCCAAGCAAGACCGCAAGCTCGATCCAGTCCTTTTTGTTCATCAGACGCCATCCCGGGTCGCCCAGTGACATCATCAGGGGCGCAACCATAATGACCCCGCGCAGAGCACCCAGCCACCCGACCCACAAGCCGCGGAAGAAATCAGGGCTCGGCGTGGCGCCAGACAACAGCAATGCCTGGCTTTCGATGGCTGAACAGACCGCTGTCCCCAAAGGTGCCGCAAAAAGAAATAGACGAACGACGTCGGGGATAGAATCCAGGCTGCTTTGGATGGTGCCCAGTCGCCGTGGAAGCCAGACCATGATGTAGGCCAAGGCGACAGGCCCGAAGGCGAAAAGCGTATCTGTTGAAAGGGGCAGCCGATCCGCGTTGGCCAAGAATGCCCCGATAAACAGGCCAACCAACCCGCTTAACCCAAGACGCCAAAATACCGCCGCTGCGACGCCTGCGGCCGGCCATATGGCTGAGAGCACACCTGCGTCCATGGTCGCCAGCCAAAATCCGATCCGCGCGACAATCAGGTATGACCCTCCCGCCAGCAGGATTCCTGCCATACGCCGAAGGAGCTTCCCCTCGGCTTGGTCAGGAAATATCGCTATCCCGGAAAGCAAGGGAAATTCCTCTAAGTTGATCGGTACCGATCAACTTGAGCCTGGACCCAATTTAGGGCACGTTCGGCGGTGGCGTCGGGGAAACCCTTAAGGCGTACTGCCAGCACTTCCGGTGCCTCAATACCATCCGCATTTTCGCGCAGCGTTTCTGTGTCCAATTTGGCAGCCGTTCTTGCCCCAACACCCGGCAATGACTGGCTCCAGTCCCGTGTCGGTCGCTCGACTTCCTTCTGCCTGAAGTGAAATTCTTCCGCTTCTAATGCGTATCCGGTCATGAAAACCCCATCCAATTTAGCCAATGATGATCCCTTCAACCCCACGGCTGCCAGTAAGAATGATCCTGCCAAGGTATCGGGCTGAACGTTTCGATAGCCATAACTACGGCTTAATTGCTCCTTCCTGTAGGGTTGGCGCGCCCAAGGCCAATGACGAGCTTTTGCGTGTAGCAATAAAACACGCGCCGAAAATACACGGTTCAGTTCAATGGGCTGCCCGATCGGGTCCTGCAACGGGCCGGGGGTTGCGATCGATGTGCTTGATGCGCCGTGCCACATGATCGCGGGGACAAGCTTCGGCTTCGCGTAGTCAATGCGTCAATTGAAATTGCTGGAAATCACGTATCCCCTGGTATCCGGCGCGCTCCCCATCCTTTCTTACGCGCCTGGAGGCCGTCAGCTGGCGCTGCCGATTCGGCGTGTCCGGACGGTTTTAGAAAGCGTTAACAACACCTGAAACTGCTCGCGAGCCGTCTTGCTACGTGGCGGCCTGGGGCGCGTTCGAGCCGTATCTCGTCCCGGGTGCCAGCCAAGCTAGGCTGAATGGAGGCGACATTTGACCGCATAACTGGAGCTCGGTCGGGCACGACGGCTAGGCAGGGTCAGACCTGGCAGCACTGATACACGCAAACGACTTATTAGGCATGAAATCGGCACCAAGGTCGCCGAATTTTTTTCACTGAGGCGACGGAGCTCAAGACCAATCGGGGCGCTCAGGACCTTGTGCTGGATTCGTGTGTGTCAGTATTCAAGCTGAGCCCACCCGGGTTGTGATGAACAAGACAATTAGACTATAAAGGCAGAGTCCCGAGCGGCCGCCAAGTTCGGGGTATGTTGATCCATTGTCCCGTTGGTCGATAAGGGAGCATTCCACGCCATGAAGATACAAGAGCGCGTACCTCCTTCATCCTGGGTGCGGCGATTTGCACCGCTCATTCCGCACGGCGGCACGGTCCTCGACCTCGCCTGTGGCGACGGGCGGCATGCGCGCCTGCTGGCAATGCTTGGCTACTGCGTTGAAGCGGTGGACAGGAACGCCGAAGCATTGGTCAATCTAGCGGGTGTACCCCGCATCACGACCCGCGCTGCAGACCTGGAAGGGGGCGCGTGGCCATACGCCGCTGACCGTTTTGACGGAATCGTGGTTACGAACTACCTATACCGGCCGCGGCTCGCCCATCTGAACAGAGCGCTCAGGCCCGGTGGCATCCTTATCTACGAGACATTCATGGTAGGCAACGAGTTAGTTGGCAAGCCATCGAATCCGGAATTTCTCTTGCGCCCAGGGGAATTGCTTGACGTCATACGTCCAACACTGACCGTAGTAGCCTTTGAGCAGGGCCAGGTCGACATGCCCGGTCCTGCATGGATTCAACGCATTTGTGCCATTGCAGGCGAAGTCCCCCTCCTGCCAACATGGAACCCCTCTTGAGACGGTTCATGTCGTCGACCAGACGCTGACCGGTTGAATGCCCCTGACGGGAACCGCCCTTCCCCCTCGTCCTTGTGCCTGGACCGTAGCCAATTCGGCAAACCGACGGCGGACTGTGCGCAGCCCCGTGTTCGACGGGTGTGCGGGCGGAGCTACCCGCGGCCGACCCCAGAGCCCGCCACGGGCCAGCCATCACGTGCTGCAAACCCGCGTCTCGTAGCAGCTGACATGACGGGCGCCTCGACCCATTTTTCGGTCATTCGCCCGCTATGTTGGGGACACGCACACGAGCATTGCCTGGGCGAATCGCCCCGATTGAAATGCCGTCGGGTGAGGCCAAGAGAAAGGTGGGTGCCGGGGTGCATCAAGTCTCTATTTGCGGGTTTGGCTGCACGTAACCCATGCCGGCTGGCCGGCCAACCCCAGCGGGGCATATCGGACAAATTCAGGCACCGGCATTGGAAACGCGCGCAGCCGGTTGGGCAGCGCCCTGGCCACTTACGGAAGAAGTACAACTTAGCGGTGGCATCTTTGGCAAGACCGCGGTTACCCGGGCTCGCGGAGGTTCTATTGGTTTAACTGGGCTGGCACTCATGGGTTGGAATAGGATTACCGCCTGCAATTTTTTGCCTCGTCGCGGCCCAATAAGCTGGCATCCACTAGGGAAACCACGGTTTACCTCGCACCGCTGGTAATACACTGATTTCCCAGCTCGGGCTGTCTTAACGGGCCACAAATACGCATGACGCATCGTACCTGCACACCAACGGCATGGCCTTAGCGACCGTCTCTGTTAGCCGATACCCGCCCCTTCGATGTTGGCAAAGCGATGCACTGCCGTGACGAAAGCCACGAGCAGCGAGCGCTCGGTTTAGATGAATTTGCATTGCTTGACTGGGCTGATCCAGTACTCTACTTTAGCAATAGGAGTAAATCGTTGACCGCCGAGGGGCGATACACGCGACGACGAGCCGCGAATTCCGACACGAGCAATTACTAAAGGCCGGCATGACGACCTTACTTGACCTCGATGCATACCTAGAACGAATCCAGTGGGGTCGCGGCATCCAGCCGACCTTCGAGACGTTAGCCGGGCTTCTCCACGCCCACATGTCCCACATCCCTTTCGAGAACCTCGACGTTCTACTCGGGCGGCCTGTCCGCCTGGACCTTGATGGCGTTCAGAATAAGCTCGTCCGTGCCCGTAGAGGTGGCTATTGTTTCGAGCACGGAACACTCTTTGCCGCCATCCTCGATGAGCTCGGATTTCAACCGGTCCGCCACACAGCACGCGTGGTCCTACTGGCCCCACGCACCGCAGCTCCCCGCACCCACATGTTCCTGAAGGTGCCGCTATCCGAAGGGACATTCATAGTCGATCCCGGCTTCGGCGGCCTGGCGCCGCGTGTCCCCGTTCCGCTCATGGATGGTGCGGTCGCGCGCGTCGGTGACGAATCCCACTGGATGATTCGGGACGGGGACTACTGGGTGCTTCGGGCGAAGGCGGGCGACAAGGTGGTCGACGCCTGGGTATCAACGCTCGACCGGGATAACCAGGTGGATTTCGAGGTGGGAAACCACTTCACCGCCACATTCCCGGCGTCGCCGTTCGTTAATCGGCTCATGATGCGGGCCCTCACACCGGAGGGGCGAGTGACGGTGATGAACCGGGATGTCACCATATCGCGCGAAAACCAATCTTACGCCACCGAGCTGGCCGATCGCGGGGCGCTGCGCGCGCTTCTTATCCAGTATTTTGGGTTCGATCTTCCAGAGGTCGAGCACCTTCGCGTTCCGTCAATTCCGGAGTGGAGCTGAGGGTCGTCGACCCAGACCTGAAGCTGATCCGGGACGGCCAGTCGCAGCCATGGTAGATGCCGGATCCGGGATTCTGCCCTAAGCGAGTCCCGTACCTCATTGAAGTAGGACGTTCAAACCGATGGGCCTGCATAGGCCGCTTGCAGCGCGGCGATATCAAGCTTGACCATCTTCATCATGGCGTCGGCGGCTCGCCTGGCCTTGGCACGATCGGGATCGGCCATCATCGTAGCGAGAACGATTGGAACAATCTGCCACGAAAGGCCGAAGCGATCCTTGAGCCAGCCGCACCGTTCCACGGAGCCGCCATCGAGAAGTGCATTCCAATATCGATCAATCTCGGCCTGATCCTCGCAGCGTATGACGAATGAAACGGCATGGTTGAAAGAATCGAGCGGGCCAGCACTCATGGCGATAAACGGTTGTCCGAAAAGAATGAAGTCGACAATTTTTACCGAACCGGAGGGGCCGCTTGGCGACTCGCTCGGCAGAGTCGCGACATGGGTAACACGTGAGTCAGGGAAAATAGAGGCGTAAAACGCGGCGGCCTCCTCGGCTTCCTTGGAATACCAAAGGAATGGGGTAATCTTCTGCACGGAAAATTCCTCCTGTCGCAATTAGGACGGCGGGCCTACGCGCCGGCACTCGGCCGACCTTATGGATAGACGTGTCCCATGTCGAATGTGCCGCACCTCATGTTAAGCAACAAAAATAGCACCCCCGTGAATAATTACCGTCTGCCGCGTTGGGCGGGTGTTACCGGCTTTTTCCCGCAACCCGAAAGCAGCGGGTGCAGCGGCCAAACGGGTCGTGCACGAAACGGTCAGAATCGACTCGGCTCAATAACTGCACCAGTCTGGGCGCCGGTGACGCTTTCCAGATACGCTTGTGCCACGGTGGCGGCTGGCAGACCGGAAGCCGGATCCATGCCCAGCTTTTCCAGTGTCTCGCTGACCCACGGCGGACTTACGGCATTGACGCGGATTGCGCGCGGGGCTTCAAGCGCGGCCGCACGGACGAATCCTTCAAGCGCTGCATTGACCAGGCTGATGGCCGCACTGCCTACCATCGGCACGCGCGCCAGGATGCCGCTTGTGACTGTAATGGAACCAGCGTCGCGCACGTGATCAAAAGCCATTCGGACCAGATTCACTTGACCGAGCAACTTGTTGGCAACAGAGAACCGGAAGTCCTCATCGCTCAACTGGGCGAGTGGGGCGAACCTGGCGTCCCCGGCAGCGCTTACCACGGCGTCAACGATTCCGACCTGCTCGTACATGGCCGCGATGGATGCCGGATCCGTCATGTCCAAGGTGACGGAAGTGCTATGGCGGCTGGCCGGCACGACTTCGTGCCCTGGCTCGAGCGCAGCGACCACCGCGCGCCCTATTGTGCCACTCGCACCAACGACAAGTATCCGCATTTCAGATCGCTCCTCTTTCATTAGCGGTACCAATCGATGCGGTCAGTGCAGCTTGGCCGAACTCATCAAATACCGAGCCCATCCACGCCAGCATGGCACCGATCGACCTTGGTCCCTGCAACCACAATTCCCGGGCGGTGTTCACGGCAGGCGCAGCAACTTGAAGGCATGCGTCCATTCGTTGTGCAGCAAGCCCGGAATGCACCACAGCATACACAGCGGCTCTATAGCACGTGCGCCCTCTGCCTTGCCCATGTCCGCCACCTCCCAGCCAAACTGATCGAGAATTTCGGCGACCGTTTGCTTGGCAGCGTCGTCGTTGCCGCAAATGAACATGGTCGGTCGGCCAGCAGGAAACTGGGGATTCACCATGAAAGCATTTCCGACGGAATTGAACGCCTTGACGAAGCGGGCGTCGGGATACTCACGCTGCAAGCGCTCCATCTGCGACTCATCGAGGCGGGTGAAATATTGCAACACACCGTGGACGGGCGGCACGTCCGCAATCGGGTTCGTAGCGTCAATCACGACTTTGCCGGAAAGATTCTCCGCGCCAGCCAAATGCAGCGCATCAAGCGCAGCTGTGCCCTTTACCGCAAGCACCACCACATCGCCGGATCGCGCCGCATCCATGATGCCAGCGACGCGGACCCCGGGGTGCTTTCCCGCCCATTCCACCAGCTTGCCCGCATCACGTGTACCCAGCACGACCTCATGCCCGTGCTTTAGGAACCCTGCGCCCAAAGCTTGGGCCACGGCCCCTGATCCGATCAGACCGACTCTCATTTCAACCTCCTGCGACCGGCACCGGGGAAACCAAGGTGGCGATCCCGTCAAGTTACGTTCTTCGCAGGTGACCCGAGCCGAAACCTTTTTGCAGCCCGG
>JBKQNQ010000013.1:0-3698 GCA_052145875.1 Thiobacillaceae bacterium
CTCCAGGGTGTGGTCGCCGTCCATGAGAACCTCGGGCTCGACTATGGGAACCAGACCGGCTTCCTGGCACAGGGCGGCATAGCGAGCCAGGGCGTGGGCGTTGGCTTCGACACATCCACGACTGGGAATACCTTCGCCGATGGTGATCACGGCCCGCCATTTGGCAAACCGGGCCCCCATCTGCCGGTATTCCGACAAGCTCTCCCGCAGACCATCCAGGCCTTCGGTAATTTTTTCTCCCGGATGGCCGGCCAGATCCTTGGCGCCGGCGTCCACCTTAATGCCCGGGACAATTCCGCTTTCAGTCAGGAGCTTGACAAAAGACGTGCCGTCATTTTTGGACTGACGTATGGTCTCATCATATAAAATAGCCCCACTGATGAACTCTCCCAGCCCGGGTGTGGTCAAGATCAATTCCCGCCAAGCTCGGCGGGCCTCCACAGTTTGCGGAATCCCCAGCGGGGCAAAACGCTTGTGACAGGTCGAGTTACTCTCGTCCATGGCCAGGAGGCCCTTGCCTGCCTGCATCATCGCTCGAATCGTGGTTGCAAGCTCCTGTTCACTTATTCCCATATCTTCAGCCTCCATTAAAAGGGCCACTTCCAGTCAGTGGCATCCTGTCGATCCACGCCAAACTCGTAGGCATAATTCATACACGCGATCTGCTGGTCTAACAGGGCCTCTCGAACGCTGGATCCCGTCTCACAGAAGCGGGGCATCCGGTCGATAGCGTCAATGGCCAGGCTGAAGCGGTCGGTTTGATTTCGGATCGCCAGCTCAAGGGGTGTATTGATGTTTCCCATCTCCTTGTAGCCGCGCACATGAATAAGGTGCTGGCCGGGTCTGCGGTAAGTCAACCGGTGGATCAGCCACGGGTAAGAGTGGAAATTGAAGATCACCGGTTTGGTTGAAGTGAAGAGGGACTCGAACTCCCGGTCAGTCATCCCGTGGGGGTGCTCGGTGTGCGGCGCCAGCTTGAACAGGTCCACCACATTAACGAACCGAACTTTTATATCGGGCAGGTGCTGGCGGAGCAACGCGGTAGCTGCCAGGGACTCCATAGTCGGCAAGTCGCCGCAGCTCGCCATGACCACATCGGGCTCGGCCCCCTGGTCATTACTTGCCCAGTTCCAGATACCCGCGCCTTTCGTGCAGTGCGCGACAGCCGCATCCATGTCCAGGTATTGCAGGTGTACCTGTTTGTCCGCTACGATGACGTTGACGTAGTTAGTGCTTTGCAGGCAGTGGTCGGCTACCGAAAGCAGGGAGTTGGCGTCGGGCGGCAGGTCGATGCGCACCACGTTGGGGCTTTTGTTGGCGACCACGTCGAGAAACCCGGGGTCCTGATGAGTGAAACCATTGTGGTCCTGCCGCCAGACCAGTCCTGTGATCAGCAGGTTGAGTGAGGCCACCTTGGCCCGCCAAGTCAGTTCGTTGCACTTTTCCAGCCATTTGGCGTGCTGGTTGAACATCGAGTCTATTACATGGATGAACGGCTCATAGCTGTTGATAAAACCATGTCGACCGCTCAGAAGGTAGCCCTCCAGCCACCCCTCCACCGTGTGTTCGCTGAGCATCTCCATGACCCGGCCGGCCGGGGCCAGTTCACCTCCGTCGGCGTCTTCCGGGAAGAATTCCCCGAGCCAGACTTTCTTGGCGACTTCGTAAATGGCTTCCAGCCTGTTGGATTGGGTCTCGTCAGGCCCGAAGACGCGGAAATTCTGCATGTTCTGCCGTATAATTTCCCGAAGGAAGTTGCCCAGGGTGGGGACGTTCCCCGCCAGGGTCCCTCCGGGTTTGTCGACCTTGATGGCCAAGTTTCGGAAGTCGGGCATGTCCAGAGGCCGGCGCAGCAAGCCGCCGTTTGCTACCAGGTTGGCGCTCATGCGGCGGCTCCCCGTGGGAGGGAGGGACTTCAATTCGGAGATCGCTCGCCCCTGCTCGTCAAAATGCTCCTCCGGCTTGTAACTGCGCATCCATGATTCCAATATTTTCAGGTGGGCCGGGTTGGCGGCGACGTCCGTAATGGGAATCTGGTGTGCTCGCCAAAAACCTTCCAGGTAGTGCCCGTCCACCTCCCTGGGCGCCGTCCATCCCTTGGGAGAGCGGAGGACGATCATCGGCCAGCGCGGGCGTGAGACCTTGCCTGTCCGCCTTGCATCCTCCTGGAATTTGCGGATCTCCAGAACGCAATGCTCCAGGGTGGCAGCCATCGCCTGATGCATGCTGTCGGGTTCGCTGCCCTCCACGAAGTAAGGGGTATATCCATACCCAACGAATAGAGACTCCAATTCCTCGTGACTGATACGGGCTAAGATGGTGGGGTTATTGATCTTATAGCCGTTGAGGTGCAGGACCGGCAGTACGGCGCCATCGGTGATGGGATTAAGAAACTTGTTGCTGTGCCAGCTCGTGGCAAGCGGCCCGGTCTCGGATTCGCCGTCGCCCACCATTACCAGGGTGATAAGTTCAGGGTGGTCGAACGCCGTCCCGAATGCGTGGGAAAGGCTGTAACCCAACTCCCCGCCCTCGTGGATACTGCCAGGAGTTTCCGGAGTCGCGTGGCTGCCTATGCCCCCAGGGAAGGAGAATTGCTTGAAGAATCGCTGCATACCCGCTAAATCCTCACTCTTGTCCGGGTATATTTCAGAATAAGTTCCTTCCAGGTATGCTTGGGACAGTACCGCCGGCGCCCCATGACCGGGGCCCGAGATATAGATCGCGTTCAGGTCATACTTGTTGATCAGCCTGTTAAAGTGAATGTAGGTGAAGCACTGGCCGGCATCCGAGCCCCAGTGCCCAAGCAGCCGGGCTTTTATATGCTCCGGTTTGAGCGGCTCCCTAAGCAAAGGGTTGTCCTTAAGGTACAACATCCCAAGGCACAGGTAGAGGCTGGCCTGCCAGTACGCGTCGATCTTACGCAACTCATCCGTGCTCAGTGGGGTTCCTTTAATCGTCGAGCGAGCCGGCCCGTAAGCGCTGATGCTTTCGTCCGCGTGGACTGCCGGCGGTTGCTTGGTGGAAGTTGTCATAAACTCGTCCTCCTTTTCATGCGTGTGTTCTTCTGCCACTTCTGGCTAGCTTTTTCGCCAGTCTACTCAACCGGCCTTCCTGCTCATCAGGTCAGACCAAACGAGCCTTCCGAAAAGGAGATTGTGGCGTAATAGGTAGCGACCTGACAGTGGTTAAAAGGAATCTCTTCTCTGCACTTTTGGTAAGTCGCAGGCAAAGGCAAGTCAAGGTCGGACTTCAAGGTAAATTTTGGGGGCGTTCCTGAAGATTTTTCGGGTGCAGTCAGTGTCCAAAATGTTCGTCACCATCAATCCGTAAATGATCAATTTGACGCATTCAGGATGATGCTTACGTTCCAATAAAACGCCGATTGTTTTGACCAATGGGTGTGGAACTGGGCAGAGGGCTGTCAAAGGTGGATGAACTCACAAATCGAAAACGCCGACAAAGTCAAGCCCAGTCATAATAGTTCGAGCAATGCATTATCCACAGGTATAGAAAAGTAAGTGGGACCTATGACGGCTAACAGACGCCCAGAAGACAAATTTCGCGTCTAAGAAGACGGTTTGGGCAACGTCGAGGTCCTGCGGATCACGTTTGGGGCGCACAGACGGGACGGTCGCATCGCAATTTCGCGAGTTCCTGAACCTGTGCCCCCAGCTTGACGCCCACTACCAGACCATCTT
>JBKQNQ010000014.1:0-33696 GCA_052145875.1 Thiobacillaceae bacterium
CCATGTGCACAAAGGTAACTATATCGGCCAAAACTTCGGGATGGTGGTGGACATCAATGATTCCGAAGTGAAGCTGAAGGAAATAGTGCAAGACAGCGCCGGTGATTGGACTGAGCGTGACAGTACCCTAACTTTGCAAGAGTAATCGAGGCTTACATGAAAATCCTGGCCCATTTCCCGTCTGTTTCCGTTCAATATACTGCTTGGTGCTTGATCGCAGTTTTAATGGCGTTTGGCATAAACGTGAGAGCCGATGGCGTCCCGACGTCGAACTCGGTGGTATCGGTGGACTCCTCCGCCTTGCCGGGAGGAAAATTCATCGTAAGAGTCGGGCTGAAACACGCACTGAGAAACGTGCCTGCCGGGTTTTCCGTCGGTAATCCGCCGCGCATTGCACTTGATTTGCCGGACACCGGAAATGGCGTCGGGAAGAACACGGTGGAAGCCAACCTCGGGCCACTCTCGACCGTCAATGTCATTCAAGCGGGGAACCGCACCCGTCTCGTTTTGAATCTGAACAAGTCGGTCGCGTACGAAGCCAGAATTGACGGCAACTATCTCCTCGTGTCTCTCGGAGACAACTCTAGTCCGATTGACACACCGGTCAACGCGTCGCAGCAGTTTTCCGAGGCGGCGCCAGCGACCTCAGGCCATGCCATTCGCGACATCGAGTTCCGCCGCGGACCGAATGGGGAGGGCCGCATTGTAACGACGCTGGCCGATGCCCAGACGGGGATCAACATTCATCAGCAGTCAAAAGGGGTGACCGTTGATTTTTTCGATACGGAATTACCCAAGGCGCTACAGCGGCGACTGGACGTGGCCGATTTCGCGACCCCCGTGAGCATTGTTGAAAGCTACCCTCTGGGCGGCAGCACCCGCATGGTAATTGAACCCCACGGCGAGTGGGAGTATTCCGCGTATCAAACCGACAATCAGTTTATCGTCGAAGTGAAGCCTTCAACCGACGGGGTGAAGCGAACCGCCGATGGCAAGGTCAAATACACCGGCGAGAAGCTTTCCCTCAATTTCCAGAATGTCGAAGTCCGCTCGGTGCTTCAGGTGATCGCTGACTTCACGGGCCTCAATATCGTCGCCAGCGATACGGTCACCGGGAATTTGACTTTGCGTCTGAAGGATGTGCCCTGGGATCAGGCGCTGGATTTGATCATGCAAACCAAAGGGCTGGACAAACGGGCCAATGGCAATGTGATCTGGATTGCGCCGAAGGATGAGTTGTTGACCAAGGAGAAGCTCGAATTTGAGGCCAAGTCCGCTGTAGACGACCTGGAGCCCCTGATTACGGAATACATTTCACTCAACTACATGCGTGCAGACGAAGCGCAATCCATGCTGAATGGATCTGTGGGTCGGGCGGCGACTGGGGCTGTCAACAGCACCGTGAACTGCACGGCACAAGCGGAGGGGCTGACCTCGGCAGCAACGACCCAAGCGGCGGCACAGACCGGAGGGGTAACTGACCAGAAAATTCTGACAAAGCGCGGTCGCTCCACCTACGATCTGAAAACCAATACGTTAATCATCACCGATACCGCACGTAAGATTCAGGAGGTGCGTGAGTTACTTGCACGTCTGGATGTGCCCGCACGCCAAGTGATGATCGAAGCGCGTGTCGTGGTGGCTGACAGCGATTGGAGTCGCGATTTGGGGGCGAAGCTGACTTTTAACGGGGTAGGTAATTATGGTAAAAACAGTGTGACGGGTGGCCCGCTCAGTCTTACGGGGACCGGTACCGGACAGGACTTACCCGTACCCACGTCAGGCAATGCGGCCAATTTGACCTTGTCATTACTGAACGCCGCGAATGGCAACGTTCTGGGGCTCGAGATCGCAGCGCTTGAGGCAGAAAGTCGCGGGAAGATCCTTTCCAACCCCCGCGTAATGACGACCAATCAAAAGCCAGCGGTCATCCTGAATGGTACACAATTACCTTATGTGACGCCCGGTACGGCCAATACCCCCGCGACCGTGACATTCAAGGATGTCTTCCTGTGTCTGTTGGTCGACCCTCAAATCCTCAACAACGATTCACTGATTATGACGGTAGAAGTGCAAAAAGACGCCATCGATACCACTGACAGCGTGTCGCTTGGATCGGGTGGTGGCTTCGCACCTGCGGTCGCAACCAAGCGTGTCAAAACGCAAGTGCGTGTCAACAATGGTGATACGCTCGTGTTGGGAGGGATCTTCGACGAGACTGCGACGAGTAACGTGAGTAAGGTGCCGTTTCTAGGAGATATACCGGTCCTTGGCAACATCTTCAAGACAACGTCTCGCTCTGACGCCAAAGAAGAACTGTTGATTTTCCTCACGCCGCGCATTCTCGACGATCGCCTGTCCTTGCGCTAGTCTTTCGCCGCCCATGTCCGCGCTACAATGCGGCTATGGGCAAGCAAGACAGTCTTTTTCTGGTTGGGCTGATGGGGGCAGGTAAGACCACCATCGGCAAGACCCTCGCGAAGCAACTCAACAAGACGTTCTACGATGCGGACCACGTGTTGGAAGAGCGGACGGGGGTGCGCATCCCCGTGATATTCGAAATCGAGGGCGAAGCGGGGTTTCGAAAACGCGAAGAAGAGGTGATCGAGACTCTGACGGGCCTTAGCAATGTTGTGGTCGCAACCGGCGGCGGCGTGGTGCTCGCGGCCGCTAACCGAGCGCGACTCAAAGCCGCCGGGACGGTGATCTACCTGCATGGGCGTCCCGAAGACTTGTTCCAGCGTACCCGCCACGACAAAAATCGTCCGCTCTTGCAGACCGGCGACCGCCTTCACAAATTGAAGGAACTCTACAAAATCAGAGACCCGCTTTATCGCGAGGTCGCGGATATCGTGATGGATACGGGGCGTCAGAGTGCCTACAGCCTGACCGAGAACTTGAAGCAGCTGCTCGCTGAACTGGCCTATGCCAATACCAATACGTTCAGGATTGACTACGCTGCGGACTGATCGGGAGCGTATGGCTTTCGCGCACGCACTCGGGTTCGCTCTCTTGATCTGGTCCGGGTGCAGCGAAGCACAACGTTACCAGGCCACGCCCGAGACCTATCTGCAGGACCTTCGTTCACTGGCACCGGGAGATACGTTGCAACTTTCTCCAGGTACCTATCAGGACGGTTTGACCGTCCATGACTTGCAAGGCCATCCGGACCAGCCCATCATCATTACGGGGCCGGAGAATGGCGCTGCGGCGACGTTGCTCGCCCAGCGGGGGACCAATACAATCAGCCTGGCTGACGCAGCATATATTGTCATACGCAACCTGACCTTAAACGGCCGCAATCTTCCAGTCGATGGCGTGAAGGCAGAAGGGTACAGCCGGTTTGCGCATCACATCATCTTGGAAAACCTGCATATCATCGGCCATGGGAACAATCAGCAGACGGTTGGCATCTCCACCAAGTGCCCGTCCTGGGGGTGGATCATTCGGGGTAACGTGATCGAGGCAGCCGGAACCGGCATGTACCTGGGGAATTCCGACGGCAGAGCACCTTTCTGGGCGGGGCTCATTGAAGGCAACCGGGTGGTGGATAGCATCGGCTACGATCTGCAGATCAAGCATCAAAATCCACGAACCTTAGTCCAAGACGCATCAACAGCGCCCGCCGTCACGATCATCCGCAATAACCTATTTGGAAAATCGCACAACGCCTCGTTCGGAGGTATGGCTAGACCGAACGTACTGCTGGGGCATTGGCCGCTGCTCGGGCCGGGCACCGATGATCGCTATCTTGTCTATGGCAATCTGTTCGTCGACAACCCCGCGGAAGCCTTGTTTCAGGCAGAAGGGCGACTCGCCCTGTACAACAATGTATTCATCAACCGCCAGGGGGACGGGATTCACATTCAACCGCACAACGACATTCCCCGGGACATGGATATCTTTTACAACACCGTCTTGGCACGCGACGCGGGCATTGTCATCCGGCAGAAACCGTCCTTCGACGAACGTTTCGCCCAGCGGGTGGAGGCCAATTTGATTT
The DNA here is from genome assembly GCA_052145875.1 of Thiobacillaceae bacterium. GTDB lineage: Bacteria > Pseudomonadota > Gammaproteobacteria > Burkholderiales > Thiobacillaceae > DASQBT01. The sequence goes on from JBKQNQ010000014.1 coordinate 4,004, forward strand.
CCGCGGCCCGCCCCCTGGAAGGCGGAGAGGACAGGCACAACGTCATGCTCCGCTACCAGGAGACCATGGACAAGCTCTACCCCGCTTCCCGGCTCAGTTCGGCGCTGCTTCGCGCAAGCAAGACGACAGAGGGGGTGCCGAGGACCACGTGGGGCCGTTTTGCCGCATACCCCGAGTGGAATTCGGCACGCGCAGACCCGTCCGTACCCGGCGCGGCAGGAGCAGATCAAAATGACGGGTTTGCTGCCTACTTGTCAGGGCGCTAAGTAGCATGCACCCGTCAGCCAAGGAACCCCAGGCCACCCAGCGCCTAGACGGCACTGTTGTCCTGTCTTGGGCCGCCCTCGGGTATGTATTTTTTGTAGTCTACGGCAGCTTGTTGCCTTTTGCCCTGAACGATCTCTCCCTGAAGGAAGCGTGGGCGCGTTTTAAGGACGTCCAGTTCTTGAATTTGGGGGTAGGCAGTCGTGCGGATATGGTGGCCAACCTGATCCTCTATATTCCCGTCGGCTTGTTTTGCATGGGCGCACTAGCGGGGGAGACCCGCCAGCGCGTTGTTTCGGCTTTAGGCGCGGCGCTGACGGCATTCATCGTCGTTGGCCTGGCGGTGGGCGTTGAATTTACTCAGGAGTTTTTTCCCCCACGCACCGTATCGCTCAACGACATTTACACGGAGTGCATCGGGGGTGCGCTTGGCATCCTGATATGGATTCTGGCGGGCCGGCGCCTGTCCGGGCTCTGGCGCACCTTCGCAGTCGGTGGCGCGACGGCGCGTCGCGCGCTACTGATATTTTATGTACTCCTGTACCTGTTCCTAAGTTTGTTCCCGTACGATTTTCTACTCAGCGCCGACGAGTGGCACCAGCATCTGACCTCAGACAAAGTGGGCTGGGTCTTCGCGGGTAAATGCAGCCTGGGTTGTCTGGCCAAATTGTTTCCTGAAATGCTCGGCGTCGTTCCGTTTGGCCTGTTGCTCAATGGGAAAGGTCGTTTCGGACGGCCACCGCTCTTAGCGGCATCAATCGTGGGCCTGCTGCTTGGGGTGGGGATAGAAACGCTCCAATTGAGCATCGAATCCGGCGTAAGCCAAGGGGCATCCGTGTTCTCCCGAGCCGCCGGGGTCACACTGGGGGCTTGGCTGCCGCGCTGGATTGGGCGCGGCGGGCAAACCCAGATACGGCCTTTCATTCGGGTCGGACTGCTTCTGGCTACGGTCCCATATCTCGGATTGCTGGCCAAGCTCAACCACTGGTTCACCGCCACGTGGCTTACGGCGCAGGCCGCCGTTTCGCGGCTCAGTGAGCTGCGATTTACCCCGTTTTACTACCACTACTACACGGCAGAGGCGGTGGCCCTCGTAAGCGTGGTTTTCCAGTTTGGTCTGTATAGTCCTCTAGGTGCGGCCGTCTGGCTTTGGCGTCAAGCCACCCCGGGCAAGGAATCACGCGGCAGCCTCGGCCCCGCGTTGCTGGGATTTCTCGTGGCGCTGTGCATTGAGACCGGAAAGTTGTTTATTCCTGGCCAGCATCCCGACCCCACCAATGTCTTGATCGCAGCCTGCGCCGCAGGCATTTCCCATCGGCTTCTTTGCTGGGTGTTTCCCGCGCCAGGGTCAATGGGCGCGCCGTCTTTGCCCAGGGAGCTTCCCGAGCACCGCGAGGCACCCAACGCCGCGACAACGGGCAGCGTGCAGGCCTCGCCCCACACCCAACTGGGCGCGGTGATCCTCTTGCTGGCGGCGCTGCTCAGTCTGCTCGGCTATCCGTTGGGATGGGGCCCTGTAATTGTATTGCTGAGCTTGGCGGGCGTGCTTTGGAAATGGCCGGGCAGTTGGTTGATCGTCGTGCCGGCCGCCTTGCCATTGCTCGATCTTGCATATCTAACGGGACGCCTGTATTGGAGCGAATTCGACACGCTGCTATTGGTGTCACTGGCCATTGCGTACCTGCAGAAGCGCAAGACGCAAGCCGCCCGATATCCGGGAGGCTTGCCACTCGCCGCGTTCGGCCTGCTGTCCCTCGGGAGCCTGGTAATTGGGCTCTTCCCATTGGCGCCGCTTGATCTCAATGCATTTACCCACTACACCAGCCGGTATAACGCCTTGCGGGCAATAAAGGGCTTCGCTTTTGCGATGGCGTATTGGCCCTTGGTCAAGGCGCAATGGCAGGAGAATCCCGCGCGTGCCGCCGACCGTTTCACACTGGGCATGGTATTGGGTCTGGCGACGGAAATAGCCTATGTGATCTGGGAGCGGGCGACCTACTCGGGGTTGTGGAACTTTGACACGGACTATCGGATCACCGGGTCATTCCCGGGCATGCACATCGGCGGAGCCACAATTGAAACGTACTTTGTACTGGCCGCGCCATTTACCTGGTTATGGGCGTGGCAGCGACGAAAAGCCTGGGCGATCTTCCTAGCGAGCGGCTTGTACGCCTTGGCTGCATATGGGGTCATGGTGACATTCTCTCGGGGCGGGCAAGTGGCGTTCGCGGTTTCCACTTTGGTTTCGCTGGCCGGATACATGCGTCTACTATTCCGGGACCGCGCCCGCCTGATCAGCGGAAGCCTCGCCGTGTTCGCCACTGTCATCGTAGCAGGATTAGTTGCATGGCCCATTGCGGGCGGTAAATTCAGCCAGTCGAGGTTGACCACGATCAATTCGGACATCGCGATCCGCGTTGATCACTGGCGCGATGTCATCCGCATTCTAGGCCGAGCGGGGAATCCGGTGTGGGGTGCCGGGTTGGGGAGATTCCCTTCCGACTATTACTGGTATTCTTCAGCGCCGACGCGGCCTGGATCTTACGCGTTCGTGCGTGAGGGGAATCACGTCTTCCTGCGGCTCGGCGGCGGCGAATCCCTCTATTTTGAACAGGTCGTCCCCGTCGAACCTGATCGAGACTATCGAATCGCGCTGGACTTGCGCTCGAATGCAAGGTCGGCGGCGCTCACTGTTCCCTTGTGTGAGAAGGCGCTCCTCTATTCCTTCACGTGTGCGTGGAACACTTTGACCTACGCATCCGACAGTGGCCAATGGGTGCACCAGGAGGTCCGCGTGAATACGAAACACTTTGGGCCTCCCGGCAGCCGCTTCCAAAGGTCGGTGAAGCTATCGATGTTTAACCCCCGAACGGACACGGTAATCGATGTGGCTAACGTCGCGTTGCTTGACGAGTCTGGCCACAATTTGGTTCAGAATGGAAGTTTCTCGCGCGGGATGCAGCGATGGTTCTTCTCGACCGACAGCCATCTGGCGTGGCACGCCAAGAACCTTTTTATCCATGTGCTGTTTGAGCAGGGCTGGCTCGGGTTAGGTGCATTCATCCTGTTAATGATCGCGGTCCTGCGCACCCTGCTTACACGCGCAGGATCGGACGCGCTGGCATTGACCCTATTCGTCGCGTTGTCTGCATTCCTAACGGTGGGGTTGATTGATTCTCTAATCGACGAGCCGCGTCTGGAGTTCCTGTTCTTCTGGTTGATTATCATTGCAGTGACTTCCGGTGCGAAACGGGTCGCATCGCGGCGTGAAGCTCGCCGCGGGGCTCACCCAGTGATGCGCCGATGAGCTGGGTATCTGACAAACGCCTATTTGGGGAGAGACGACTTGCGCTACGATGTCTTCAATGGGGATGCCGACGGGTTGTGCGCCCTTCATCAGATGCGCCTGGCCTATCCAGGCGATTCCACCCTCATTACGGGTCCCAAGCGGGAAATCGCCCTGCTCAACCGCGTCCGCGCCCGACCCGGAGACGAGGTGCTCGTTTTGGACGTCGCCCTATCGAAGAATCGGGTGGCGCTTGACCGTCTGCTGGAACAGGGCATAACGGTCCGCTATTTCGATCACCACCAACCCGGTGAAATCCCAGTCCACCCTGCCCTGTCCACCCATATCAATACGAGTGCGGATGTTTGCACCAGCCTTCTGGTCAGCGATTACTTGTCAGGTCGGTACGCGATATGGGCTGTCACCGCAGCATTTGGAGACAACCTGCCGGGCCCGGCGAGTCAAGCGGCCATGCCGCTTGACCTCGATGACGCGCAACTGGGTCAGTTAAAGGAGTTGGGAGAATACCTGAATTACAACGGCTATGGAGAGACGCTCGATGACCTACACTTTGATCCGGCGGTCCTGTACCGGATTGTGAGCCGCCACGCTGATCCGTTCGAATTCATTCGTACCGAGTCGGCATTCGCCATTCTGCGCGATGGCTACGCGCGGGATATGGCATTGGCGAAGGAACGGGTGCCCGAAGTGGATCGGCCGAGCGGCCGGATTTTTGTTCTTCCAGATGAAAAATGGGCGCGGCGCATTTCGGGCGTCTATGGAAATTTGCTTGCAACCCAGTCACCAACTCAAGCTCACGCAGTTCTAACCCGTAAACCGGAAGGGGGCTACGTCGTGAGTGTGCGCGCGCCCATGCGGAACAAAGCTCACGCGGACGAAATTTGCAGCCAATTTGAGACGGGGGGCGGACGTAAAGGGGCGGCAGGCATCAACCACCTGCCTGAAGCGGATGTCGACCGCTTTGTCCGCATTTTTTACGAGAACTATTCCAATGAATGAACGACATCTTATTACACCTTATGGCGGCGAACTGACCAACCTAGTCGTACCGCCAGATCGGGCCGAGTGGCTGAGGAAGGAATCGTTTGGGCTGCGCTCCATCGATTTGGATTGGCGCCAGCTTTGCGAACTTGAAATGCTGCTCAATGGGGCCTAGTCGCCACTGGCAGGCTATTTAGGAAAGGCGGATCACGATAGCGTATTGGAACAGCTACGCTTGGCTAACGGAACCTATTGGCCCTTCCCGATCACCCTGGATATCCCAAGCAAAGAGGCCGAGAAACTCAAGCCAGGTGATCGTGTCGCGTTGCGAGACAGGGAAGGCTTCATGTTGGCCGTGATGACGATTACGGATCTGTGGCCTTCAGATCCCGTGCATGAGCATGCGCTGCTGGAACAGTCCCCGGCGAACGTGGGAATTGAATTACACGCGGGCGTATGGCATTTGGGCGGTACGCTGGAAGCGCTGGCGTTGCCGCAGCACCACGATTTTGCCGGGCTCCGGCTGACGCCGGCGGAACTTCGCGCGTTGCTTGTCAAGCGGGGCTGGCGGCGCATCGTTGCGTACATGGCGCGTCAAGCCATCCATCGTCCGCATTTCGAGTTCTGCCTTAAGACCGCGATCGACCATGAAGCCAACTTACTCGTGCTGCCCTATGGGGGGGGAGACCTGACCGAACATCCCGGCTACTTTTCCCTGGTGCGCAATATTCAGGGGACGATGCCGAGGTTTCCCCCGGCCACGAGCCAAATGACGCTGCTTCCCGCGTTGGCCCGTCATTCAAGTCTGCGCGAACTTCTGTTAGCCGCAGTCGTTGCGCGAAACTATGGTTGCACTCACCTTATCGCCGGTGGCGAACATGAGCAAGATGGCGATTGCCGTAGAGGTGACGACACCAACCGTGATCACGGCGGACTCAATCTGGTTACCGAGGCCCATCAACAGCTGGGGATCACTATCATCCCTTTCCCGCGAATGGTTTATGTCGAAGAACGTGCGGAGCACATGCCTGAGCCCGTCGTGCCTCCGGGGGCGCGTACGCAAACCATGGCAGGCAGCGAGATCCAGCGCCGGCTGAAGCACGGCCTGAAAATTCCCGACTGGTACAGCTTTCCCGAGGTTATCCAAGAGCTGCAGCGGGAGCATCCGCCACGCGACAAGCAGGGATTCACGGTTTTCTTCACCGGCCTGTCCGGCGCAGGAAAGTCGACGCTGGCACGGGCGCTTGCCATTCGCCTCATGGAGACGGGCAATCGGTCAGTGACGCTGCTGGATGGCGACATCGTGCGCCGTCATCTGTCCTCGGAGCTTGGTTTCTCACACGAACATCGGGATATTAACGTGCGCCGCATAGGATTTGTCGCGTCGGAAATCACCAAGAACCGTGGGGTGGCGATTTGCGCACCGATCGCCCCGTACCGGCAAACCCGCCGCAGTGTGCGTGCGATGGTCGAGGCCGTTGGCGGCTTCATCGAGGTCCATGTGGCCACACCGATCGAGACCTGCGAATTACGCGATCGAAAGGGACTGTATGCCAAGGCCCGAGCTGGCCTCATCCCCGAGTTCACAGGCGTGTCTGACCCCTACGAAGTTCCCGAGCATGCGGAAATCGCCATCGACACCACAAATCTGGAAGTGGATGAGGCGATTCAGCATATCTTGCTTAAGCTCGAGCACGAAGGCTATTTGCGCTAGATACGGCGAGGGGGAACGTTGTCACCGCTATCCGTGAGGTGACGTGTTCCGTCTGGTTGCTCGCAGCTCGAGATTCTGCCGCAGTGGATATGGCGGGCGGGGCAAGCCGTCCGCGCCTGTCACACCGTCGTTTGAATGACAGTGCCGCGAAACGCGAGGGGCACGAGTTCAACACGCTGCTGCGCAACCCTGTCAATGATCGGGTAGTGGTCAGGAGCCCGGAAAATGCTGTCGGCACCCACAGGGCACCTGCGGGGAGACACTGTACATTCCTGAACCGTTGATTGAATCGATGGGGCGTGTCGGTTGGCGCCATAGCAAAGACGGATTCAGGCGTGATGGTGGGGATGGGGGCCGACATGTTGGGTTTGGGAAGCGGCACGCCGGTGCATGACGGCGTGCAGATCATGCTCCGGCAGGGGCGGTGCCACCCATTGGGGAAGCAGGGAACCCGCTATCATGCCAAGAAGCGACATCAATAGCCCAGCGAACTGGGCCGGAATGGTCGGGTCGGCTGGGCCCGCGAATAACAGCGCGAGCCAAGTGGACAGGCCAAGGAAGATAGCCAGGAGCGCGCCTTGGTTCGTGGCGCGTCTCCAATACACTCCGAAGGCGAGTGGAACGAATGCCATGACTAAGGTTACCTGATACGCATTTTCGACCATGTTGAAAATGCCGGCCTTGGAGTTAATGGCATATACGGTTACCAAAAGAGTGAAGCTCAACGTCACGATCCGCATGGTCTGTAGCAATTTCTTGTCGGACATGTGCTTCATCATTGGCCTGAGCAGGTTTTCGGTAAAGGTAACCGACGGTGCGAGCAGGGTCGCCGAGGCGCAACTCTTAATGGCGGAAAGTAACGCACCAAAGAACATCACTTGGGCGAACATCGGGGCGTGGGTGATGACCAGACGTGGCAGGATCATTTGCGAGTCCGTGTGAATCAGGCTTTTTACCAGGTTGGGATCGATGAGCGTGGCAGAGTAAGCGAGGAACATTGGAACAAAAGCAAACGCGAAGTAGAGGCCCCCGCCTAGCACCGATCCCCACACCGCAATTCTCTCCGTCTTGGAAGATTGCACCCGCTGGAATACATCCTGCTGCGGGATTGAACCGAGCATCATGGTAATCCAGGCGGCGAAGAAACCAATGATTTCCTTGAAGTCCAACGCGGGCCAGAAACTGAACTTGCCGGCCGCGACCGCATGACTCACAACCACGTTGACGCCGCCAACCTGGCTGCTGATTTCACCGCCGATCCACAGCATGCCGATCACGATCACGATCATCTGCAAGAAGTCGGTGATTGCAACCGCCCACATGCCACCAAACAGCGTGTAGATAAGGATGGTCGAAGAGCCGATACACATGCCAGTCAGCTTGCTGATTGCGCCGCCTGAGACAACGTTGAACACCAGCCCGAGCGCGGTTATTTGTGCGCCAACCCAGCCTAGATAAGAAATCACGATGGCGATTGTCGTGAGCACTTCGACGTTGCGTCCGAAACGCTTCTTGTAGAAATCGCCGATGGTGAGCAGGTTCATGCGGTATAGCGGGGCCGCGAAAAACAAGCCTACAAGGATCAAGCACAGTGAAGCGCCGAACGGGTCGGCTACGACGCCATGAAGATTTTCCTGGAGAAAGATGGCGGGGATGCCCAGTACCGTTTCCGAGCCGAACCAGGTGGCAAATACCGTCGCGGTTACCATGTAGAAAGGAAGATGGCGACCCGCGATCGCAAAATCCTTGGTTGTGTGAACGCGCGTCGCTGCCCACAGGCCGATGCCGACCGAAACAACCCAGTAAATGATGACAAACCACAGCAAGGGATGGTTCATGGCTAACCTTGGATTGGCATGGTAAGGTTCATACAGGCGGCAGGCCTCGGCTGATTTTATCCGTGGCGCGATAACATGGAAACCACTATCCGCACAATCGGCAGGTCGCGCTCAAGAGCAGCTGCTGCGCCCTTTTGAAGAGCTGCGGCGCGTGGCGGCGCAGCGGTCGATCGCCATCCAGATAGCCCGCGGCCAATGCAATCAGCGCGAGCAGCAGCGGTGAGACATGGAAAGGCCCCGTGGGGTGGTCGCCATTTTGGCTGGATGCGGTCAAGACGCATGCGGGCAAGGGCACGATCAGCGCAGCGGTGCGTAGGTCGACCCGCGAGAGCTCCAGTTCCAGCCCGTGAGGCCTGTCAAAGAGGGCGAGCATGGACGCATCGACTAACCGCCACCTTTCGACTGCATGATCGTCACCGGCGTCAATTTGGGAATCCGACACGACGCCCGAAAAATAATCTCGCAGCAGTGTGTCCGGTGCACCGGGAACCGCGAGCAATTGCCCTGCGAGGACCCACAGATCGTCGTCCATAGACTAGTGCATCCAGTCCCACAAGCGAGTGACCCAGAGCAGCCCAACCAGCAAGAATAGCGCAAGGATCATGCGGGATTGCCACCGCTGGTGTTGCAGCCAATCCTGGTGCCATTGCTCCAGGCGGGGCCCGTCCTTCCGTGCCAGATAGCCATGCACCAACCTGGGGATCTGCGGCAATAGCGTTGCCCATTCAGGCGCCTCTTTCCTCAGGTTTCTTGCAAGGCCGCGCCAACCCAGCTGTTCACTGATCCACCGCTCCAAATAGGGCTTGCCCGTTTGCCACAGATCCAAGTCGGGGTCGAGCTGCCGCCCTAGCCCTTCAATCTGCAACAGGGTTTTTTGTAACAGCACAAGCTGGGGCTGGATTTCCACGTTAAACCGCCGCGACATGGCAAACAAGCGCATCAGCAGATGGCCGAACGAGATATCTTTGATCGGTTTGTTGAAGTAGGGTTCGCAGCAGGCTCGCACCGCGGACTCAAGCTCCTCGACCCGGGTACCGGCGGGGACCCAGCCGGATTCGATGTGCGCTTCGGCAAAGCGTTTGTAATCCTGCCGAAACGCGGCTAAGAAATTGATGGCTAGATAATGTTTGTCTGACTCAGACAATGTGCCGCAGATGCCGTAATCCACCGCCATGTACTTGCCCTTGTCGGCACCCTCGGTGCCGACGAAAATATTGCCTGGGTGCATATCCGCATGGAAAAATCCATCCCGGAAAACCTGGGTGAAGAATATCTCGACGCCATTTTTCGCGAGCTCGGGGATCTGGACCCCGGCCTGGATGAGCGCGTCTTTCTGACTGATGGGCGTGCCATGGATACGTTCCATCACGAGTACTGACTCGCGGCAGAAATCAAAGTACACTTCCAGCACCTTCATGAGCGGCGAGCCTTTGAAGTTTCGCCGAATCAGGGCGGCGTTCGAGCCTTCTTGCATCAGGTCGAGTTCGTCGCGCAAGGTCTTGCGGAATTCATCCACGACTTCGCGCGGGCGGAGCCGTTTGCCGTCGGCAAACAGCTTTTCAATCAGCAAGGCGGCGGCGTCGAGGAGAGCTAGGTCGTGCGCAATGATTTTGCCGATACCCGGGCGGAGGACTTTTACCGCAACGGGATGCCCGTCACAGAGCTCTGCAAAATGAACTTGGGCGACGGACGCCGAGGCCACGGGCTGAGGATCTAATTGCCGAAACACTTGCTGCCACGGGCGACCATATGCAGCGTTCAAAGCGGCTTGAACCTGATCTGACGGAAACGGTGGAACGCGGTCCTGTAACAGCGCCAGTTCGTCGGCGAAGTCGGCCGGCAATAGATCTCGTCGGGTGGACAACATCTGTCCAAACTTGACGAACAGCGGGCCGAGCGACTCGAGCGCAAGGCGCAAACGTTGCGCGCGTGGTGCAGCAAGGTTGCGCCAGAAGAAAAGAAAATGGAACGCGCCACGCAGCAGGCGCATCCGGGGGGAGGCCAGGATGAGGTCGTCAAGTCCGAAGCGAAAGGCGACCCAGGATATTTGCAACAGGCGAATAAACTTCAACGCGTGCGCTCCAACCGGTATAGACGGGTTTGGAGCCGAGCCACCGCATCTTTCAGCACGTCGACTTCCTGGCAGAACTGATCGATCTGCATGCGGCTGGCGAGGACGTGTTGCTCTTCGGTCACATATTCTGCCAGGGTTGCGGCGGACGCGGCCCCGGTTTGCTCCACCCAGTCGCGCAGGGTACGACCGCTTGCGACCAGGCGGTGTGCCACAATACCCCCGAGGCCGGTTGCAAGATCGGCTTCCAGGTCCCACTCCAGCGTCTGGAAGATGCGGCTCACGTCGGCCAGGAGATCGGCGTCGCCTTCAGTTTCAACTGATTTGAACGCGGCCTTTCCGACAAAGGGCAAATTCACGATGAGCGCGGGGTCGAGCCGAATGGTTGCATTGGGTGTCGGAGTTGCCGCATCGCTGAACGCGCCGTCGGCCGTGATGGCGAGGACGACATTGAATAGCCCACTCTGAAGACCTACGGTTTTACCCTCATGATGCTGCAGTGCATCCTGGGCCCCCGGATTCTGCATAACCAAATGGTTGATGGCTCTTAGGGCCAACGGCGTCAACACGTTCAAACTTTGAAACCCTTATGAAGCGCCACCAGACCACCCGTCAAATTGTTGTATTCCACCTTGAAGAATCCGCTCTCCTCCATCATGTCCTTGACCGCTTCCTGATCAGGGTGCATGCGGATGGACTCGGCCAAGTAACGATAGCTTGCGGCGTCACCTGCCACCAACTTACCCATGCGGGGCAAGATATTGAAAGAATAGGCGTCGTAGAGTGGCGCCAGTGGTGCCCATACCTTGGAGAATTCCAAAACCAACAGGCGGCCTCCGGACTTGAGTACCCGGTGCATTTCACGCAGCGCCTGATCCTTATGAGTCATGTTGCGCAGGCCGAAGGCGACCGACACGCAATCGAAATAATCACCCGGAAACGGCAATCTTTCGCCGTCGCATTGCACCGTCGGCGGCAATTGGCCTTCATTTAGCATGCGGTCGCGGCCTTCGCGCAGCATGGAGAAATTGATATCCGTGAGTACCACCTGACCCACGTCGCCAACCTCCTTTAGAAAGAGCCGCGTCAGGTCGGCTGTGCCACCGGCCACGTCCAGGACTCTCATGCCAGGGCGGAGCCCGGCTTGGAGAACGGCGTAGCGCTTCCATAAGCGGTGCAACCCCGCCGACATCAGGTCGTTCATCAGGTCGTAGCGGCTAGCTACGGAGTGGAAGACCTCGGCCACCTTCGCCGCCTTTTCAGACTCAGGCACTTGCTGATAGCCAAAATGGGTGGTGCTGTCCCGGGTTTCCATGGCCATTCCAGTCAAAAAACCCATTTTACCCGAGTGCGGCCAAGGCTTGATTCCGATCGTCATTCCTCAGCGGGCGAGACGGGCGATCTGGCCAGTCACACAATCGTCATTTTGCTGTCATAGTATGGTTGCCGTTGCTCACAAAACGGAATACAACATGGCCGCAAACATATTGTTGGTGGAAGACGAGCCCGGAATCCAGGATCTGCTCAAGCTGAATCTGGGGCAGGCCGGGCACAACGTGACGGTGGCGCCCGATGCGGAGCAAGCATTGCGAAACCTTCAGGTCAACATGCCCGATGTGATTCTGCTGGACTGGATGCTGCCCGGCATGTCCGGTTTGAGCCTGTGTCAGCGATTGCGCACCGATTCCAGGTACAAGGACGTTCCCATCATCATGTTGACCGCCCGCGGTGAGGAGCGCGACAAGGTTGCAGGACTCGATGGCGGCGCCGACGACTATCTTACCAAGCCATTCTCGCCACGCGAACTCGTGTCCCGCATTAAGGCCGTCTTGCGCCGCCGCGCGCCACAGATGACCGAGGATCCCGTGGAAACACACGGACTGAAACTGGATCCGGTTAGCCACCGGGTGGCCGGCAATAGCAAGGCGTTGGACCTTGGCCCGACCGAGTTCCGTCTGTTGCATTTCTTCATGACCCACCCCGAGCGAGTGTTTTCGCGTTCGCAGCTGCTCGATCAAGTGTGGGGGGATGATGTTTTTGTGGAAGAGCGGACGGTCGATGTTCATATTCGGCGGTTGCGCCTGGCGCTCGAGCCATCGGCGCATGACCATCTGATTCAGACGGTTCGAGGTAGCGGTTATCGTTTCTCGACACAGCAGTAACGCGGCTTCGCGCCTTTTATGCCAGTTATGCCATAATTTGCTGGCGATCCGATCTCGCAAGGAAAAGCATGGGTTTCTGGTGGCGACCGATTCTGGTTTTTGCAGGGTTTAGCCTGATCGCCCTATTCACTGGCGTAGTGTGGGGTGGACGCGTTGGCTGGATGAGTCTCGCGACTCTGCTCGGGCTCTATCTTGCCCGGCAGCTTTGGCAGGAATCCCGTCTCGCTGCGTGGCTTGAGCAAGCCGTCATTAAACCGGCGCCGGCACCGCGGGACGTCGGTTTGTGGGGGGACATTTTCTATCGGCTGGATAAGCTTTTTACGAAGCAGAGCCGTAACCAGACAGAACTGGCGTCCGCCCTTCAGCAGTTCCAAAACGCGGCGGGTGCCGTGCCTGATGGAATCGTCATCCTCAACGGTGCCGATCAGATTGAATGGTGCAACACCGCATCCCGGAAGTTCCTCGGGCTAGACATCAAGCGCGATCGGGGTCAGTACATTCGCTATTTGCTAAGACAACTCAACTTTCTTGAGTTTCTTGATGCCCATGACTATTCGCGGCGCCTGACCTGCCGTTCCCCGCTTAACCGGGATACGCTTCTGAACCTGCAACTTGTGCCGTTCGAAGGAGACAAGAAACTCCTGGTTGTGCGGGATGTGACCGAGCTCGAGCGGGTCGAGGCGATGCGCCGTGATTTTGTCGCGAACGTATCCCATGAACTGCGCACGCCCTTGACCGTCGTTGGTGGTTTCGTCGAAACCCTCGCGGAAATGGACAAACCCTCGGATACCGATCTCAAGCACTATTTTAGCTTGATGCTGAGCCATTCACGCCGCATGCAACGTCTCCTCGACGATCTGCTAACGTTATCCAAACTGGAAAGCACCGATCAGAAGCCCGCTGACGAACAGACGCAAGTCCCGAGCTTGATTCATGAACTGAGCCGCGAAGCGGAACAACTCAGCAATGGCCGGCACCGGATCGAGGTTCAGGTGGAGAGCCAGGCCTGGATCGAGGGGAACTTACAAGAAATCCACAGCGCATTTTTTAATCTGGTGAGCAATGCGGTGCGCTATACGCCCGAGGGGGGTGTCATTACCTTGCGATGGGCGAACAGAGAGGCGGGTGCCGCGTTTTCAGTGACGGATACGGGTGAGGGCATTGCGTCTGAACATATCCCTCGGCTGACGGAGCGCTTTTACCGGGTCGATCGTAGCCGTTCTCGGGAAACCGGTGGAACAGGGTTGGGCTTGGCAATCGTGAAGCACATTCTTAGCCGCCATGAGGCACGCCTTGACATCCAGAGTGTGCTTAGCAAGGGCAGTACGTTTTCAGCCATTTTCCCAAATGGAAGGTTGATTCTTCCCCAGCATGACGCCGACGAAGAGCAACCGCGGCTCCGCCTCGTTAAATAATTTTCTCGCTGAGGATATTTCGCAACGCCTCTCTAACCCGACAGAGATCCGGTTGGGTTCGCGTCGAACGTTTTGCTTCCCCCCAGATCGGATTCGGGAAATGAGCGTCGTCGGCATAGCGAGGGATCACATGCCAGTGGAGATGGGGCACAATGTTGCCAAGCGAGGCGAGATTCACTTTGTCGGGGCGCATGACCGCGCGCACCGCTCGTTCGGTTTCCCACACGGCGTCCATCAAACGCGTACGCTCATCCGGCGCAAGGTCCGTCATTTCGCTGATGTGCCGGTTGAGGATGACACGACAAACTCCCGGATAATCCGGTTCATCTGCCAGAACGATTCGGCACCAACCATCATCCCGGAGTAAATCGCCCCCGGATCCAATGCACAATGGACATGCATGCGCGTCTGTCATGATGGAAACAACACCTGAGTTGGCTTCATTGTCATCATCGGCGGCATTGGCTTGCAGTTACCCACGATTGAAGGGAGAATGTCGTACGGATGGAAAGCTGGTTAGCTTGGTCTGGCCAACAAAACCTCCAACTCGCCCCGTAGTCAGTAGGATAAGGTAGTTTCGCAATAATATCTGGTTAAATCCCAATTTTTGGTTCGCTCTCCAGCCTCTGGAGATGCCTTCAGGCACGTTCAATGTGGAGCTTTCATGCTGAATTTAACGACTTCCCCCGCGGTTAATATTTCACTGCTGATACTGTTAGTCTTCTCTATCGTGACGTGGAGTCTCATTCTTGCCAAGTTCTGGCAGCAGACCCGGACGCGCTGGCAGAACGATCGCCTGAAAACGCTATTCTGGGGGGCACGCGATTTTGCCGAGGCTGAGAAATCGGCAGCGGGTCAGGAAGGCATGCTGGCGCGTCTTTGCCAGATGGGCTTTAGTACCCTACGTAAGGCGGAATACGCGGCAGAAAATCTTGCTCTCGCAGGCAATCGCCAGGAAATACTTGAGCGCAATTTACGCATGCAGGCGCAAAAGGAACAGCATCGTCTGGAAAGCGGCCTGATGGCGTTAGCGAGTATTGGTAGCACCGCGCCCTTCATTGGACTGTTCGGTACCGTGTGGGGCATCAAGAATGCGTTGGCCGACATCAGTCTGGCGGGCAACGCAACGCTCAATGTAGTGGCTGGCCCGGTCGGTGATGCGCTGATCGCGACGGCAGTGGGTATTGCCACGGCCGTTCCGGCAGTGCTTGCATACAATTACGGCGTGCGTCGGGTACGTCTCACCGTTTCCGAGCTGGATCAGTTTTCCACCGATTTCCTTAATCTGGCAGCGAAGTCCGAGTATCGCGTGGAGCCAAGCTAAATGGCACTCCATACGGAATCCGATTACACGGCCATGAGCGACATCAACGTGACGCCGCTGGTGGACGTAATGCTGGTGTTGCTGGTCATCTTCATGGTGACGGCGCCTTTCCTCATGCAGTCGGTGCAAGTCAATCTGCCCAAGACGGCGCCGGTGGCGAAACTACCGAATGTCAAGGCGTTGGATTTGGTCATCAATGCGCAGGGGGAGGTGTTTGTCGATCAGGCCAAAGTTGCCGGGCAGGACCTGGAAGGCCAGCTTAAGGACTACGCCGCGAAGCATGATAATGTCAGCATCCGTCTGAAGGCCGATGAGCGTGTGCCCTACGGGCGCATTGCCCAGGTCATGGCTGCGGTGAACCGCGCAGGCATCGCTAAGCTGACGTTCGTCACAACCGAATCCCGCGAGATTCATGCACAGCGATAGGTTCCTGCCGCTGACCTCCTCGCCTTTTCAGCGCGAACCGATTGAGCGCTACCAGTGGGTATCGTTCCTGGGTTCGCTGTTGCTGCACGGTCTGTTGTTACTGGCGTTATCCTGGTTCTTGGTGCGCCCGGTCCCGCCGACGGTGCCGATGGAGATCGAGGTGCAGATCGAGTCCCAGCCCCCGCTCGCTGCACAGGTTCAGCGCCACAATTCGAGGGAGCATCGATCACCACATTCAACGCGCCTCGCCCAGGCTCGCCCTCACCGAGCCATCCGGGAGGCCACGCGTGTCGTTCCGCTGCAAGAAATGCAGGTTGCATTGAAGGACGTCAAGCGCCGTAGGATTAGGTCGGCGGGAACCGTAATCAAGCTGGCCTCATCCAAGATGACCGCGCCCTCATCGCTGGACAAGCCCGGCAGAGCGGCAGAAGGGGCGGCCGGCCGCCCCGGCAATGCCGCGGCGCCTGGGCCAGCCTGGCAAGCCACATTGCCTGCTAGCCTGCCACCGCGACCGGCGTTTGCTGGACGACAGTCGTCGATCGCTGAGGCAACCCAGTCACGTAGCGGGGAGGCTTCAACCCCGGGCCCAACCCAGCTAACCGGAAGCACGCCTGCGGTCCAATCGTTGACACCCGAATTTCGTCACGCATCGCGCCCATTTGGTTCACTTGCTAGCCAGGGCGGGTCGCAACAGCCTTCTGCTGGATTGGAGGCACGCACTTATGAGGCGCGCCAGGGCAGCTGGCAGGCGGTGGCTTCTTCCGGGCAAGCTGTTGCACGTTCGGCGGGTCACAGCGCCGGAAGGTCAGGGATATCGGTGCCATCAAACAGTGCCACGCCAGGCAGCGGGCTCCCCGCAGAAGGCAGTTCAAACGGCCTGGGGAAAAATTTGGGCATGGCATTGGCCGCAGCGCCGGGCATGGGCAGTAGCGTGGCTAAGATTGGCGTAACAGGGAGCGGGACGAGCCATCGTGGGGCCGGGCTGGGTTCCACTTCCGGCAGCGGGCGTCCGATCGAAGGCACTTCAAACGGGTTGGGGAAAGACTTAGGCACGGCGTTGGCCGTAGCGCCCGGCACCGGCACTGGCGCGGCCAAGATGGGGGCGATCGGGACCGGGACGGGCCATCGTGGTGGTGGGGCGGGTTTCGCTGGCAAAGGCGGCGGATCGTCAGCGGCCCCTGGGGAGCAGCGTTCTGGCAGCTTAATCGGATCATCCGGCCCGGGCGTGATCGCAGCAGGGACCAGTTCCGGGATGGGTCGCACGGGGCCTGATGGAAGCATCGGAATGGCAGGGGGCAACGCCGTGGGCAGCAATGAGAGGAACGCCGCTGGACTACAGCTGGCATCGTCCAGCACGGGCAGTTCGACGCGCGGTTCGCCGGGAATGCAACGCGCGCAGTGGGCCGGCGACGTTTCACCCATGAATGCGTCTTTCGAAACTGCAGAAAATACCCATAACTTGATGCAAGTGGTTGCCACCGCCAACGGGAGTGCACGCATGTTGGCAGATCGCTATACCGCGGCAACAATAAAAACGGCGTCACCCACCCATTTTTGCGAGATTCCCATGATGATGGCTGGCTTCAGCGCCAGGCCCATACCCAAGGGGCTGGACAACATCATGCCATCCGCTTCGGCCATGAGCACTGAATTTCCACCTCAGCATATGCCCGGTAATCAGATGCCGGTCTATCCCATGGGTGCGATCATGGGTAACCTGCAGGGCAAGGTGGTATTGCGCGCTCAGGTGTTGACCAACGGAGAGGTTGGACAGATCCTTGTCCGCGAATCCAGTGGCGCGGCCATACTTGACGAGGCGGCTGCCCAAACCGTAAAACAATGGCGATTCCGTCCAGCCCTGCGCAATGGGCAGGCGGTGGTGGCCTGGATGACCGTACCCATAGAATACCGCAATCCTCAATCGATGAATGGAGCAAACCCATGAAGAAATCTCTGCTCACGCTGCTGTGTGCCCTCGCTGGTGTCCAGGCGCTGGCCGCAGAGCTTCCGGTCCCCAGTGACTGGATGCGCTATTACCAGATGGCTGCGGACCAGGGGGATCCCGAAGCACAGTTAAAGATGGGTTGGGCCTATGAAAAGGGCGATGGCGTTCCCAAGGATATGGTGAAGGCCGCGGAGTGGTACCGCCGGGCGGCCGAACAGGGAGAACCTGCAGCCCAGTACAACCTGGCCATCATGTTGCTGGAAGGTACCAGTATCAAGGGCGACAGTGCGACGGGATTTGCGTGGTTGAAGAAGGCCGCGGAGCAGAACTTCCCCGCCGCGCAGAATTATCTGGCGACCGTTTACGACAAAGGCCAAGCCGGCGTTGCCCCCAGTCCGCAGGAAGGTGCCAGGTGGTTGACCCGAGCAGCGGAGTTGAATGATGTCAATGCGCAGAACAACCTCGGGCTGAAATACGCTACCGGCCAGGGCGTGCCCAAGAGCTTTCCCGAAGCGGTCAAATGGTTCACCGCATCTGCCGAGCAGGGATTGGCAGCGGCGCAGGCTAATCTGGGTATGATATACCGCGATGGCGCCGAGGGTGTAAAGCAGGATCTTGAACAAGCGCGCAAGTGGTTCGCCATGGCTGCCGAGCAGGGAAATGTCCTGTCGCAAACCAAGTTGGGCTGGATGTACACCAAGGGGCAGGGTGGTCCAGCAGACCAGGCACAAGCGGCCAAGTGGTTCGGCAGGGCTGCGGAACAAGGTGACACCGACGCGCAGGTGCAACTGGGTTGGATGTATGAGCAGGGCCTCGGCGTAGCAAAAGATTTCACGCAGGCCATCAACTGGTACGGCAAGGCGGCTGAGCAGAAAAATTCTGTGGCTGCCAACAACCTCGGCGTCATGTATCGCGATGGGCATGGTGTGCCAGCAAATCCTGCTGAGGCTGAAAAATGGTTCCGTATTGGGGCCGATGCGGGGAATGTCCATGCTCAAAATAACTTGGCACAACTGTTGGAACAAACCAAACCGGCCGATGCGATGGTGTTCTACCGCAAAGCGGCCGAACAAGGCTTAGCCAACGCTCAGGGTCGCCTGGGCTGGCTTATCATGAAATCGGGAGGTGATTCGAAAGAAGCCGCTCAGTGGCTGAGGAAGGCAGGAGACCAAGGCGATGCGGCTGCCCAGAACAATCTGGGGGTCCTGTATGAACTGGGTCAAGGCGTGGCAAAAGACCCGATTCAGGCGGCCGATTGGTACAGGAAAGCAGCCGAATCGGGTGATGCGGCCGCGCAGAACAATATCGGCGTAATGTATCGCGATGGCTCAGGTGTAACGCAGAGCACCGACCAGGCCATTGCGTGGTTTCGCAAATCGGCTGAGCAAGGCTATGCCAAGGCAATGCTCAATTTGGGCACAATCTATGAGCACATGATGAAGTCGGCTGGGCCGGCGGGCCTGGCCCAACAAACACCCAAAGCGGTGCCAGCGGCCATGGAAGTCATGCCGATGCCGGGTGCCCCTACGGCCGTGCCGCTCCCAGCCGCGGTCACGCCGGTAATGACGCCGCTGCCGGTGGGACGATGACCCTCTGAGCGGGCGTATTTAGGGGGCGACGGGGAAGAAGCAAGAAGCAAGAAGAAGCTCCCCGGAGGTTCTTCTGCACAACTTGTCTTGCCGTGCCACGCGATGCCCAGGAGGGTGCGGAAAAATCGGAAATTCGGAGCCGATGTTCTATGGGGTCCGTTGCTTGGATGGGCCGGTAGCGGTGCCTCATCCAGCGGAGCCCCGCAGGATCTATAACAATACCTTTTCGATTCCGCCTTGATTCGCCCGGTTGATGTAGTCCGCCAGCCAGTTCTGCCCCAACAGATGCTTTGCCAGTTCCACCACGATGTAATCGGGATCAGTCGCGGTGTCCTCTGAAAAGCGCGCCAAGCCTTGGAGGCATGAAGGGCAGGAGGTGACCAGCTTGACGCGCTCGCCCCTTGCTACTCCGAGTTGGGCGCGGCCTTTAAGTAATTCTTCCTGTTTACGGAAGCGGATCTGGGTCGATACGTCAGGCCGAGTGACGGCAAGCGTGCCGGATTCCCCACAACAGCGATCCGAGAGCGTCACGCCATTGCCCAACAATCCGCTGGCAACTTTCATGGGCGCGATGCTTTTCATTGGAGTGTGGCACGGGTCGTGGTACAGGTAGGTTATCCCGTGCGTACCTTCAAGTTTGACGCCTTTTTCCAATAGGTATTCGTGGATGTCGAGCAGGCGACAGCCTGGAAAGATCTTGCCGAATTCATACTTGAGCAGCTGATCCATGCAGGTACCGCAGGATACGATGACAGTCTTTATGTCCAGATAGTTGAGCGTATTGGCGACGCGGTGAAACAGCACCTGATTGTTGACGCTTATCTGGTTGCCTTTTCCTTCCTGGCCTGCGGCAGTTTGCGGATAGCCGCAGCATAGGTATCCCGGCGGCAATACTGTGGTACTACCAACGTGCCACAGCATGGCCTGGGTCGCGAGGCCAACCTGTGAGAACAGTCGTTCGGAGCCGCATCCTGGGAAGTAGAACACCGCTTCATGCTCGTCCCCCTCGCGTTGCGGATCGCGAATGACTGGCACCATGCGCGGATCTTCCAGGCCTAGCAGAGCACGGCTCGTCTTCTTTGGTAGCCCGCCGGGCATGGGCTTGTTGATAAAGTGAATGACCTGTGCGCGTAGCGGTGCGTCGCCCACTGTGGAAGGGGGATGGGTGGTTTGGGCCTGGATCAGCCCGAGGGCCCGTGCCGCCTTGTGGGCGATGCGCTGTAGTGAATAGCACCACTCAATCATGCCCGTGCGCAGAATCTTGATGACGGCAGGATCCTGCACGGTGAGGAAGGCCATGGCGGCCTTGGTGGCAAATCGTGCTTTCTTCTTACCCTGACGGGTGAGGAAATTGCGCATGTCAATCGACACGTCGCCGAAGTCGATATCGACGGGACAAGGATTCTTGCATTTGTGGCAGATGGTGCAATGTTCGGCGACGTCATCGAACT
Source organism: Thiobacillaceae bacterium (assembly GCA_052145875.1). GTDB lineage: Bacteria > Pseudomonadota > Gammaproteobacteria > Burkholderiales > Thiobacillaceae > DASQBT01. Next base: position 24,491 of record JBKQNQ010000014.1, read on the forward strand.
CAGCGAAGTGGGCCAGTGAGACGCCCCGTCTGGTTTGTTCCTCGTACAGAAAGGCTTCGATCAGGAGCGAGGTGGCGAGAATCTTGTTACGTGGCGAGTACAGCAGATTGGCGCGCGGAATATGCGTGTTGCAAACGGGCTTGCACTTGCCGCAGCGCAGACAGGCCTTGATGGAGTCAGCGATGTTGCCTATCTCAGATTGTTCCATGATAAGCGACTCGGCCTCGAGCAACGAAAACGAAGGGGTGAAGGCGCGTGACAGATCCCCGCCGGGCAGAAGCTTGCCCGCGTTGAAATGCCCTTGCGGATCCACGGCCTGTTTGTAATTCGCAAACGTCGCGATCTGGGAAGGGGTAAGAAACTCGAATTTGGTCAGGCCAATGCCATGCTCCCCGGAAATCACCCCCTCCAGATCTGTGGCAAGTTTCATGATGCGCGCCACCGCCCCGTTGGCTTCCTGCAACATGGCGTAATCGTCGGAGTTGACCGGAATATTGGTGTGCACATTGCCGTCACCCGCATGCATATGCAATGCAATGAATACACGAGACTTGAGTATGGACTGGTGCAGTTGATCGATCCGATGGAGGACGGGTTGATACTCCCGTCCGGCAAACAGCTGGTGCAGCGGTTCCCGGATGTCCTTTTTCCATGAAGCGCGCAAGTCACGGGCCTGAATTTGCCTGAACAGCGGCTCGTCGACCGCGACCTTCTCGAGCCACCGCTTCCATCGGGTGCGCGTTTCCTCCAATAAGGCCAGTGCCTGCTGCTTGCGATCGGCCGTATGCGCTGGATCAGCCACCGTTTCCTCATCTTCGAATAGCGGCAGGTTGCCGGAGAAGCAGTCGATCAATGCATCGGTGAGTCTAAGTTTGTTACGAAGCGACAGCTCGATATTTATTTGCTCAACGCCGTCCGAATACTCTCCGAGCCGCGGGAGCGGAATGACCACGTCCTCGTTGATTTTGAAGGCGTTAGTGTGAGCGGCAATGGCAGCGGTGCGCGCGCGGTCAAGCCAAAATTTCTTGCGTGCTTCGGGCGACATGGCGATAAACCCCTCGCCACCACGCTGATTGGCGATCCGCACAATTTGCGCTGCAATTTCGCGGGTTACGGCAGCATCATCGCTCGCGACGTCAGCCAGTAGTACCATGTTAGGTAGGCTGCCCTTGTTGGCCTTGGTGGCATACCCCACGGCTTTCACATAGCGCTTGTCGAGGTGCTCCAATCCGGCGAGTACCCCATCCGTCCGGCTCTTGAACATTTCAGTGACTTCGATAATTGCGGGAACGGCGTCGGCGACCTGGCCGAAGAATTCCAGGCAAATTGTGGCACCGAATGCCGGCATGCGATGCAGAATAAACGTGGCTTCCGTGATGAGGCCGTCGGTGCCCTCCTTTTGAACACCAGGCAGGCCGGCAAGGAATTTGTCCGTAACATCCTTTCCCAGGCCGAATTTCCGGAAACAACTGCCCGCAATGGTCAACACTTCGGCGGCACCCTTGGGAGTCTTCCCGTCCGCGGCATAGCGTCGGAGCTCGAAGTGCGCGGCCTCCACCACATGAATCTTGCCAAGGTTATGATCCAGGCGGGTAACCACAAGCCAGTCGGCATCCGGTGTGACCATCGTCCAGGACACCAAATTATCGAGCGCGGTGCCCCACAATACTGCTCGCTTGCCCCCCGCGTTCATGGCCACGTTGCCACCAATGCATGAGGCATCGGCGCTGGTTGGATCCACCGCAAACGCCAGTCCCTGCTCTTCCGCCGCTTCCATTACGCGTCGGGTCACCACGCCTGCGCCACAGGTGATGACCGCCGAGACTTTGTTGCAGCCTGGCAGGGTCATCGTCGAAATTGGGGAAAGCGTGTCCAGTTTCTCCGTGTTAATGACGGCGGTCATGGGCGTAAGGGGAATCGCACCACCGGTGTACCCCGTGCCACCACCCCGCGGAATCACGGTTAACCCGCGCTCGATGCATGCGGCGACCATGCCAGGAATCTCACCCTGGGTATCGGGATTTAGCACGACAAACGGGTATTCGACGCGCCAGTCGGTTGCATCCGTGACGTGGCTGACTCGCGCAAGACCGTCGAAGGCGATGTTGTCTTTGCGGGTGTGGCGCGAGAGGCTCTTTAGGATGTCACGACGCAGTCGAGCGGCTTCATCAAAACTTTGCTCAAACTTTTCCACGGCCGCGCGGCCGGCTGCCAGCAGAAGTTCGACCTTGTCATTGCCCTGACGCCGACGGTCGATTTCGTTCAGCCGGTGGCGTAGCGCTTGAATCAGTGCGGCGCGCCGCTTGGGATTGGCAAGAAGATCGTCTTGGAGGTAGGGGTTGCGGTCCACCACCCAGATGTCCCCCAAAACCTCGAACAGCATCCGAGCCGACCGGCCGGTACGACGCTCGCCGCGCAGTTCGTTAAGGATGCGCCAACTGTCGGCTCCCAACAGACGAATCACAATCTCTCGGTCGGAGAACGAGGTGTAGTTGTAGGGGATTTCGCGCAGGCGAGATGCGCTCATGGCCATAGAAATGCGTACTAAAGAGGCATTTTACCGTATTCGGGTTCGATTTATTGGGGCCGATGCGGCTACCGGGCAGGTTTACCGATCATTTGTGGCCTCAAAGTCCAGATGTCCGTCGATGACGGTATAACGTACTCGTCCAGCCATTTCATGGCCGAGAAAAGGGGTGTTATGACCTTGGCTTCGCATGCTGCGCGGAGAAATGGTCCATCGCTCGTCCGGATCGAAGATGCAGACGTCGGCGTTGGCGTCGATCGACAAATGGCCGGCGGGAACACCAAGGATTTGCGCCGGTTTCCACGTGATGCGATCAATGGCGTCGATTGCGGGCACGCTGTTTTCATGGGCCCATTTCAAGGTGAGGGGCAGAAGCAATTCCACGCTGGAGGCTCCTGGGCTCGCCTCGCCAAATGGCAGCAGCTTTTCGTCATCATCCACCGGCGCGTGGTCAGAACACACGGCATCAATGCTCCCATCCTTAAGCGCTTCACACAGCGCGTCGCGATCGCGCAGTGAACGCAAGGGTGGAACAAGAAAGAACTGGCTATCGAAACCGGTGAGGTCCATTTCACTCAAATGCAAATGGGTGATTGCTACATCGCAGGTGACGTTGATGCCTTGCAGCTTGGCGGCGCGTACCATGGCGATTCCTTCCCGGGTGGAAAGCCGGGTCAGATGAACCCGGCTGCCGGTTTCCCGTGCAAGCAATAGAATGACGGAGAGGGCGGTCGTTTCGGCGAGTGCGGGGATTCCCGGGAGACCAAGACGTGAAGCCACTGGGCCGTCGTGGGCGACTCCGTCGCGGGCGAGGTAGGGGTCCTGCGCACGGAGCCATATGGGATACCCGAATGTGGATGCATAGGCCATGGCGCGCATCAGCACCAGGGTGTCGGTCATGGGTGCATCATCTTGGGAAAAGGCGACGCAACCGGCTTCGCTAAGTTCGGCCATTTCAGTCAGGTACTCGCCTTTGAGCTGCTGGGTCAGCGCGCCGACCGGATAGACGCGTGGACCGGGCAAGTTTTTTGCGCGGAATTTTAGCATTTCCACGAGGCCTGGTTCATCTAATGGGGGATCCGTGTCGGGCGGACAGGCGAGCGATGTTACGCCACCTGCAGCGGCCGCAGCCATTTCCGATTCCAGCGTGGCGCGGCACTCAAGGCCGGGTTCCCGAAGTCGCACCGACAGGTCAACCAGGCCCGGGCAGACGATGCATCCGGTGGCGTCCAGCGTGCGATTGGCGTGAAATCCCAATGGCGCGTTTCCAATGCGGATAATTTTTCCGGCGGCGATATAAACGTCGGCGTACTGATCAAGCCCATTCTTCGGGTCGATGAGGCGCCCGTTCTTGATGTGAACTTTCAAGCGACCCCCCCAAAATTACCGGCCAAAATGCTCATTACCGCCATACGCACAGCAATCCCATAGGTAACCTGTGGAAGAATTACTGACTGTGGCCCGTCTGCAACCTCGGAGTCAATTTCCACTCCACGGTTCATCGGGCCAGGATGCATGACGATGGCATCCGGCTTGGCACACCTGAGTTTCTCCATGGTCAAGCCGTAATGCTTGAAATACTCGCCTGTCGAAGGCAGGAATGCCCCTTTCATGCGCTCGTTCTGCAAGCGTAGCATGATGACCACATCCACGTCTTTAAGCCCCACGGCCAGGTTGTGATAAACATGCACCCCCATTTGCTCCACCCCCGTCGGCAGCAGTGTCTTGGGCGCGATGACACGCACCTCCGGCACACCCAGACTCGTCAGGGCGTGAATCTGTGAACGGGCAACGCGGGAATGGAGAACGTCACCCACGATTGCGATGCGCAGATTGTGGAACGCGCCCTTGTAGCGGCGAATGGTGAACATGTCGAGCAACCCCTGAGTGGGGTGCGCGTGTCGGCCATCCCCCGCGTTGACCACCGAAATGTGCGGTGCGGCGTGCCGTGCAATGAAGTGGGCCGCGCCGGACTGCGAATGTCGAACGATGAACATATCCGCATGCATCGCAGTGAGGTTGGCGACGGTGTCGAGTATGGTTTCGCCTTTGGTCTGGCTCGAGGTGGATATGTTGAGATTAACCACATCGGCCGACAGGCGCTTGGCAGCGATCTCAAACGTCGTGCGGGTTCGCGTCGATGGCTCAAAAAACAGGTTAAAGATAGCCTTGCCGCGCAGCAGGGGGACTTTTTTCACATCTCGCTCGCCGACGTCCATGAATGATTCGGCAGTATCAAGTATTTGGGTCAGGATCCGCGGGGGCAGTCCATCAAGCGTGAGAAGGTGTTGAAGGTTGCCGTCCGACTGCAGTTGCGGGTTGGTGGTCATCTGGACATCTCCATGCATGCAGATTCCATTCCCTTTGCAATGTTGTGAAAACGGGGCCTGCGGTCGCGCTTCCCCGATGCGGAGGCCTGAAGGATGCCATACCCGCTGTCCATCTGAGCGAGCGATGAATTCATGAGGGTGCCCATCATCATTTCAGCGAAAGGGATAGCCGGTTATCCTCATCGAGAGATAATTGGAGGTTGCGGTCTGGCGGCAGGTTGATTTGGGCACCAACATAGTCTGGACAAATGGGGAGTTCGCGATCGCCGCGATCCACCAGAACCGCTAGCCTAATGGACGCGGGCCGCCCATAGTCGAACAGTTCATTCATGGCGGCACGTATCGTACGGCCAGTGTGTAGAACATCGTCGATCAGGATGAGCGGCCGGTCCGCAACCTGAAAGCCAATGCGGGACGGCTTGACTTCGGGGTGTAGGCCAATTCGAGAAAAATCGTCACGGTAGAATGAGATATCGAGCACACCGAGAGGCTGCACGATGCCAAGTTGGGCATGGAGGCGCTCAGCGATCCAGGCACCCCCGGTGTGAATGCCGATCAAAGCGGTTTCAGGCGTGATGGCTGGCGCAATCGTGCTGGCCAACTTGGCCACCAGTGCTTCTGCATCAGGTAGTGAGGCGTGCATCGAAAAATCCCTGCAATATCAGTTGGGCGGCAACGGCATCGAGATGATCACGGTTCTTTTTCCCATGAACCCCCGCGTCATGCAGTGCTTCTCCAGCAAGTTGGCTCGTATAGCGCTCGTCCGCGAGGAAGACCGGAAGTTTAAAGCGGTTTTCGAGTTTGGCGGCAAAATTGCGCGCAGCTCGGGATAATTCGTGCTCGGTTCCGTCCGGATGGCGAGGCAGGCCGACTACTAGCATGATTGGCTGCCATTCCTTGATGAGACGCGAGATCCGGTTGAACCGCTCCTGCGCTGAGTCCGTCTGGATGACGGTAAGAGGATGGGCGACACCGATCCCCAACTCGCCTGACGAAACACCGGTACGCTTGATTCCGAAGTCGAAGGCGAGGACGGTGCCGCCCTCAGGCATGACCGGCTTTATCGGACAGATTGGAAAAATTGACACCTAGCAACCGCATGGCCGCCGGGAGCCGCTCCTCAGGCGGCAGGTCGAAAATGACTTCGGGTTGGGCCGCGACCGAAAGCCATGCGTTCTGCGCCAGCTCGCTTTCCAATTGCCCAGCGGACCAACCGGCATACCCGAGCGACACCATAAACTTGCTTGGACCATCACCATTGGACACCGCCTCGAGCACATCCTTGGATGTCGTCAAATTGACAGCGCTATTGACCGCGAGAGTCGAACTGTAGCTTCCTTTGGGGGTATGCAGGACGAATCCGCGCTCAGTCTGCACCGGGCCTCCGAAGTAGACAATCTGCTCCAGATCCTCAGGCAGGGACAGCCCAATCTGGGTGAACAGCGCGGAGAGCTGAAGATCGGTGGGGCGATTAACCACAACGCCCAATGCGCCTTGGTCGCTGTGATCGCAAATATAGGTGAGCGCTCCGGAAAAATTGGGGTCGGCCATGTTGGGCATGGCGATCAGGAAGTGATTGGTAAGATTCACATTTTCCATATTCGTCACCTCATTATTCTAATCCTCGAACGAAAAGCGCGGCCGTGTCCCCAGAATAAGGCGTCTTGCATGTGCTCCTTGAAGCAAAGCCTATGCCTAAGGACGAACGTCGGCTCGCCCGGCTTGCCGGCGATTTGCGCGCAGCATGCCCGGAGAGGGCCGTTATGCGCTTAGTTGAAACAACGACTTCCTCCCCACCTTCGCATTTGACACTGATATTCTAGCTCGGTTGCCCGTTTCACGGGTTAGAACAGGACTTCGTAAGCGCGGACAGAGGAATGGTTCCAGGAGACGGAACGCGAGTGGCCCGAGGAATCGCCACGCGCCGCCACCCCCGTAGCCGTTCGGATTCAACGCCCCGTGGCCGTGCAGCGGGCTGTGCTTACAAACCGAGGCAGGTCCGACCCCAGGACTAAGCCGCTGCAGCGCTTCAGACTGCGGACTGCATCGGAGTTGCCAGGTGTGAACCCGATGGACCCGTTGCTTTTCCGCATCAACGATGCGGCGGTGCAAAGCGGCCAGAACGGCTGGCGCCTCAGGATCCATCCCGCTCACGGCTGCCCCGGGGCGCTGCACGAATCGCGGCCGGAAAATTTGTAGCCCCAAGCACGTCATGAGCGCCTTCGCGCCGCACGCTAGTCCCTCCCGACCAGTTGATCCGATCTCGTAAACGTCCAGGTTCGGGTGATTGAGAGGATGTCGACTTTTTCATTCATGTCCTTGGGGAAATGCGCGTAAGGGGCACCCATCTCGACGATCCGGGTGGCGGCGCTATCAAGTATCTTTGATCCAGATGATTGATCGACGTCAATCTTTTCCACCCGTCCGTCCGAGTACAGGGAGACCGTCAGGCGCAGGCTCCCATAAATGCCTTGGCGGCGCGCTGCTTCAGGATAGTTCAGGTTGCCAATGCGCTCGACTTTGGTCGCCCAGTCCTCGACATAGCGAGCGAAGTCATAGTCCTTGGTGTTGGCGCCAACGAAAGCGCGTTTAGGTCGGCGCTGATATTCGTCCCACTGCTGCGAGATGCGTGCCTCAAGCCTTGCCATTTCTGCACCCTCACGCAGCAGTTCAGCGGAGCTTGGCGTTGAGGGCGCCGACTCGGGTTGGGCAGCGCTCTGCGGGGCAGTCGGGACCGGCGATGGGCTTTTTATCTGCGTGAGCAGCTGCTTCGCTTGTTGTTCAAGCTGCTGCACCCGATGCTGTGTGGTGGTCTGCTCGCCGCCGAGTTCGTCTTCGTGCGTTGCGGGCAGGGGACTACTCGCTCGTCGGTCTTCATCGGTGTTGCCTCCGCCAGCCAGGTTAGCCTGGGCAAGGGCATCCGGCTTGAGCGGGACTTCCTTGGTTTTCGCGTTGACCAGTACGACCTCGACGGGCTGGTTCGTGTCTTCAAAGAGCCGCGGATTGACCTTGACCAGATGGGTACTGAGAATGAGGACGTGAAGTGTGACCGATGCCATCAAGGCAAACGCCATGCGCGTTCCCTGTTCGGATGGGGTCGATAGGGCGAGAGAAGGGCGGGTTGTGGCCACAGTGCGTTTCGATCAGCTTGCCATAGATTTTACGGAATCCTCGGGGATAGCGTCAGCGGTGGAAAGAATTTCTTTCACCTCGGCACGTAGCTCGATGTCCAGGTCATTTTTTTCCAAAATCCTTAGCCGCAGGCCGGTTCCCGTTTCCAAGTCGGGTAACCCTGGAACGCGCGCGACAAACGGGATCTCGTCGAATCTGACGAGGTTGTCCCGGATCACCCGGCCAGTCATTTCATCCCGATTTTCCTGTTCAATCCAGCGCAGGCACCAGTAGCGTTCCATCTTTCGTTGAAACTCGGCATACGCATCGTACGCAAGCTCAAAATCCCGCACGGTAGAGAACAGCAATTCACTGCGGGGTGGGTAGACCGGGGTTTCTCCGCGAAGCAGGGCAATAACCTGCCGTTGATTCACCAGATCGACGTAGCGCCGCAGTGGCGAGGACGACCAAGCATAGTTTTCCACGCCCAATCCCTGGTGCGGTCCGGGTTGCGTCGCCATGCGCGTTTTTCCCTGACTCTGGTTGCGGTAAATCCCTGGAATTCGATGTTCGGCGAGCCAGGTTCCCCAAGTGGCATTGGTAAGTATCATTAATTCGGAGACCACTTTGTCAATCGGGCTGCCGCGCCGACGCGGTTCAATCAGGATCCGGCCGTCCTGGACCTTAAAATTGTAATCCAGCCGATTGGTCTGGTTGGCGGCACCGCGCACCGCCTCGAGGCCGGCGGCGAAGCCCCATAGCCATTCAAGCTCGCGACGGTAGGGGTAGTTGGGGCCCGCCACGCCGATCGTGTCTTCATTGAACTGGGCATCCAAGCGCTCGTGGCGCAGATTTGCCGCGATGCGCACGGTTTCCAGCCGGGTTTCGGTCGAGACAATGCGAAAATCCGGTGCGACCATGAGATAAAGGGAAAGTGCCGGACGATTCCGCTGCTCGCCCAGCGTGTAATGGTGGATAAGGCTTTCCGGCAGCATGGTAATCTTGCCTCCGGGGTAATACACGGTAGACAGGCGATCCCGCGCCAAGGTGTCAAGTTGCGACCCAGGTGGGATGCCAAGGGCGGGACAAGCGATGTGAATGCCAACCCGAACCCTTCCTTCTGGCTGAAATGACACCGAAACCGCGTCGTCGATTTCCGTGGTTGCCTCATCGTCCATGGAAAATGCGGCGACGTCTGCCAAAGGAAGCTCCGGTGGGTCGATTGGCTCAGAAAACTC
>JBKQNQ010000015.1:0-7305 GCA_052145875.1 Thiobacillaceae bacterium
ATTCGTCCGAGATCATCAACCTCCACATTAACCTTCGAAATAGCAATAATTCACTTGACACGTCCCGCGACTAGAATCAAAATGCCGTTCCATAACGGAACTGCGATCGTCAGGCCCGTTCGCTCCCTAGCCTCTCTCTCAACTCCGTTCACGAATTCCCCACGCCTCCGGATCCCACCGGTCCGTGGACCTGAGCTTTGGAGGTTCCATGCGTCCCACTCGCTTGTGGTTGGTCGTAGTCCTGTCCTCTTGTTTAGCAGCCATCACACTGGCTCAAACTACCGGCTCTTCCTCTGTTCAAGCTGTCAGCGTCTTGAGGAACGCCTACAGCGCGCTCGTCGGGAAGAGTGCGGTGAACGACGTTACGCTGACGGGAACCGTAGAGCGTATCGTGGGTGGCGACGGCGAGACTGGATCGGTAACGTACAAAGCCGTTGCAGGCTCAAATCGTCTGGACTTGTCGTTCTCCTCTGAAACCATCAGCGAGATTCGAAGCACAACAGTGACTGGAGTTTCGGGGAGTTGGATCGATTCCGATGGCGTCTCGCATCCGATGGCCGGCCACAATGTAATGACGGATGTCGGCTGGTTCCCGCTTTTCGCAATTGGCAGTTTCACCGCTTCACCGAACTCTGTCCTCAGTTATGTTGGTCCGGAGACGCACGATGGCTTGTCGGTCATCCACGTCGCGGCTTGGCAGCTCATTCCCGTAGCATCTGGGACTCCCCCGGTCCTACCCCAGCACTTGTCTCAAATGGACTTCTACTTGGATCCGACAACACTCTTGCCGTTGGCGATTGCCTTTGACGTGCATCCGGACACCAACGCTTTGATGGACATTCCCATTGAGATTCATTTCTCAGACTATCGGACTATCAATGGGGTCCCGATACCGTTTCACGTTCAGAAGTTCTTAAATAACGGGCTGTTCCTCGATATTCAGTTTCAAAACGCTGTGATCAATTCGGGCCTTACCGCAAGCAGCATCACGAATTAACAAAGCATCAGGAGCCGAGACACCATGCGCCTACTTCATTTCTGTTTGTACTTGTTAATTGCGTTCCTGTTGTGTATTGAGGCCGCTCACTGCCAGACAGTGCAGCCATTTCAATCATTCGGCGGTGGGCCAGATGTGATAAACCTCGGAAGTCTGAATTCGCATCTCAGCATACCGATTCACCATAAAGCTGGTCGCGGCACAGACTTTGATCTGACGCTCGCTTTTGATTCTTCCGTATGGACTCCAGTCAAATCGGGCAGCACGACATCATGGCAACCTGTTACGACGACGACGGTGCCAGGATGGCAGGGACTCAGCCCTGCGGGGCAATCGTTTATCAGCTACTCCGTAGTGTATTCCGGTCCATGGAAAATCACGTGCAACGGAGAAACCTATGAACAGTATGAAACCTGGTCGTACGGAGGCTTCAGTTACTACGACATGAACGGTGTTTGGCACAATTTCCCCTCGCGCCCAACTTGGTCGTATACGGATTATTACGGCCAACCTTATCCGGGTTGTGGCCCCGCTCTCGGGTACTCCCCCAACGCGTCACAACAAGCTGTGGCCGCATCAGACGGGTCTGGATTCACCATCTACGTGACGCCAAACTGTTGCGGCGGGATCCCTGGCGCTTATATCGTCGACATAAACGGAAAAACGATTAATGCCCCTATATATACCAAGAACCCGGGGACTTCGCAGAGCACAACTGATCTTAACGGAAACCGGATCACGTCGAGCAACGGTGCTTATACCGATACTCTCGGCCAAAACGTGTTGAATGTGACGGGCGCAGCGCCCAGCAATACGACCTTTACCTACACAGCTCCTTCAGGCGGCGCGGCGACGTACACATTGAAATACACTACGTACACTGTACAAACAAAATTCGGTTGCACGAGTCCGACGACCATTGGCGAGTACGGCCCGACTAGCATGAATCTTGTCAGCGAGATTGACCTTCCAGACTACAACGCCACCACAAACCCAAACTCGAGGTACACTTTTTCTTACGAAACCACACCAGGGGATGCGCACAATCCGCATTACGTTACCGGGCGAGTGATCTCTGTTACCTTCCCCACGGGCGGGACGGTCTCGTACACCTACAACAACGGGAATCTTACATCTGGGGTCGGAACCGGTTTTATTGTCTGTGCCGATGGCAGCACGGCGGGGCTAATACGTACCACCGGCCCGGGCGCCCAATGGACGTATGCGCGGGGTGGCACCTCTCCTGCGTACACCACTACGATTACCGATCCCTTGAGCAACCAAACTTTCTTGCAGTTCCAAAAAGACAGCTCAGGTTTGTCGGGCAGTTTGTTTGAAACAGAACGGCAGGTCTACAGCGGCTCAACCTCGGGGACGCTTCTGCAGACGGTTACGACTTGCTATAACGGAAAAACTACCACATGCACAGCCAACTCAGTAGGTTCTCCGATCACGCAACGAAATGTCACGAGCCAGTTCGGAAGTAGTGGACTCATGGCACTGAAAGTCTTCATCTATAATCCGCCGGTTGGCGGCCTGCTAACTGAAGAAGATGATTATGATTACCCCAGCGGAACTACGTTGCTGCGGAAAGTTCTGACCCCCTACACAACCATTGGAGTAAACCTCGCGTTCAAGCCCTACCAGGTCACCGTGTGCAGCCCGTCCGGATCAGATTCTCGTTGCGGAGGGACAGGAACGGTAGTCTCGCAAACAACGTACTCCTACGATCAAGGCACTCCCTTGACCAGTACGGGAACTCCACAGCACGTTAGCACTAGCCCATACCGTGGAAATCTCACAACGGTGTCGTCACTTGTCGCGGGCTCGACCACTCAGAGCAAAACGTTCACCTATTGGGACACGGGTATGGTCAACACAGCGACGGATGTCAATGGTGCACTGACAACCTACAGCTACTCGAACGCAACGTCGACATGCGGAAATGCATTTGCAACCGGCAGCAAAGTTACCGGGTCGGGCCTGCCGTCGGCGGGCCTAACCAGGACTTACGCCTGGAACTGCTTGGGCGGAGTACAAACTTCTGTTATCGATGAAAATGGCAATACAACCTCCGCGTCCTACACGAAGGACCCTTATTATTGGCGGCCGGAATCTACTACTGATGCCACAAACGTAGTCACAAGTTATTGCTATGGCCTCTTAAGCGGCAGTAGTTGTTCGATAAACCCAAACAAGGTCGAATCGACTCTCACTTTCAATTCCAGTAATTCCACTGTTGATACCCTCGTGACCACGGATGGCTTTGGCAGATCGATCCTGCAGCAAAAAAGACAGGGTCCCAGTTCGAGCTACTTTGACACTATTGAAACTGACTATGACAGTTTGGGGCGTGTAATCAAGGTGTCGCTTCCGTTCAGCGCTGCCGCGGGCGCCACAAATTCCAGCGCCCCGGGGACATCGACTCAATACGATGCGATGGGGCGTGTTTCCCAGGTTTCGGATAGCGGCGGAGGGGTAACCACTTACATTCCTTCAAGCAATGGGACTAATAACGATGTGTTAGTAAAGACCACTGGTCAGCCGAGTGGGGAAAATCCTAAGCAGCGCCAGCTCGAATACAACGGGCTCGGCCAACTGACCTCCGTTTGCGAGGTCACCAGTGCCACACAAAGTGGAACTTGTGCACAATCCACGTCAGTTACCGGCTATTGGACCAAATACACATACGACGTGCTGGGAGACCTGATGAGCGTCGCTCAGAATGTCCAGAATGGAACCTCGCAGAGCCGGAGCTATAGTTATGACGGTCTTGGGCGCATGACCTCCGAAACGAATCCGGAAATTGGTCCTTCAACTGGGGCGACCCCAATCAATTACACTTACGATACGAGTGCGAGTCCGTGTACGACTGCGACCTACTCTGGCGACCTCGTGATGAAAGTGGATCCACAAGGCACTACGACTTGCTTCGCGTATGACGCGCTCCATCGAAACACCAGCATCACGTACAGTGGCGGGTACGCGAGCGTGACTCCGAACAAATATTTTGTGTACGATTCCGCGACGGTCAATGGCACGCCGATGACGAACGTTAAGGCACGCCTGGCGGAGGCTTACACGGGATCATCGAAGACCACCGACCTGGGCTTCAGTTACACGGCACGCGGCGAAGTTAGCGACGTCTATCAACTGACGCCGCATTCGAGTCCTTCGTACTATCACGTTTCACAAACATATTGGCCGCATGGTGCGCCGTACCAGTTGGGCTCCAACATCACCGGCCTGCCGACGATCAGCTACGGCGGAACGATCAACTCGATCGTGGGCCTTGACCCTGAGGGGAGAATCACCCAAGTCACCGCAAGTACCGGGCAAAATCCAGTGACCGGCGTGAATTATAATCCGTATGGAACCCCTCCTCAGCGAACGGTTACATTTGGCTCCGGCGATTCGGACGTGTTCAACTATGACCCGCAGACCTTCCGCATGACGCAATACCAGTTCAACGTCGGCACCGGCGGCTCGTCGGACAAAGGAGTTCTTACGTGGAACGCCAATTCCACGCTGCAAAAGTTGGCCATCACCGATGGGTTCAGCTCTACCACCGACACTCAGACCTGCACCTACGGCTACGACGATATGGTGCGGATCACCAGCGCGAACTGCGGGAGCGTGGAAGCGCAAGCGTTCACTTACGATCCCTTCGGAAACATAGATTTTCAGGGGAATCCAGGCAGCTCCTTTCAGCCCATTTACACCATCACAAGAAATCGCATTTCCACTGTTGGGAGCACCACGGCCCAGTACGACAACAACGGCAACGTGTTGATTGACGGGGTGCACAATTACACTTGGGACGCGGACGGAAATTCCATCACTGTGGATTCCGTTGGTGCGACGTTTGATGCGCTGGATCGCATGGTCGAGCAGAATCGTTCTAGCGTGTACACCGAGATCGTTTATTCCCCCACAGGTGCTAAGCTTGCACTCATGAGCGGGTCGACCGGTCAGACACTTCAGAATGCCTTCGTTGGCCTTGCCGGCAAAGCTACTGCCGTTTACACGGGCACTAGCTTGGATCACTACCGGCATGCCGACTGGCTAGGTAGTGCACGGTTAACGTCCTCGCCGTCGAGGACTGTCCTTTCCGCGACTGCCTACGCTCCCTTTGGGGAAACCTACACAACCTACGTGGCACCTTCCGCTTCAGCCGACCCGTCATTCACCGGGCAGAATTCGGACACCGTGTCGGGAGACTATGATTTTCCCGCTCGCGAATACAGTACCCAGGGCCGCTGGCCGTCACCTGACCCCGCTGGCCTCGCTGCCGTCAGCCTCACAGCTCCACAATCATGGAACCGCTACGCTTACGTCCTAAACAACCCCCTGGGGCTCACCGATCCAACAGGATTGGATCCAGGGTCGTGTGGCAATCCGTTCGAAGATGGAGAAATCAACTGCGGTGGTGGCGCTTCTCCCATCGCACCGCCCCAAATCATCGGAAACTGGTGCTCGGACAACACGTCCTGCCAGGGAGTGTGGCAACGTGACGCGAGCACACCAAGTCCTTTGGGTCCGCCGTCGTGGATCCCCGGCCTCCCGGGTGGTACGCCACAGCGTCCGACCATTAAATGGACGGACGAGGATGGCCTTCTCGACTCTTTTACCGGCTGTGCGGGGCCGACGGGAATCGCGAACGTCGCATCGAGTTGCGGGCCCCAAATCGGAGACGATCTGAAGACAATCCCAAGCTGGTACTTCAAGGAAATTAATACTCAGACTACGATAACGAATTATACATTTTATATTCCAGGTATGGGAACTTTTCAAAGTTTGCCTGTTACGATTGTAGCACCGTCACAGTGGGGAGCGATCTCTGAAGCATTCGATCTCCAGGATTATGCGACAATGGCCTTTCCGAATCTCGACCTTGGGAATCAGACCACGGGGGGTTGTGCCACAGCAGGCCAGAAAATTACGCAATTCACGACCACCCACCCGGGCCAGCCTATCCCGCCAAGTCTCACGCAAGCAATGGGCCCGGCCTGCAGTGATGTGCAGAATTGGCCGCTACCGGCACGGTAGCATCCGAGATTTGCGTAAGTATGCTATGCGACGATTGACTGCTATTATCGCTCTGGGCGGAATCGCGGCCGGGTTCGAGTGTGGCGCCTGTCCGGCTCAAACAAAAAATTCGCCCGTAATCAAAGTCGAATCGCATGAGGTCGTCCTGCCCATCGAGGTCATTCGAGAGAGCAGAAGTGTGGGGGCCGTTATTGGTCCTGACGGAGAGCCGCGGCTTGAATGGTTTTTACATTTCAAGGAAGTAACCGGCCTGTCGGCAAAATCCGTACACGTTTTTGACGACGCGGCAAAAATGGTCATCCAGCACTTCAGCGTGGAAAAGGCGTTGGGTTGGGAGGTACGAGATAATGTTGGGCACCATTTGGCTTATTCGTGCACACCGAGAGGAATTTGGGTGGGACCGGACATAACGAGCAGAACGACGATAAACGAATCAAGGGTCCACACATACCTCGTTACATATGTCCCTCCTCCGTCTCCCACAGGTAGCTGCCATCGAATCTCGATTAAGGTGGACCGCAGACACACTACCGTTGTTGCCCCCAGTCAATACTGCAACACAGAAAACCCACTTTCCGATCCGCTGAAAGACACAGACTTCGGCAACAAGTTACTCGCCAGGACGAATTCAAACAAACTTGGCGGCATCCCTTTGTCGGTGGTTGCGACCGCCTTTGCAGGCCCCTCCGGCGCTGGGCGTGTCAACCTTGTGGTGGGTATGCCAGCGGATTTGCTAGACCGACATTGGGATGGGATTCACCTAGTCACATCTATCGCCGTATTAGGGCTTATCTTCGATAGAAAGGGTACACTCGTTTCGCGCTTCAGCGACACTGCTTGCGCTCCGGCAGAGGAGAGTAATGGCTATGAGGGGCCCATTCAGCCCCTAGCCAATGGGCAGAAAGCGGTCGAGGATGGCGATATTCCCGCCGGTTACATGACCCAACTGGACCTCAACCCAGGCGACTATCAACTGGAGTTTCTGCTTACAGATGGAGAGAAATTCGGAAGAGCAAGTGTTTCTTTCAGCGTAAGTGATTTCTCCTCAAGCGCCCTTTCGATAAGCGACATTGCGCTCTGCAAGAGGTACCACAAACCTTCGCCTGACGAGAGAGGTCCGACCCGCGCTCCTCAATATGTGCCTTTAATGTTCGACGCCCAGGAATTCACGCCTGAAGGGGACACTCGGTTCAAAAAGGGCGAGCAGCTCATGACCTATGCGGAAATTTACTCTGCGCAACCCGGGTCCAGCCCCGTGT
>JBKQNQ010000016.1:0-8450 GCA_052145875.1 Thiobacillaceae bacterium
GGGTTCGTTGAAAAGACCCCGCTAAATGACCGGAACGCTATCCTCTGCTGGACGCCAGGATCGCCAGCCACGATCGTGCGCCCTTGCAGTGACGCTCCCAACCGGTGTGATCCGGAGCTTTCCACCGACTGGCACATGCTGGCACGTGCCCTCGGGTCGCCTCAGTCGCCAAACGTCGAGGCCTGCCTGGCGGGCGTACGTACCGGTGCCGAAGTTCCAGAGCAACGGCACGAGACGGCCTCTCCGCCTCCGTTCGGCAACCCGCGTCGGGAATTTTCTCGGCCCGCTTGTGTCCACAGTAATAAATTCGTTTGGCCGATGCCAAGCCACATAACCCCCCGGATCATTACCCCGGGTTGCTTAAATTGAAGGAGACGCAGATGAATAAGCAATTGTTCCGCGCAAAATTGTCGACGTTTGCCCTGGTTGTCGCTGGATTGGCGGGCGTCGCAGGGCTTTACGCCTTCGAGGAGCACTATTCTCCCGGGACGGCGTCGCCCGACGCCGTTGCCAGCGAACTTCCCACCACACCGGCATCCGCTGGCTTACCCAACCCCGTGATGAGCTTGCCCGATTTCACCCAAATCACGGGAAAATATGGGCCTGCCGTGGTCAACATCAGCGTCTCTGGGACCGAAAAAGCGATTCTGCAATCCACTCCAGGCGAGGATGAGAGTCCATTGGAGAATGATCCACTCTTCCGGTTTTTCCGGAACTTTCCCGGACAGGGGCACGGGTTTGGCCTGATCCCACATGGCACTGTTCCGACCCACGGTGAAGGATCGGGCTTCATTGTCAGCTCAGATGGCTTAATTCTTACCAATGCCCACGTTGTCCAAGATGCCAAGGATGTAGTCGTGAAGTTAACGGATCGCCGTGAATTTCACGCCAAGGTATTGGGATCAGATCCCAAGACCGATATCGCCGTCATAAAGATCGCCGCAAACCATCTTCCAACGGTGGTTTTTGGGAGTTCGGCGAATCTGAAGGTGGGTGAATGGGTGCTGGCGATCGGTTCGCCGTTCGGTTTCGAGAACAGTGTCACGGCCGGGATCGTCAGCGCGAAGGGGCGCTCACTGCCCGATGACGCTTATGTCCCGTTTATCCAAACGGATGCAGCTGTCAATCCGGGCAATTCAGGCGGGCCGCTGCTTAACACACGCGGCCAAGTTGTCGGCATCAATTCTCAGATTTTTAGCCGGTCTGGTGGATACCAGGGACTGTCCTTCGCCATCCCCATCGATGTTGCAGAGCATGTCGAGGAGCAGATTCTGAGGACTGGCCATGCCACCCATGCGCGGCTGGGCGTGACGGTCCAGGAGGTCAATCAAACGCTTGCTGATTCCTTCAAGATGACGGAGCCCGAGGGCGCACTCGTTTCTGATGTGGAAAAAGGAAGCCCGGCGGAGCACGCCGGCCTGCAAGTGGGCGACATCATCCTTCAAGTCAACGGCACTCCGATTGTTACGTCCATCGACCTGCCCAACGTCATCGGCGAATCCTTACCAGGCCAAAAGGTGACCATCAACATCTGGCGTGATGGGAAACCCCGAAACGTCATTGCCCAGTTGGGCAATGCAAGCGCCTCCGAAGCAGTGGCGTCTGACAATTCTCCCGGTGCGGAACACGGAAAGCTCGGTCTTGCCCTGCGTCAACTTCAACCCGATGAACGCCGCGAATCCGGGCTTCACAGCGGGCTGGTCGTTGAAGATGCCAGTGGCGCCGCAGCTCGCGCCGGTATTCAGCCGGGCGACGTTATTTTGTCGGTGAACGGCACGCGGGTCAGGGAGGTCGACCAAGTACGTGACTTGGTTGCCAAAGCCGGCAAATCGGTTGCATTGCTGATCCAACGAGGTGATACCCGAATCTTTGTTCCGGTTCCCTTGGGGTAAGTCCGCATTGAGGCGCGGCCGGCGGCATTAAGCCCAGAGGCCGCATTGCCAGCGCCCGTCGCCGCAATTCCGCCCGAGTGCGGAGCGGGTGCAGCAAGCGTGCCGCCGGGATCCAAAAATCGTCCGTTACGGAGCTGAGCGGGACGGCCTGCACCGTGTTATGCTTGCGCGGGCATAGATCCTGCTTTTGCAGGACATGGACTCCACAGTGCCTTTGTCTCTTGACGCCTATCTGGGCAACGAAACCTATGACGAGTTAATCCTGCCTGACGGCACGCCACGGCCTGCTGCAAGGCCTTTCTTCGAATATCTTGCCTCGCTAAGCCCGATTGACCTGGAATCCCGTCGCAAGGCGGTAGATGCAGCGATCATGACCATGGGCATCACCTTCACCGTTTACAGTGATGGTGCCAACATTGACCGCGCTTGGCCGTTCGACATCATTCCCAGGGTCATGGCACGGTCCGAATGGACGCGGATTGAGGCCGGGCTGTCCCAGCGATTGACGGCGCTAAATCTGTTCATTAACGATTTGTACAACGAGCAACGCATCGTCAAGGACAAGATATTCCCGCTTGAGGTCCTGGCCGGTGCAAAGAATTTCCGTGATCAATGCAAAGGAATCTCGCCCCGATTTGGTGTATGGGCACACATATGCGGCACCGATCTGGTGCGCGACAAGGATGGAACCATTTATGTGCTCGAAGACAACCTTCGGGTGCCGTCCGGGGTTTCGTACATGCTGGAAAATCGGCATGTGATGAAGCGTCTGTTCCCAGAGGTGTTCCAGACCTGCTCCATCCTTCCGGTCGACGATTACCCGACCCGACTCTACGACACGTTGGCGGCCCTCTCCCCCCGTCCGAGTGAACGACCTGTCGTGGCCGTGTTGACACCCGGCATTTTCAACTCGGCCTATTTCGAGCACAGTTATCTTGCCCAACAAATGGGGGCATACCTGGTGGAGGGTTCCGACCTGTTCGTGGATCGCGATGACTGCGTATATTTGAAGACCGTTTCCGGGCTTACGCAGGTCGACGTGATCTATCGCCGCATCGATGATGACTTCCTGGATCCGGAAGCGTTTCGACCCGACTCGGCATTGGGTGTGCGCGGCCTGATGCGTGCCTGGCGCACTGGCAACGTGGGCATTGCCAACGCCCCGGGCGCAGGCGTTGCCGACGACAAGGTCGTTTACACGTTCGTGCCCAAGATCATCAAGTATTACCTGAACGAAGACCCGATTATCCCCAACGTGCCAAGCTACCTGTGCATGCTGGACGATGAACGCGATTATGTGCTGGCCAACCTGGACAAACTGGTAGTGAAGCCTGCCAACGAGTCGGGAGGCTACGGAATGTTGATGGGGCCGCGTTCCACTGCCAGGGAACGTGGCCAATTTGCGGAGTTGATACGGGAAAACCCCCGCAACTACATGGCCCAGCCCACGCTCAACCTCTCCACTGCGCCCACGTTTGCTGGGCAGAAGCTTGTGCCCCGCCACCTGGATTTGCGCCCGTTTGTGTTGCAGTCGGACAAACACTACGCCACGACTGGTGGACTCACTCGCGTTGCTTTGGTCGAAGGGTCGCTGATAGTCAATTCATCCCAAGGCGGGGGTAGCAAGGACACCTGGATTGTGGACTTGGAGAACTGATGCTTTCCAGAGTCGCAGAAGCCCTCTATTGGATGACTCGCTATCTGGAGCGAGCGGAGAACACCGCTCGGTTGATTAATGGCACGGCACAAGTTGTCTTGGACTTGCCCAGAGGCGCATCATTCAGATGGGACAATCTGATCAGCGTCGTCGGGCTCGACAATCAATTTCGCGAGCTGTATGAAGAGGCCGACGAAGATTCCGTCATGCGTTTTCTGATTCTGGACGAACGCAACCCGAGTTCCATCGTATCCTGCGTACACAACGCACGCGAGAACACCCGGACGTTCCGCGAAGTGCTGCCGGCGGAAAGCTGGGAGCGAATCAATGCAATGCATCTTTATCTGGAGCGCAATGTTGCGCGGACCACACATGGCGGCTTGCCACGGTTCGAAGTCCTCAACGAAATCATCGAGCGGCGTCAGTCGATCATTGGCCTGCTGATGGGTTCAATGAGCATGGACCTCGCATACCAATTCATCAGGCTTGGACGCAATCTGGAACGGGCCGATATGAGCACGCGGATCATTGACGTCAATTCAGCGGTCCTATTGCCACGTGAGGGAAGTACCGAAGCCGAGGTGGAACGCCTGTGGATGGCCACCCTCAATGCGCTGTCGGCCTACCAGATGTATCGCCGACATGTGTCCGTCCACGTGCGCGGCCGGAAGGTGCTGGACTTTGTCCTTAAGGATCCGCTGTTTCCGCGTACGGTGCACCATTGCTTGAATGAGTTGGAGACCTGCCTGACTGCCCTACCCAACCATGCCGCGCCGTTGCAGGCCGTGTGCGACGCTCGGCAGCGTTTGCTGGCCACGCCGTTTGATACCATCAAGCTTAGCGCGCTTCACGAGAGTCTGGATCAGGTCGAAGCTGACCTGGGCGCCATCCATGACGCGGTATCCAAGCAGTATTTTCATCTGTACCAAGCCAGCCTTCCTCCACTTCAGGCGACGCCCCAGGAATGACCCGATCTCTTAACTATCCGCGCTACGGGGACAAGCAGAACTCGCCCTTCTTTGAGGACTTCCTCGGCAAGCTCTTGGAAGTGCGCGACCGCGTCGGCTTGACCGATTTGATCCGACAGATCGACACCCTCATGATTACTGTCGAACCGGGCAACTCGGTGGCCTATGTCGGCGAACTTTGTCTGATGACGCCCTACCACTACTTGGTGACATTGGAATCGGAAACACACTTTACGCACATCCTGCGCGTCGATATGACCGCGCCAGACTTGCTGGTTCGCGAGGTGAAAGACCCGAATACACGCGGCATTTTCCGCAGCCTCAATGAGGTCTATCCGATCGGTGCAACGCGGCCCAACTCGCGCTACATGGGCGAGGTATTCCGGGTAGAGAACTTGCACGAGACCGTTGAGCTCCAGAAATCACGCGACGTGCGCTTCTTCAACCAGGAACAGGTGCGTAAGCTCGAACTGCCGGGCAACATGGCTATCGTCAAACCCAGTCCTTATACGCACAATATCGTCGGCTATTGGGAGCGACCCGAGTCTGACATCCGCGTTTACGCGCTGGGCATGTCCGCCATCCGAGACGATATCAACAGCGCCTATCTGGAAGCCAAGGAAGTGCAGGCGCGACTGAGCATTGACACACTGCTGTTGCCTATCGACCATCTTGCCACGCGCGTCTATAGCCAGAATCGCGAGGCAGCGATTTTGGAGTACCTGACGTTGAGCAGTTACTACTATTGGGGTTCGTATGACATCACGAGCCAGAACTCCTCGACCAATGTCACCAAGAGCGCGCACCATGCCAACGAACTGGAATCGCCGGCCAAGGTCTTCACTGCAGCCAATCATCCCTATTTTGTCAACCACCTGCTTAAGCTGCCCTCGCCCACCGAGCAATTCGTGCGCAACTTCGGCCCGCGGCTCCATCACATTGCGGTGGCGGTGCGTGATGGGGAGACGTCAGGACTGGCCAATATCGATCACGTGGTAAACAGTCTTAGCAACTGCGGACAGGATTTCCTCCTCGATGTGATCGGATCGAAGGAAGAAGGCCTGAAGCAGATCTTCTCCAGCGCATCGGAATATTCGTCGCTGATCGTGGAATATGTGCAGCGCTTTGGCGACTTCCAGGGCTTCTTCACCAAGCACAATGTCGCCAACCTCACCCATGCCGCCGGGGTGGAAGAGAGTCTACAGGCGCTGGAAGCCGAGGCGCGTGGTTAGCCCGGTCCTGGGTTTGAGGATCGGACGTCTGCCTGTCATGCCAATTCGCGGCATGCTGCTGCTTTCCCAAATTTTTCTATGGACCACCGTCGTGAATCGGAACACACCCCACACCGTTCACACGGAAAAGTCCCGCGCCGGATACACCCCGATGCATCTTTGGAATCTCGGCTCCGTGGGCCTCGCGGACCGCTCGTATCGGATCGGTGCGGGCTTCCCTCCAGCTTGTCGTGGTCACTACCATCCAAGATGGGCGCCTAGGCGATAGCGCCTTGTGAGCTCTTGATGGGCACAGGCCGAATACGCCAAATGTCGTTGCAGTACTCACGGATGGTCCGATCCGACGAGAATTTGCCGCTGCGCGCGGTATTGAGAATGCTCATGCGGTTCCAGTGTTCGTGGTCGGCGTACGCATTGTCCACATCCACCTGGGTGTTCACGTAGCTCTCGAAATCGGCAAGCAGCAGGTAAGGGTCGTGGTGCAGCAGGTTATCCACCAGTGGCCTGAACAACTCACAGTCGCCACGCGAGAAAAATCCGTCGCGAATAAGATCAATCGCCAAGCGCAACTCGGGGTTAGCATGATAATACTGCATCGGAACATACCCCTCGTGTTTAAGTTGGGCTACCTGTGCGGCCGTATGCCCAAACAGAAAGAAGTTTTCCGCGCCCACTTCTTCACGGATCTCGATATTCGCCCCATCCAAGGTCCCGATGGTGAGCGCGCCGTTCATGGTGAATTTCATGTTTCCGGTCCCAGAGGCCTCCTTGCCCGCGGTGGAAACCTGCTCAGACAGTTCCGCCGCGGCATAAAGCGGCTGCCCCGTGCGGACATTGAAGTTGGGCACAAAGACTACTTTCATTCTGTCGCGCACCAGCGGATCATGGTTGATCACCGCGCCTACCGCGTGGATAAGCTTGATCACCAGCTTGGCCATGAAGTAAACAGGCGCCGCCTTGCCGCCGAAGATGAAAGTTCGCGGCGTCACCTCCTGATCCAGATTTGAACGAATGCGGTGGTACCGGGCGATGATGTGAAGCACGTTCAGGTGCTGGCGCTTGTATTCGTGGATGCGTTTGACCTGAACATCAAACATCGACCCCGGATCGACGGCAATGCCGGTCACACTGCGCAGGTATGCGGCATAAGCCTCCTTATTCGCGCGCTTGATCTCACGCCATTCCGCCCTGAAGTCGACATCGTCAGCAAGCGGTTCGAGCTCACGGAGACGCTCCATGTCGGTCAACCATCCGGAACCCAGCTTACGATCAATCAATGACGCGAGCCTCGGGTTTGACAGTCCGACCCAGCGGCGCGGCGTGACACCATTCGTCTTGTTAGAAAACTTTTCCGGGCTCAGGAAATGAAAATCGGACAGCACCTCCTGTTTGAGCAATTCGGTATGCAGGGCCGCCACGCCGTTGATCGCCTGGCTTCCCACACAGGCGAGATGCGCCATCCGCACGTGCCGACCGCCAGATTCATTGATGAGCGAAAGCCGCATCACTCGGTCAGTATCGCTCAAAGCCTGGAGCCGAACCTCGTCAAGGAAGCGGGCATTAATTTCGTAAATAATCTCTAGGTGTCTGGGCAGCAGCCTTTCGAACAGCGCCACCGGCCACTGCTCGAGCGCTTCCGGCAACAGCGTGTGATTGGTATAGGCAAAGGTCTGGCGCGTGACAGTCCACGCCTGATCCCAGTTCATCCCATGCTCGTCGACTAAAAGCCGCATCAACTCAGCCACCGCGATTGCGGGATGGGTGTCGTTGAGCTGCACCGCGAATTTTTCGTGAAAGCGGGTGAGCGGAATTTCCTGGACGTGCATGATGCGCAACATGTCCTGCAAAGAACACGAAGCGAAAAAATACTGCTGGGCGAGCCTCAATTCCTTTCCCTGCATCTTCTCATCGTTCGGATACAACACCTTGGTCAGGTTCTCCGATTCAATCTTGCGCTGAACCGCTCCCCAATAATCACCCCGATTGAATGTGGTCAGGTCAAACGACTCCACGGCTTCAGCCCGCCACAGACGCAGTGTGTTGGCGGTGTTGTTGCGATAACCCAAAATGGGCGTGTCATAAGGCACACCCAGCACGCAGCGTCCCGGCACCCAGCGTGCATGGAATTGATCATTCGCGTCTGGGTAGCGTTCAATATGCCCTCCCAGCTTGATCTCAACCGCCCATTCGGGGCGAGCAATCTCCCAGGGATTGCCATGACGGAGCCAGACATCGGTCTTTTCTGTCTGCCAACCGTCGACGATGTCCTGCGCGAAGATCCCATGTTCGTACCGAATGCCGTAACCCAGGGTGGGTATCTCAAGTGTCGCCAACGAATCCAGAAAGCATGCAGCCAGTCTGCCAAGTCCGCCGTTGCCCAATCCCGGTTCCACTTCCTGGGCCAACAGCCTGTCGTAATTGAGCCCGAGTTCATGAACCGCGGCACGCAACGGCTGCTCGATCCCAAGATTGAGTACATTGTTGCCGAGGTGCGGCCCGAGAAGGTACTCTGCTGATAGGTACGCCACGGTGCGGGACCCGGCGCGCGTGTACGCCTCGGCCGTGTTTACCCAGCGCGCCAATAGGCGGTCCCTCACAGTGTAGGCCAGGGCAAGGTAGTAGTCGTTCAGTGAGGCAAGCCTGGGAAACTTGCCCTGCACATAAAAGAGGTTGTCGATGAACGCCCTTTTTAGGGTCTCCT
>JBKQNQ010000017.1:0-13483 GCA_052145875.1 Thiobacillaceae bacterium
TATCATATCGCCTTCCTTGAGGAGACACGCCTGGGTGCCAATGGACTTACCATTTACCTTCGGGTGCCTCTTGCCTTCTACGTGGGTTACAAAGTAACCATGAGGACGGCGCGAAATCATCGCTACCTGCGTTCCCGGCTGACCAAACGTTTTGAGAGGCCGGCTGATTAATATTTCTGCCTCTGGCTGTGGTCCATTAATGTGACGCACTCCGCCCTGGGGAAAGCTGACTTTCACCGAACGCGCGGACGCCACGGCCGTTGCCAACGGCAGTTTGGACTGCACGTGCCTCTGGCTCGGCAATTCATCTGCATTCATTCGCGCAGCACTCAGGATCATAGTCTTGTCGAAGTCCATGTCCGACGTTGCACGCTGATTGACATACTTCAACTGGTAACGACTCAACTCAATTACATCGTTATTCTGAAGAATGTGCTTTTCAACTTTCTTCCCATTAACGAGAACACCATTAGTGCTTGCAGTGTCTTCTAGCACTTGGTCATTACCGATCGTCACAATAACAGCATGTAAGTTGCTGACGCCCGGGTCATCCAGACAGATTGCGTTATCGGGCTTGCGGCCGATGGAAAACCGCTCCTTGTCGAGAAAATAATGCCCCTCGATCACCCCGCCACGACTTACGACCAATTTCGCCATGTCTTCCTTATCCTCGAAACTTCAGCCATCCGAGCAACCTGGACATGAGGCCACGCTCCCCGGTGCCCCCACGTTGCACCTTGGCGATCAGCACCGAGATATTGTCATGGCCGCCATTATCGTTCGCCATCTGTACCAGCTGACTCGCAGTCAGGGGAAGATTGGCCCGCAACTCACTCACAGCCAGTTCGATGTCGGGATCATCTACCATGTCGTTCAGACCATCCGAGCATAGTAAATATATATCGTCAGGCTGCACCTCATGTTCGCTAATGTCGACGCTAACCTTAGGCTCGACTCCCAACGCACGGGACACCAGATTCCGATTATGTGAGCCCTTCGTGTCTTCGGTGGAGATCAACCCCATTTTTAATTGCTCCTGGAGCAGCGAGTGATCTTGCGTTAGCAACTCCAGGTGCGCTTCACGCAGGCGATAGACTCGCGAATCGCCGACGTGAGCGATGGTCGCCGCGCCGTGGTGGAAGAGAATAAGCACAATGGTTGTTCCCATGCCCGTATACTTGTCATTCGTTTGAGCGGCTTCGTATATGGCCAGATTGGCTTTCTCGACTGCGGACTTCACTACCAACGATTCGGGAGATAGCCTGAAGGGTCGTACCGGCGACGGTGCCAACTCGCCGAGCATTCGCTTGAGTTGATCCAATACGATACCGGTGGCCAGGGAACTTGCGACGCTGCCCGCCTTGTACCCACCCATGCCGTCCGCAAGTACAAGCAATCCGAGCTCACCGTCTGCGGCGACACTGTCTTCGTTAATAGAACGGATTGTGCCCGCATCCGTGGCGCTGGCAATTTCTAAACGTATATCGCTGCGCGCTTTCATATTTTTATAAGCCGCGAGTTCGCATGCTTAACACGACCCGAATCCCACATTTTTCAAATTTGCCATGTGTCAGTTTTGCTATGGTTTTTGCCGGCAAATTCTCTCACCTTCTCCAGCAGATGAGCAATATAACCCAGAGCCGCCCTTCAATACTCAGTATCGCAAGACCGCTACAAAGGTACCGGGATGTTTGACCATACAGGTTACCTCAGGATCGCCAATTGAAAGCCGCCTGCCATAAGGATTGACCACTGATAGCTTTGACCCTAATCGCTCCGAGTATGATGGGGGAAGCTCAGCATGTGCCGAGTATGATCCGGTCGAAAACAATCCTGGCGCCATGCGACCTCTTGACTTGATTTGGAATATGTTCGGTCTTATTACCCGGCACGATCGCAAGCACATCAATAATTCAACCTGATGTTTCCTAATCGATGCGCTGGCAAATCTGAAGATGGCTACGGCAGACTTGTTGCGACTCCTATGGGAACGATTTGCCCGATAGGTGGAATTTCACCGGGATATTGCGCCACACCCGCGGCAACTCAACAAGAGCGTATCTGCCAGATGCTCCTGCAGTCCCGGTTTGCCTATTCATAGGTGATTAAGTCGCCAGTTCAGTGCTTCCCTCACTAAAGATATCTGCGACCAGGCCGTTCTTAGCGATATTGAGAAATTCCTCCAAGTACCGGCAGATTTATTTTCCCGTGACCAGGCTTCAATCGCCTACTTATATTTGTTCAAGCGCGGCACCCAATGGCAAGTGACAAATCAACTGAAAGACTAGGCCGCTACGAAATTCTGGCTGAGCTTGGCCGCGGTGCCATGGGGGTCGTGTATAAGGCAATCGATCCAATCATAGATCGCACCGTAGCCATCAAGACGATCCAATTTGATCAGTCCATGGATGACCTCGCGAACTTCGAGGAACGTTTCTACCGAGAAGCCAAATCCGCAGGGCGCTTGAATCACCCCAATATCGTTACGATCTATGATGTGGGCAAAACCGACAACATTGCATACATGGCGATGGAATTTCTGGAGGGACAACTGCTAAAAGAAGCCCTGGATGTCCATGCTCCGATGTCCGTCGACAGGATTGCCGACATCGTTGCCCAGGTTGCAGATGGATTGGAGTACGCGCATGAAAACGCGATTGTCCACAGAGACATCAAGCCCGCCAATATCATGCTGGTGCGGGGCAACGCCGTGAAAATCACCGATTTTGGAATAGCGCAAATGCCCTCCGGTTCCAAAACATTAGCCGGAACCGTCATGGGGTCTCCCAAATACATGGCACCTGAACAAGTGGCCGGCTCGACCGTAGACGGGCGCTCGGATCTATTTTCGCTAGGCGTGGTGTTGTATGAGATGCTGACGGGCGAACCCCCTTTCGATGGGGATAACATCAATACCACAATGTACCGCATCGTAAATGAGGCCCCCCTGCCACCCCAAACGCTGGCCCCGCGCATACCGGATGTGTTTAATTACATTGTCGCCAAAGCCCTGGCTAAACACCCGGACGAGCGCTATCAAACTGCCGGGGCACTTGCACATGACCTGCGAAACCACAGAAACCTGTCCGCACCAATTTCGGCGGCTGCCAAGGTTACTGAACCTGGCACTGCGGACCGCAAAGCAGGCGTCAGAAGCAATGTGGGCGTGGAAACTGTATTTCTGAACCCGAATTCCCGTGCTCAAATCGCAATTAAGCCGGCTAATGGCAATATCGGAGCAGCAAAGCCGCAACTGGCCGCCGCAGATGCCGTCGGCGCAGTCCCCTGGCAAAGCAGAAATGTTCTGATACTGGCGATCGCCATCTTGCTCCTCTCCTTTACAGTGATGGCGTTCCGAGGCCAACGCGTGCATCACGGTAATGTGGCGTCGCCCGGGCTCCATGCCGTAACCCCTGTACCGGCACTCATCATGAACCCGCCCAAACGCGGCGTTCTAAGGGACAAGACGTCACTCAAGAGACAATTATCGAAAGAACGGCACGTGGCAGAACCACATACCTCGGTAATGGTAGCCGCGGCGTCAGGTGTTGACACGCCGCGTCTTAAGACGCGCGTGGATGCGATCGGCCCGAGCAAGATGCCTACAAACCCGCCTGACCCCACAACTCCCCGGGGCGATGCATTGCTCAGTTTTGCCGTCACTCCATGGGGAAAGGTGTATGTCGACGGAGAGCAAGCCGGTGCATCTCCCCCGCTTACCGAGTTAAGAATTCCAGCGGGCAAGCATGTCATTGAAATCAGGAATATGGATTTTTCTCCTTATTCGAGAACAATCGATTTGAAGGCGGATTCAATGCAGACAATCAAATACATTTTCAAATAGGGGTACCCGCGTGGCAGTTCGCTTGTTGTTTCTATTTCTGGTCGCTGCATTTCTTGAAAGTGCCTGCTCGTCGGTGCCGGTCAGGGACATCGGGTTAGACAAACTCGCACCCCGTAAGGCAGAGCAGGCGTTGTCTCACGGTCTTGAAAGTTACGAGAATGGGCGATACCAGATGGCAGCAAACTATCTTCAGGACGCCCTTACTGAGGGGCTCGCATTCAAGAGCGATCAAGTAACAGCACATAAGTATCTGGCGTTTGTCTACTGCGTTACTAACAGAAGAAAGCAATGTCGCGAGCAGTTCAAGGCAGCGATGGAGATTAATCCCAACTTTGCGTTGAGTCCGGCCGAGGGAGGCCATCCCATTTGGGGGCCTGTTTTCGCGGAAGTGCAGGCTGAACAAAGGTCACAAAATCGCTAGGGATGTGGGCCGCATGGCAATAAGCCGTCTTCGCTTAGCATGACCACACGAGCGAGTGGCAGCTCCCTGCTGAAGGCCACGTGTCACAATTGCAACTAAACTTCCCAGCCCGACGTTCGCGGGGGTAAGGTGACAATTTGCCGGTGCCCGGTTGCGTCCACAGGCGCGCGATACAATAATATCCTCCTGTAAGCGTTTGTCATTCATTCAGTTGCGGTTTCGCGAGGAATGCGAGGAATCGACCCCGATCCCTGGGACACCCATGCGCGCATCTTCAATACAGCTTTTCACGCTCTAACGGCGAAAGCTGATGCCGCAGCCTGTGTTCGGGTAACGCTCTGCCTCATTCTGACGTCCGCCACTCGATGGCTCCAATCGGCCCCCCACTGAACTGCCTCACCCTTGGATTGCTCTGGTGGATTCCTCGCCATGGGGATCAACGCCGTGTTGCCAAGACGCGTGGGTGCGTAGGGGCTCAGGAGTGGAGCATCCAGAATCGGTACGGAAAGCGCTGCACATTGGCTCAATATGCCTCCTCAGGGTTCCCTCCCGGCTTTAGCTTCTGTTATCCTCGCACTTGCCATTCCTAAGAGTATTCAAACCATGAAAGCGCTGCTGTTTATATGCATGATTATTTTTTCTCCCTTCGTAACAGCACATGACACCCCTGCTTCGCCATCGCCTGTTGGCACCGTCGTGAAAGGCGAGGTCCTTGAGGTCAAGGATGTCGAGAGTTACACCTATCTCCACCTCAAAACGAAGGACGGCGAGACTTGGGCGGCCGTCAACAAGGCTTCTGTCCGGAAAGGGGCTGAAGTTACGCTTGAAAACGTGATGGTGATGAATAACTTCAAGAGCACGTCGCTAAATCGGACGTTCCCGACGCTTCTGTTTGGCACCCTGAGTGGTCCGGGGGAAAATGCTGACATGGGCAAGGGTCACCCAGAGTTTGCCAAGATGGCGGAGGGGCCTGATATCCATATCCCCAAGGCGAGGGGTAAGAACGCGCATACCATCGCGGAAATTATCATGCATCGCAGCGCATTCGTGGATAAGCCTGTTGTGCTTCGCGCTAAAGTCGTGAAATACAATCCGGCGATCATGGGGAAAAATTGGGTTCACTTACGTGATGGCTCCGGTTCGGCATCGGCTAATACCAATGAAATCCTCGTGACCACAACAAATGAGACTAAAGTTGGTGATGTCGTCACGGTTGAAGGTACGGTCCGCGTAAACAAGGATTTTGGCGCCGGTTATTCGTATAAAGTGCTAATCGAGGAAGCCACGCTGCGGTAAGTTTGATCGAGCGACAAGCCAAACCCAATTCGGTCAAGCGCGTCTTACCCATTTGTGCAAAAGGTATCCAAAGGGTGCGGCGGGTTTCCTTGCTGCTAGTGAGACTCTGACAATAGTGCTGACCCCTGGGATGGCCGCCAACATGGTCGTGAATGCCGGCAATCGAGTGCCCGCTGAAAAGCGCAATTCCGCCGGGCTCCTGGACCGGACTGGATCGAGACCTGAATAGATCACGACAACGTCGGGGCATCTCCCCAAATTCGACATAAAAGTCGACGCAGGTCGCGGGCGCCGGCAGGCTCGGCCAAACAGGCCCTGGCATGACCGCTGTAGATGAACAGTACCGCGCAAAAGGGCTGTCCAGCGCAACGACTTTCGCATTCCCGCCCCGGCATCGCTCGTGCCACAGGCCCTAGCTACACCCTCGCACCAACATTCAATCTGTGGCCTCATCGCTGCAGCCCAAGGATGTTGATATGCATGAAGGTGGTATGATGAATAATCGCAAGGACGCCAAGCGCTGCATGTTGGCCAAACCGAACCTACTCCTTAAGATGAGTTGCAAGTTAGTGCAACAGGATTTTTTTCAGTAGGTGCTCACGTTGCGTGACCGGCGCCCACTCTATGGTGGAAGCCGGTTGCGTAAGTACCATACCAACCAACGAGGAGATCCTATGAAGTTCCGTACCCTGCCCATCCTTACCGTCATCGTCGCAAGCAGCCCAGTCCAGGCTCAAACTGGCTTTGAGTCGATGATAAATCCCATGACTTACCTTAACACGGGGACCATGATGGCGCCGATGAACGCAATGGCACCCATGATGACCGCCCCCATGGGCATGATGAATCCCAACGCCATGATGGCGCCCATGAGCGCAATGGCACCGATGATGGCCGCTCCCATGGGCATGATGAATCCCAATGCCATGATGGCGCCCATGAACTCAATGGCACCGATGATGACCGCCCCCATGGGTATGATGAATCCCAATGCCATGATGGCGCCCATGAGCGCAATGGCACCGATGATGGCCGTTCCCATGGGCATGATGAATCCCAATGCCATGATGACCATGCCTCAGCAGGTTCCTACAGGTCAGCCTCAAGCTGCATACATGCCATTCTTGTTCGCTGCTCCGGCCCCAGCTGCTCCGGCCCCAGCTGCTCCAGCCCCAGCTGCTCCAGCCCCAGCTGCTCCAGCCCCCTGAAGCTGCTCGCCGCCGGGTGTCACTCCCGTCGACCTTCGGGCCGCGTCTTGCCATGGTTCACATGACATATGGGGGAGAGCGTCATCAGCGCCGCTCTCATCACCACGTAAAAAAAGTCGAGCGAGGCAGACCAGGCAAACAACACATGCCCCGTATCCTTAGCAGATGAGGCCCGCGGCTAAAGGGACCTCATTTCTTACGTGTTAGCACGCGGGTGACATCCCTAGCCCCTGTGATTTGAACAAGTTGAACGAGCCATATTTCGCCCTGCTTACCCCGGGCGTTGCTTGGGCGATGGACGACAGACTTAACCGATCAGAGAATTCAAAGCGTCATTTGGCGCTTAAGCGACGCCTGCTCTCCACGCTGGTTGCCCAGTTGGCCCGCCTGCACCGCGACGAACTGCCGAAACTGCGGGGAATTTTCCAGGTTCCCGACTTCCGGGAATAATTGGGCTTTTTCTTGGCGCCGGAGGTGGTTCGGCCCAGCCGCTCGTCGCGACCTTAGCGCAATCCGCCATGACGCAACCGTTCGCGTTTCACCGTCGGAGTGATCCGCAAAGCGCAATTCAATGTGGGCTTCCAGAAAAACCACACCAGTGCTCCGCCCACTACAGCCTGTGGGGCTTGCGAATCAGGCAGCCATTAGCCGGAGCCAAGGCTAAGGTCCGATCGAATGAACTATGAACCACGTTCCGTACCTCCTTCAAGGGGCGAACTGTCGTCCGAAAGCTCAAGATCTTCAATGAGTTTATGCAAGTCAAGCGACTCGAGCGCCCCGATAGCCGCCTCCCAGCGTCCCTGTTCGCACAGGCCCCGAAGCCCCGCGTCTTCGTGGGCTACAGCAGCGGCCCGCAGGCAGGCTCGGCGAACCGCTTCAGCGAGTTGGATTGAGTCCATGGTGAAAGTGGGGAAGCCTAGTCGGGATAGGAAGAAGGCCCGCGGCTCCTCCCTCGCAAACCACTGGAGCGCGGCGCATGTGCCCGGCGGTTCGAAAAATTGAATTTCTACCGTGCGCCAAGACTCGGCAGTTCCAAGTTTGTGAAGGAACAGACTGGTAACGCGACGCCGGGAGCACACGCCGCGATCAATTCGCGCCGCGGAGTGGATTTGCTCTGAATGAATTGTTGGGCGCCTTGAAGGTGACATTAAGGTCGTCTGTTGGCGTGTGAGAGACTCTTTGAGCGCGACAGCACGATCTTATGCTACATATCTTTTGCGCCATGCACGAAGGTCGCCACGCCAAGATGCACAGGCTACGCAAGTTGCTCAATAGCCTGGGTTGTGCTCGAGTTCCAGAAAGTAACTTTGCAGCCCTCGCGATCGCAAGCAAGCGCTTCACCTCGCTGACCGGCGGCGGCCAAGGCATTGCCCAACACCTTCCGGGCAGCCGATTAGTGAGGGTCCTTTTCGACGGCTGCGCGCACGTGAACAATGGCTTGGAACGTGGCCCCGGCCTTCAATAGCTCATTGCCCAGCGAAAAGCGGAGCAAAGCTCCGTCGCGGGGCGTACCGACAAGTTTGAGCAGGTTGTCCTCGGTTGTCATGATTTCTGTCAGTTAGACTGCCTCAATGATTTCACAGTAGAAAACGCAACGGTAAAAAGTTGGTAACGGCGATTCCACCACTTGAATCTGGGTAGTGGAAGTCGCTAGTGCAGTGTTTGAAAATGCAAGTATCGCGGGGCGACGCGCGCCTAGATTCTTACCGAAATCTTCGGCACGTTGCCGTGCAGGCGTCATCCACACTGCTGATGCGAAGGACGAAGCGCTTACACGCGGCTTTGGACCGGATGGACAAACCAATAGGTGGGGTAAGCGGGTCTGCGATCGGTGAGCAACTCAGGGACGCGACTAGGGAATCATCCGCCCAAAGGGATCAAGCCCTAGAAGGGATCGGTAGGTCAGGTAACCGATATGATTGTGCCAGATCTATCGGCATCGGCCAGCTCTGCCACCGTTCAGACCTTGGCTTTGAGATGTTCGGCAAGCCGGCGCATAGCGGGCGAGGCATCGTCCGGCGCCAGATGGACCTCGATCAGGCTGGGCCGATCGCTCAGCGCCAGCGCCGAGACGAGTGCCCGTTCAAACTCCTGCTCAGTGCTTGCCTCATGCCCCTCGAGAGGACCGAATAACTGACCGAGTCGATGGAACTTCCAGGCGGCGACGTCATTGAATGGACCATCGAGGATGAATCGTTCGGTGCTGTAGCCGCGGTTATTGAATACGATCACGATCGGATTAAGGCCGAGCCGGGCAATGCTGGAAAGTTCCGTGCCCGTCATCTGGAATGCGCCGTCACCCACCAGAACCAAGGGCCGAAAGTCCGCCCGGGCCACCTGGGCGCCGAGCGCAGCGGGCACGGCGAAGCCCATGCTGGTATAGAACGCCGAAGCCAGAAACTCGGCACCCTTGTGCACGCGCAGTTCGGTGGCCGCGAACAGGCAGTCGCCGGTATCACACACCACCATGGTGTCAGGAGTGAGCGCCGCATTAAGTCGCGCGATCAGGCGCGCCGAGGTCATCGGTCGTCCCGGTTGGGGAAAATCTCGCGCTTCTGGCCAGGGAGCAATGACAGGCTGGCACGGTCGAGGCGGAACCCGCTTGGCCAGCTCGGCTAGAAAATCGCCCAGCATAACTTTGGTATAACGGTGATGGCGGATCATCACTTCGCCCTGGGCGGCCCGCACCATGTGCTCAGGGTCCAGACGGGCGGAATAGATCCCAAGGTCCACATCGTTCAGGGTGACGCCCAGCATCAGCGCGAGGTCGGCCTGCTCCACTGCTCGACGCGATGTTTCCGAACTCATGGCGCCTTCGTATACCCCGAGATAGGCAGGATGGCGTTCGGCGACGACAGACTTGCCCGTTAGCGTGGCCGCCACAGGCATATGGGTGCGTTCAATGAAGGCCATAAGGGCATCCTGCAACCCCTGTCGATGCACTTCAAGGCCGGCCAGCAATACCGGCGCGCGTGCGGTCGCCAATAGCGCCAAGGTTTCAGTCACTGCCTCGTTCAATGTTTCTGCATCGCTGTCCCGAATCATGTTTGGCTCAGCTGGATACGGATAGCCTTCCACAGTTACCTGGTCACGCGGCAACTCGATGTAGATCGGTAGGCAAGTGCGGCGCAGTGCAGCAAGCGCACGATCGATCTGACGAAAGGCAATCGCAGGGTCGTCCAGCACCACGGCGGCACAGGTAATACGTTCGAAGATTTCGCACTGGAAAGAGAATGGTCCGAAGCGGTGATGAATCAGCGGATCCTCGGTTTGCTCACGCAATCCGGGCGCGCCGCTAATTACCACGACTGGAGAGGATTCCGCATGCGCGCCGGCGATGCCATTGACCACATTGAGTGCGCCTACGCCATAGGTCACCGCCAAGGCACCGATCCCATTGCAGCGGGCGTAGCCGTCCGCGGCAAACGCCGCCGTGTCCTCGCGCGTGGTGCCGATATGGGTGATCGCACTCTTGCTGATCTCCTCATAGAAGCGCAGCACGTAGTCACCTGGAAGGCCAAAAATGTGATTCAGCCCGAGATCGTGCAGGCGGGTAAGCAAGTACTGGGCGATGGTCGCCACTTCAGAATACCCCCCAGCGACGGCAGGACATGGCTTTTTCCAGACGTCGCCGGGCAAAGAGATTCGCGGCTTCCCGCGGCATGATATTGGATTTTCGGGCTTCCTTAAGGGTGTTCTCCGTATTGGCCCGCAACTTCTCCTCAATGGCGGCGAAGGCCGCTGCGGTGCTTGCTCCTGAATATTCCATTGCCGCGCAGATTACCCCGCCCGCATTGGCAATGATGTCGGGTACGCAGAGGACACCGCGTTGGTGCAGTATTTTCTCCGCACCCTCCGTGATGGGAATATTGGCGCCTTCGATCACGAGCCGCGCCTTCAGCTGATCCGCGTTATCCTCGCGGATGACATCGGGTCGCGCGGCCGGAATCCAAATATCGCAGTCCAGCCCGACGACGGCATCCCGTCCCAATTTATCGCCGGCTGGATAGTCGGCAAATTCTCCGCCGGAATTCTTGAACGCAATCAGTTTTGCCACATCCAGACCGCCCGCCTCATGCAGGGTGCAGCTTGAATCCGAGGCCGCCACAAGCATGGCGCCACGTTCCGCCAGAAATCGCGCCGCATGCTTGCCCACGGCGCCGAATCCTTGTACCGCCAGGCGCGCGCCTACCAGTTTCACCCCGCAGAAGCTTGCGGCCACCTCAGCGGCGTGGCGTACTCCCCAGCCGGTGGCGCCAAGCTCATCCACGGGGATGCCGCCCAGCTCAGTCGGCAAGCCCACCGCGCGACCAAGTTCGTCCTTGACCCAGCCCATGACCATTTCGTTGGTGCCCATGTCGGGACCGAAGATGTAGCCTCGCTCCCCGCGCAACGCGCAGGCGAACGCCCGCACCAGCGCTTCCTTCTGTGCCACCGGCAGTTTGGGATCGGCGGCGATAACCGACTTTGCGCCCCCGTGGGGAATGCCCGCCGCAGCATTCTTCAATGTCATGGTCCGCGCGAGACGCGCGGCCTCCCGTGCGCTGACATCCGGCGCCATGCGCAGTCCACCGATAGCCGGGCCGGCAGCAACGTTATCCACCACCAGCACTCCATCTAGACCCACATTGGGGGCATGAACACGAATCACCTTGGCCGGGCCCCATTCATCGAAACTCAGCATGACGTCTTCCATGGCGTCTCCTTTCTTGTTGTATTTACGCCAGTCTCAGCCTCATGACGGGCGCTTTTTTCTTGTCATCACCTGGCAAATCCGTGGATAACTGATAGTAGGCGGAGGCACACAACAAACGCCCCCCCGCGAGAGTTGGTTCATTACGCGGTCTCCATACAGTCGCATGGCAAGCACCTGCGCGCTAAGTCCTCCTCCTTCTTCCGGTTCCATGGCGATTAACGGCCTTTGCCTTGCATTTCACGTATAGCAGGCGAATCGAAGGAACGCTGCCACAACGCTGGCATCGCTCTTGATCGGATCCACCGGAATGCCCGGGTTATTGGAGGGTGATCACCCCCCAAGGCCGCCGGGTCACGATAAAGTTTTCGCAGGGTGCCCTCACGCCGCTGCTGTCCCCGAACCTCCCCGCATATTCAACCCATTGGTTGGCAGTGCTTCGGGAACACGCGGCGCATGACATCCCTGTCAATAGCGCTGCCGCAGGCATCAGCGATCCTTGCGGGATGCGCACGAGCCAAACGTCGGATTGCCCCCCTTTTGAAACGACCGCTGCGACCGGGTTTGTCGAAGCCCCTCTTGCCTTTTTCGTCCCGACCACCTGAGGAGGAGAAGAGCGGCCAACATTACTTGACTATTTTAGTCAGGTATAGTGTATAGTTATTCGGTAATGGTCTTGTTTGAAGGTAATCATCATGGACAAAGCGCCCCGTGTTCCCAATACGCCACTTCTCTATGAACGCGAGGACGGCCCGTGGCCGAGTTTCGCGGCTGGGATCAAGCGACTCGTGGAGACGAAGCCCATGGCAGCCGACCTGCTTGGCCAACTGGAAACGTCCAATGAGACCAGGAAAGGTTACAGGAGCGGCGGGAACGTCGGCATGTTTGGCTATGGCGGCGGCATCATTCCGCGCTTTACCGAAGACGAAGTCGACGGCGTAATTTGCGGCGCCGTTGGGCGAATGAGTCTTGCTTTCGCAGTGCCAGTAATTATGCGAGGAATTTATAACCATGGCTAAGAACCTTGCCCTTCAGGAAACACTGGAGCGGGACTACCGCTGGGGCTTCGTTACCGACATCGAGCAGGATACCTTCTCCAAGGGCCTGTCCCAGGATGTAGTCCAGATGATCTCGGCGCGCAAGGGTGAGCCGCAATTCCTGCTGGAATGGCGACTGGCAGCCTATCAACACTGGATCGAGCTGAAGGAGCCTAACTGGGCCAGTGTGCATCACCCGCCGATCGACTACCAGTCATTCAGCTATTTTTCCGAACCGAAGCGCAAGGGTGGGCCAAAGAGTCTGGAAGAAGTCGACCCCGAACTGTTGCGCACCTACGAGAAGCTGGGCATCCCCCTGGAAGAACGCGAGATGCTGGCGGGCGTGGCTGTGGACGCGGTATTTGATTCGGTATCCGTTGCCACCACGTTCAAGGATAAGCTGGGCAAGCTTGGCATCATTTTTTGTTCATTCTCCGAGGCTGTCCACGAGCATCCCGATCTGGTGAAGCAGTATCTCGGCTCGGTCGTGCCTCCCACCGACAACTTCTTCGCCAGCCTCAATTCGGCGGTGTTTTCCGACGGCTCCTTCGTCTATGTGCCGAAAGGCGTGCGTTGCCCGATGGAACTCTCCACCTACTTCCGCATCAACGCCAATGCGACCGGCCAATTCGAACGCACGCTCATCATCGCCGACGAAGGCGCCTACGTAAGTTACTTGGAAGGCTGCACCGCACCGATGCGCGACGAGAACCAGTTGCACGCGGCGGTGGTGGAGCTGATCGCGTTGAAAGATGCAACGATCAAATATTCAACCGTGCAGAACTGGTATCCGGGCGACAAAGACGGGCGCGGCGGGATCTACAATTTTGTGACCAAGCGCGGCGAATGCCGGGGTGACAACGCACGCATATCCTGGACCCAAGTGGAAACGGGTTCAGCGATTACCTGGAAGTACCCCAGTTGCGTCCTGCGTGGAGACAATTCGGTCGGCGAATTTTACTCGGTCGCGGTGACGCGCAACGT
>JBKQNQ010000018.1:0-9143 GCA_052145875.1 Thiobacillaceae bacterium
TTCAGGGTCGAAAGGGTGAGTAGCGTTTTACGCTAAGCCGTCATTCCGCCGGATTCCCGGTCAACGGCCGGTCTACGGCACATTGCGGACCCGGTTTACTCTGTTCTCCAGTGACTGCTGTGGCCGAAGTTGAGTCAGTCAGTCGGAAGAGCTGACCGGCAGCTTGACGATCGTAAAGCGGTCGTAACTCTTGCGAATGTCATCCTGCCGTTCGTGGGCCGGCATTGACTATCTGATTTTCCTGACAGCGATCGCTGCGCGAGGGGCATGGCGGCTGTGGCCAAAAAACGGACCGTAGATCATTTCTGTTGCCCCTTGCCACCTTTTTAAACCACAACGCCAGGCTCTAGCGCGAACACGCCCTCCCTATATCCAGCCACCCGCGAAATCTGATCGACCGTTCTGCCCGTGGCAGTCCGCTTGATCGACACCACGACATTGACTGTCTCGGCGATCAGTTCCGGGTTGGCAGGCACATTGGCTTCCTGGATGAGCTGTCCCACCCGGATCAACGCAGCTTGTGCGTCGTTGGCATGCACCGTGCCAATCCCGCCCGGGTGGCCTGTGTTCCAGGCTTTGAGCAATGCCAGCGCCTCGGCGCCGCGCACCTCGCCGACCACGATGCGATCCGGCCGCATGCGCATCGTGGCACGGAGCAGGCGGATCATGTCGACCCCATCGGACGTGCGCAGGAAGATCACATTGGGTGCGGCGCATTGCAATTCCCGGGTGTCCTCGATGATCACCAGGCGATGATCGGGCGAGATCTGTCCTATGGCATGCAGCAGGGCATTGGCCAGCGTGGTCTTGCCCGTGCCGGTCCCACCGGCGATTAGAATGTTTTGTCGTTGGTGGATGGCTGCCATCAGAGCCTCAGCCTGACCTGACGTCATGATGCCCTGGGTGACATAGTCCTCCAGAGTAAAGATCAACAATGCCTTCTTGCGGATGGTGAATACGGGGCGTTCCACCACCGGTGGCATCAGCCCCTCAAAGCGGCTTCCATCCAATGGCAGCTCACCTTCCAGAATGGGGCTGGCCGCGGTTACCACCGTCCCCAGCATGGCCGCCACCGTATCCATCACCATTTGCCCGCGCACCGGATCCATCGTGTCCCGTCGCTCCATGCCGCGACCAAGGACATCCACCCACAGCTTACCGTCAGGATTGAGCATGATTTCCACGATCGAGGGGTCCTCAAGATAGCCGAGTACCTCATCCCCCAGCTGGCGGCGCAACGCTTCGATCTGCCGGCCATGGAAGACCTGGGCATTGGTCGCGGTCACGGCCTCTCTCCAAGATAGAGATTCAGCGCGGCGATTGTAGAGGCATCAAGGCAGCTAATCTCCATCTCAGTGTCCTTGACGTCAGGCTCGCCCTCATAAAAGACCAGCACTGGCCGTTCCAAGCCCAACCGATTGCGATAGCTGAACGCCTCTGCCTCCGTATCGAAGAGCAGCGGCCGGGAGAGCGGATCGCACACCAGGCCATGGCCCAGGCCGTTTTCCAGCGCGAACACTGTATCGGGCTCAGCGATCGGCGATGGCCGCACCCACCTTGCCAGGTAACGGATGCGGTAATCAAAGGTCAGGTATTTCTGCAGGACCAATTCCTGGGTGAGCATGGTTCGCTTCTCCTTCAATGGGCGGAGGCCCAGACCAGGACCGGCCGGGCGATGGAAATAACTTGAGAACGCGGTAACGGTCCCCAGTAACGTGAATCGAAGGACCGTCGTGGCCAGCCGGTGCCATAGACCCAGTACGTTTCACGTGGCAGTACCATCACGCCGCGCCATTGCGGAAGACTGACGTTCACACTGATCGCATGCCTGAGCGGGCTACTGTCCGGAAGCGTCCTGCCGTTGATTCGCACCCCAGACTCACTCACCTCGACGCGATCGCCGGGCACCCCCGCCACTTGCTTGAGGAAGGGCTTTGCCCCATTGGGACAGTCGCCCGGTTGCAGAAAGTGGTACCAGGCCACCGGTGCGCAAAAGCTCACGTAGTCACCGGTATGAAGCGGACCCGCGGGCGCATGGACCTGCCACAATCCCACCGGCTCCGAGCCCGAGAAATTGATCCGGTATCCCAGCACCCATGACAATAGGAGGATGCCGGCCATTGATGTTCCGATCCGAAGCGGCATTCCCAGGATGCGCCACCGGGCTCGGCGCCAAGCCCTAGTCAAACCACATCCGATCAAGTTCATCGAATTTTTCCAGTACCGGGGGCTTGAGCCTTCCGGTGTCCGATCGCTTCACCGCATGGGTGACGGGTTGTTGAGCCGGCTTATTCGAAGCACTATTTGCACCGCGATCCAATGCCCTTTTCTTGTCCGCGGCCCGGGGTTTCCGACCGGTCTCTTGAGACACCGGCAAGAGGCGCCGCATGAAGCCCTCATCGGTGTAATAGCTGATCTTGCGGCAATAGATCGGGCTAAAGCCCGCAACAAAAACGATCTCATCGTCGGCCGGGAGGCGCAGCGCTTCGTCGGGTGTCAGGAGCGGCCGCTGGATGATCTGCTCGTTGGTGTTGACGTGACCCAGCACCACCGCAAAGCGTCCCCCCGAATATTGCCGCTGGGTATGGCTCACCGTGGCCTGGCCTGACATCCGGGACAGCAGCTCCGCGGTCTCGATCTTGTTCGGGGCGTAGGCGACCCGCACGTGGCAGTTGCTGATGATGGATTCATTCTTGCCATAGGCAGAAAACAGCTGACTCAAGTCCTGCACGATGATGAGCGCCTTTAAGCCATAGCCGGCGATGAAGGCGAGCGCCTCCTGGAAGATGTCGAGCTTGCCCAGGCTGGGAAATTCATCCAGGAGCAGGAGCAGGCGATGGGGATAGCGGCTGCGGCTTTTGCCCCCCGCTTCGAACTCCATGCCCTCGGTCAAGCGCCGCACCACCTGGTTGATGATGAGCCGGGTCAGGGGTTTCAGGCGATCCTTGTCCGAAGGCGGGACCACCAGATACAAGCTGGTGGGTTGCTCCATCAGACTCGTCAACGAGAAATCCGACACCCGGGTGTTGTCTGCCACGACCTCGTCCTTATACAGCGACAGAAACGACAGGGCAGTCGAAAGGACGCCGGACGCTTCCGGCTGAGCCTTGTTGAGGAAGGACTGGGCAGATTGGGCCACCACCGGGTGCGGCTCGTCACCCAGATGGGGGGTGGTCTGAATCGAGAGCATAACCTCCTGAATAGACTTTCCGGGTGTGGACAGCAGGGCCTGGACCCGGGCCAGACTTTTATCACTTTCTGCATAGAGCACGTGCAGGATGACCCCCACCAGGAGGTCAAAGCCGGTCTTGGCCCAGTGATCGTTCAAACCCTTGCCGTCGGGGTCGACGATCATGGTCGCGATGTTCTGCACGTCGCGGGTTTCGAACTCGGTGCCGATGCGGATTTCCGCCAGCGGATTGAAATGGGCCGAATCCGGACTCGTGGGGTCGAACTTGATCACACGCTGACCCAGCACGCGGGACCGAAAGCCGCTGGTCAAATGCCAGTTCTCGCCCTTGATGTCATGCACCAGCACCGACTCCCGCCAGCCCAGTAGCGTCGGAATGACGATGCCCACGCCCTTGCCACTGCGGGTGGGGGCAAACACCATGACATGTTCGGGTCCAGCGTGACGCAGGTAATTAACCTCTCCCGCGTGGTTCTCATAGGCCCCCAGGTACACCCCGCCGGCGTTGTCCTGGCGGGGCAGGAGGCCCGTCGCTACGGCTTCCTCATCGCTCGCCCAGTGGGCTGAACCGTGCAGGTCGTTACGCTCGCTCGTCAAGCGCCGGGTGCGCCGGTAGGCATAACTCACCGGGATGACCAAAGCAACCAGACCTGAGAGCCCCATCATCTCGTGGGCCTGGGCGAAGATGTCCAGAACCGCTTGACCATAGGCCGGGTTGTCAAATCGGAGTGACCACACCACGATCATCCAGGGTGGATAGATCGGTCCAAACAGCCGTACCCCAAGCGCGGATGACCACTGCAGTTTCCAGGCGGCGTATTCCGTGGCGCCCCAGAAGCCCAGCAGAGTGATCATCATGAAAAGCCCCAAGGCGGGCCATACGATGCGGGTGAGATCGCTCTGCGCTCTGGGGATGTGATAGAGCGATTGTGGACTCATGCTGTCGCGTTTTACGCAAAATCCGGCAGGATGGATTGATCGTGGCCCGACACACTCAGCGTCTGGTCGACATTGCGGGTGCGCAAGGCCTTGGCCTCCTGCTCGCGTTCTGCCTCCCGCTGGCGTGCTACGCGATGTGAGTCAGCCCGATTCTGAAAGAGATCCTGGTAGAGATCCTGATCACGCTCGGGCAGACCTTGCATCTCCAGTTCCAGCAGGCGTTCCTGTACCTGGAGCAGGGTATGCCCCCGCGACGTCAACACTCCCGCCTCGTCACAAATTGCTGCGACACCTAATGCCTTGGATTCAGATGCGAGCAGTGTGGATGGACCCATGGATTGCGCCGTCATCAGGGCATGACCCAGTAAGGGGTTCGTGGCCAGTGTATGCCGCGCCGCCATCCACTCATCCATGGCCATCCCGATCCCGGTGTCGTCGGCTTTCCCCTCGCGACGAAATTTATCTCGCCGATCGATATTTGTCGAACCCGGCAGGTCCATTTGATCCTGTCTTTGAATTTCGATCGGGTCGACCCTCGCTTGCGACGGGTTGTCCATGGTTATCACAGCCTCAATGTTCAGAAACCCAGACCTGCGCCGACGTCCATGGCCCGTACTGCAGGTGGATGCAACATTGCTTCACGGACGGCCTGTGGCGTCATGGCGAGCGTCAGTTCACGGCCTAGATAGAGCGAGGCCTTGACCCCTAGATCAATCGCCCGGCCGATCTTCTCGGGGTGGGACTTGAGAACCTCGGCCCAGCTCGCGGCATAGGCGGCGTGCTGTTCCTCGCTCATGTCGGGGTTCCCCCCGGCATACGGCACGCCCAGTTCCTGGCAAAGCAAGTAGGAACCGACTTCTGCCGTGATTTCTTCTGCCGCATAAAGTGGGCTGCCGAACGGACCGGACAAATCGCGTGCGAGGCGCGAGGGGTGGCCACTGGCGTGCGTCAGTTCATGGGCGAGCGTGGAGTCGTAGCCGTGCTGGTCGTGAAAGGAGTTGCGACTGGGCAGGTGAATGAAATCCTTCCCTGGTGAATAGTAGGCGCGGGCACTGCCCGCCACTTCGACGACCTTCACCCCGAGAGTATTGGCGAGCGCCGCGAGTTCATGGCTTTTGGGGTGGATGTCCTCCACGCGCACGGGAACCAAGGGTGGGATGCCCTCGATCTGCTGGGCATTGAACACCGGCACGCGTTTGAAAACCAGACGCTTGGTACGTTCGCTCTCACCGTCGCCGCTCGCCGTGATGTCGGCGTTTTCTTTTTTGTTCATGATGATTTCCACGGGCAGGTGGATGGTGCTGGCTTTCTCACCT
Organism: Thiobacillaceae bacterium; assembly: GCA_052145875.1. Classification (GTDB taxonomy): domain Bacteria; phylum Pseudomonadota; class Gammaproteobacteria; order Burkholderiales; family Thiobacillaceae; genus DASQBT01. The sequence goes on from JBKQNQ010000018.1 coordinate 5,446, forward strand.
TTCCTTACCTGCCAGCCCGCCTGGGCAGCTTGCCGGTAGCCAACCCAACGGGGGTCCTCATAGCCGGCAAGTGCGGCAGTTAAGGTGAGATCAAGCCGATTAAGCCCACTGTAGGCCCGCCCGGTAATGGGGTTGTGGGGCCGTGAGCCCTCGGTTCCGAATTGGGGCGTCCAGGGTTTCTGCCAGGGCGGGATTCTGCCGCTGTCCAGCATCAGCTGCAGACGTTGGGTGAAGCTGTCCAGGATGTCTTTCTTGCTGACTGCCATACCTAAGCTCCGTGAAATCCGACATCCATAATCGGTGGGAAAGGAAGCGGGGAGTCCGCCTCGCGCCGGACAACTCAGCAGCGCCGGACTCCCCGTGGTCTTTCATTGATGCAAGGCCATGCAGCCTGACTATCGGCCCATGCCCATTTCCTGTGCCACCGGACCGGGGCGCGCGGCTTCAATCGCGTGTTCCTTAAGCTTCGGCGCGAGGGCGTCGGGCTTGACGTCAAGCTGCTTCTCAACCGCCGCGACTTCATAGGTGTCCTTGACCTTGTCGAGCTCAGCCATCGGTTCGTTCATGCGCAGGATCCCGCCCTGGCCCTTGATTGGGTAGAGGTCGGGCTTACCCTGGGCATCCCTGCCGAATTCCGACAGGCGCAGGGAGGCAAAGCGGCCCTCCTTGCCATCCACCCCAACGATGCGTACGAGGAGCGCCGGTCCGTTCTCTTGTTCGATCTTGCCGGAGAAGTACTTGTGGCCATCCTGTTCACGGGCCTTGAGGTCGACCGAATGTCGCTCCCGTACTTCACCCGGTCCGTTGATTGAAAGGCTCCCACGCAAGTCACCGGCTTCGCGCGCGGGGTCGTCGGGTCGCGGGGACCAGGCACGCAGGGTATAAAAACTTCCTGTTTCGTCCTTCATCGTTGCCGTCAGGGCGGGGTATTCCTGGAAAGGCTTGCTGACATCGGTTGGAATGGGGCGTGTGTTCATGGGCTTGCTCCTGAGTACGCTGCGCGGGATTGCGCACCCCCAATCCGCTGAACGGGAAGTCGGGGCACCTTGACGTCAAGGTCTGGGTCGCTTCCTGCGCGGACGATTTCTGGGATCCACCCGGTGAATGGGCTGAGGGTGACGTTGGGGAGAGGGGCCGATGACGGGACTGGAACTCATCATGCAGTGTGCGCCGCAGGTGGCGCCGGTGACCCTAGCTGCGATCGTGCAGCAGGAAAGTGCGGGACGGCCCTGGTCGATCAACGACAATTCCGACAACCACCATTACGTCCTGACGGACAAGGCTTCAGCCATTGCACTGGCGAAGCAATTGATCCGACAGCGCCATCGAATCGACATGGGACTGGCGCAGATCAACAGTAGTAATCTCACGTGGCTCGGCGTGCCGGTGGAACGAATCTTTGATCCCTGCACCAATCTGCGGTCGAGCCAGCAAGTTCTGATGTCCGCCTGGACGAAAGCAGGGGGAAATCTGGGTGGTGCCCTGCAGGCCTACAACACTGGAAGACCGATCGGAGGGAACTACGCATTGAACGTCTACCGGCAAGCAGGGGTGATCATCCCTCCGATCCCGGGAGGGCGCTTGGCAACTTGGACTAGGAAGAACATCGCGGAGGGCGGCTCGCTCGACCTTGACGCCAGGGTCAGCTTGCCACCCGTGAGGTTGAAAATGGAATGGACGCCCGAAGCAAGTCCATTACAACCGAGGTCGGTGGCTGACTCGTATGGGGGCTTGAGATAGGTGTAACTAAATCCCCGAGTTGGCCTCAAACCAACGACATGCAGAATGACAGCTCGCGCTTTGTCTTGACCCTTTTGTGAATCACTACCCTGCTTTTTGTGAATCAGTTAGTAGGCACTTCCGCTATAGTGCTTGACAGATGGTGCTGGTGAGAGGAGTCGAACCTCCGACCTACTGATTACGAATCATCTCAACTTTCCAGCATCCATGCGGGTTTGCGGGAGATACTGGTTCATAAAGAGTGCCTGGAATACCCCTTATTTTGCTTGGAACGGGTTTTTTTTATGAACCGGTTTACCATTTGAAATTAGCTTGCCTACTATAGCACTTAGTGCTATACATGCATTTGGGAGGCAGGGCATGGTGATCTACAAGACCCGATGGTTTGACCGTTGGGCGCGCAAACAAGGACTGACCACGCCCGGCCTCTGCGCTGTTGTCAAAGAGATGATGGCAGGGTTGTATGAAGCTGACCTGGGCGGTGGGCTGCTGAAAAAGCGAATAGCGCGGCCAGGACAGGGAAAGAGTGGTGGCTTTCGCACGTTGGTTGCCACCAATCGGGGAAACCGCTGGGTGTTTGTGTATGGCTTCCCCAAGAACGAGCGCAGCAACATCGACAAGGACGAAGAAGAGGCCTTGAAGAAATTGGCTGCCCACCTGCTGTCACTAACAGCGCAGAGTCTCGGCAAAGCACGGCGTGCCGGCGAATTGATTGAGGTAAATTGCGATGCGCAAAACGAAATCACCCATCCTTGAAGCTGTCTACGACACTGCGAAGGGGCTGCACAAGGCGGGTGTTATGGATCAGGTCACGCTGCGCGAATTTGACCGCCTGTGCCTGCCGCCGGTTGAGCCTTTGGAGCCGGAGGAAATCAAGCATATCCGTGAGACGTCACGGGTCAGCCAGGCAGTCTTTGCCCGACTATTGAACACTAGCGTGTCCACGGTGCAGAAGTGGGAAGTTGGCCAGAAGAAGCCGACTGGTACCGCACTCAAGCTTCTGCACCTGGTGCAAAAGCGTGGCCTGGAAGTCATTGCCTGAATCTGGATGCGGATGTTGGTCGAATTATCCCTGAGATTAAACAGTTTCGAACCGACAAGCCATTCGACACCGCCACGGCCATAAGCCCACAATCGGCGTCAATCAAAAAAAGAGTATTTCCGTTGTGGGTTCTCAGGTGTGCAGATGGGTAAACCGGTGAACTTTTATGAGGAATATAAGCCTTTCCGTAACTACATGCGGCGGTTCAACCTTGTGGAGGGTCTCGCGGATATATGCCGTTACTCGCTGCATGTCATGGAGGATCTTCCACTGCCGGCGGACTACGCTGTCGGTCTGAACGCTCTACCAATCAAGGCTTTGAAGGGCCATTTCCATCCTTGGGATTTAGACATCCTTGTCAGAGAACTTGTGCTAAACGCCGGAATCAACGGAGACCGCAGCCTCAGGATGTGGGATCACCTCGCGGTAGCCGTGAATCATATACGACGCCTTGATGACGTTGCTGTCTTGAATAGTGGCACCGAGCCACCAGATGTCATCTTCGAACTTCACCGAATAGCTCATCGTCAGTTTCCGTGGCAGGTAAGCGTAGGGACGGCCCCAGTAATGCGCGCGTTCAAGGTGTTCGGTGAGGCAGCAGTCGAGGCGATCGTTGTCCGAGAACTCGGCATGACGGTGCGTCAGTATTTGCAACTTGGCGCTGCGGTAGGCGGTAGTTTCATGACGCAACCAGAAATGTCGACCAATCAAGATTATGGAGTGCTGGGTATATCTAAAGAAGTAGCGAGTGCGTTTTTCCGCCGCATCACCTGCACAACCGAGCAACTCAAAGCAGAAACCGCCAAACGTCAATCATACGACCGAGACTGGCTCTATACGTGGAATCCGCTGGAGGCCACGCCGCTTGTTAGTTTTGACCCGGCGTTCCCCGACCGAGTTCTGTGTCCCATTCCAC
>JBKQNQ010000019.1:0-3816 GCA_052145875.1 Thiobacillaceae bacterium
TCCTTCAGCTCCCTCACCATTGCCGGGTACGCGTTGGGCTTTATCAGTGCCCAGAATGCCTATGCGGCAGCAGTGGAAGGACTAGCCAGAGGGGCAGAGGCGCTTCTGGCAAGCGGATCGACGCTCGCGCGAACCCTCGCGGGGGAAGTCTTCGACAGGGTATTCTTTCTCGGATCGCGCCCCTTCCTCGGCGGCGCCCTTGAGGCGCACCTCAAGGTGCAGGAGATGAGTGGCGGGAAGATTGTCGCCAAGGCAGAAGATACGCTCGGTTTCCGCCACGGATTCATGGCCGCGGTCGATCCGAACAGCCTGGTCATTCTTGCCCTCTCAGGTGACCCCTGCCGACGTTTGTACGAAATGGACCTGCTCAGGGAGATCAAGCAGAAGAGGATCGGCAGAAAGATTGTAGTAATCGGCGGGGGGCTCGACCCACTGACGGATCTGGTGAAGACGGGCCTCGCGGACGCGTTTTTCGACTACGGCCATGTCCCTGCGGTAACGGACGAGGTCCTTGCCCCGCTCGTCGCCATGACCGGGCAGATGCTCGGGCTCTTCATTTCCCTCGAGGCAGGCCTTAGTCCCGACAACCCGTCCCCGAACGGAATCATCAACAGGGTTGTACAGGGTGTGTATATCCATCCCCGTACCGCGGAGGCCTGAGTAGAGCGGCGCATTGCTAATATCAGTATAACTTGGCCCAGGAGGTAATTTCGCATGAGCTCATTCACGAATCTGTTCTCCCCGATAAAGATCGGAAACGTTGAGGTCCCTAACCGGATCTGCCATGTGGCGACCGATGCCAGTGCCTCACACATCGACGGTTCGGTCTCAGAGAGAGACATCTACCATCACGAGAGCATCGCCAGGGGCGGCGCCGGGTTGATCATTGTTGGGGCCACTTCTCCGAATCATCTGACCAACCGATCGACCGTTACCAACTTGGTGGCTGATGACGACACGTACATCCCCGGTCTGGCCCGGCTGGCATCCGCCATGCATCGCTACGGGTCGCGTTGCGCCGTCCAACTCTCGCACGCAGGCCGTCAAGCCGCGTTTCCCAGCGAGGGGAAGCTTGCCTCCAACGACGCGGCGGTCAACCTCCCGTGGTCCCAGAGCCATACCATCGTGTATGCCAACTCGGATGAGCGCAAGAAGACGGTGCACGTCCTATCGACGGATGAGGTCATTGAAATCGTGGAGGAGTTTTCCGAGGCAGCATGGCGCGTGATGCAGGCCGGCTACGATGCGGTCGAGCTGCACGCTGCCCACGGCTACCTCATCTCCCAGTTCATGAGCCCCTACCTCAACCACCGCACCGACCGCTTCGGCGGGAGCTTTGAAAACCGCATGCGCTTCCCACTGGCGATAGTTGCCTCCATCCAGGGAAAGTGCGGCGGCGGGTTTCCCGTCCTCGTGCGCTTTTCATCGGATGAATGGGTACCGGGAGGTCGGGAGCTGCCCGAATCCATCGAGGTCGCGAAGGTCCTCCAAAATGCGGGCGTGGCAGCGGTGGACATCAGCCAGTGCATCCAGGAGAGCCCGGGCGCCGGGTTCGACCCCATGCAGTATCCCGAGGGGTGGACCGTGTTCGCCTCGGACGCGATCAAGAAGGCAGTCCAGATTCCAGTGATTATAAGCCACAGCCTGCGTAATCCCGAGTATTGCGAACAAATAATCGCAGAGGGGAAGTCGGACATGGTGGGACTCTCTCGTCAGCTTCTGGCCGACCCGTACTGGCCCCTGAAGGCGAAGTACGGGAAGGTGAAATCCATCCGGAAGTGTATTTCCTGCCTTACGGGCTGCTGGCAGGAGTCCATGATGGCAAAGAAAGAGGTTGCCTGCGCGATCAATCCCGCCGTCGACAATGAGGACTTCGCACTCATGAAGAAGGCCGATAAGCAGATTTCAGTGGCCGTGGTTGGCGGTGGTCCCGCAGGGATGGAGGCGGCACGCGTGGCTACCGAGCGCGGTCACCACGTGACGCTTTTTGAGAAGAGCGCCGAACTGGGCGGGGCGATTCTCGGCTGCTGCATGGCGCCGGGGAAAAACGAGAAAATGAAGTGGTACGCCGACTGGATACGCAACCAAATCGCCGACCTCGGGATCGAGGTGAAGTTCTGCGCCACTCCGTCCGTCGCGGACCTGAAGGGCTTTGACGTCGTCGTCAATGCTACGGGCGCCAGCTCCTACATACCGGACGTCCATGGGTCGAAGGACAGGGTCGTAGCCTTCGAACAGGCCATTGCCTGCCCCAAGATCACCTGCGAGTTCCATCCCGACAATGCCACCAAGGCCAAGAGGCAGGACCGCAAGCCACTCAAGCTGGAGGGAACTAGGATTGTGGTCTGGGGCGATCATTACGCCGCGCTGGACACCGCGACCTACCTTGCGTCGATCGGCAAGGAGGTGATCATCGTCACGGACAAGAAGAACTTCGGCTCCAACATCGAGGTCATCCACATGTACGTGGCACTGAAGCGTTTCCAGCAGACCGATGCTGAGGCGCTGCATTCCGCGCCTTACAGACACCCTGTGACAATGCTCAGGAGCTGCACCATCGATGAGATCCGGGAGAAGGACATCGTGGTCGTGGACAAGGACTTCGTAAAGACGGTGGTGCCCTGCGATTCGATCGTCACGTGTTGGACACGTCCGAATGTCGACCTGCTGCGGCAGCTCAAGGCTGCTGGCGTTCCCGTGTTCATCTTATGAGATTCCATAAGCCCACGCAACCTGCACGCGGCGGTCAGGGAGGGGGCGACCGCCGGTCTCATGCTAGACGGGAACAGGCTCTTCAATTCCAACGATGCGCCGGTGGACCAGCTGCCCCTGGACGTCGCAGCGCAGCTCGCCCGTTGAGGAGGGAGTCGTGATTCAGCCAATGAAAGTTCTCGTCGTTGGAGTTGGGGGCATGGGAGCATCCCATGCTCTCGGGTACACGAAGCTGTCCGGCTTTCAAGTCGTGGGCTTCCAGGTTGCCTCCAATGTAGAGCGCGCAAAGAAACTCGCGGTGGAGCTCGGCCTGTCGATCCCGGTGTACACTGATTACCACAAGGCGATGGGGGAGCTGAAGCCCGACGTGGTGTCTATCAACTCACTGGTCGACACACATGCTGCCTACTCCATCCACGCAATGCGCAAGGGATGCCATGTGTTCATGGAGAAGCCGATCGCCCAGACCGTTGCCGAAGCTGAAAAAGTTGCCCGCGTTGCCAAAGAGACGGGACGCAAACTGGTGATCGGCTACATCCTGCGTGTTCACCCAGCATGGACACGATTCATCGAACTCGCCCAGACCCTGGGCAAACCCTTGATTATGCGCATGAACCTTAATCAGCAGAGCTTCGGCCATGAGTGGGAGGTGCACAAGTCCTTCATCGCCCAAATGCCACCGCTGGTGGACTGCGGAGTGCACTACGTCGACGTCATGTGCCAGATGGCCCGCGCGAAACCCAGGATCGTGCAAGGAATCGCCGCACGGGTATCCGACGAAATAGCCCTCAACACGCCAAACTATGGCGCGCTGCATGTTGTCTTCGATGACGATTCAGTGGGGTGGTACGAGGTCGGGTGGGGACCGATGATGAGCAAGAGCGCTTTCTTCGTGAAGGACGTCATTGGCCCGAAGGGCTGCGTGAGCATCGATAAGGACATCACCGATGTGGATCCGTCGGACGTGTCGAAGCACACGAAGGTTGACTCGATCATCCTCCACTCCAGCGCCATGGACTCCGCGGGCATGCCGGCGAAGAAGGACGAAGTCATCCACATCGACGACGAGCCGGATCACAACGAGCTGTGCCGTCGCGAGCAGGA
>JBKQNQ010000020.1:0-3873 GCA_052145875.1 Thiobacillaceae bacterium
GTCTCTTCGGGCAGCTCCCGATGCGTTGTCTCTACCAGCCGTACCGTGCAAAAGCAAGCGTTAATGGAACTCCACCAGGATTTCGCCGTCGGTCTGAAGCGGCTCTTCTTCGATCGGCTCCGCGGGCAGCAAGTTCTGAATGTCCTGTGGGGTGAAAAGGCTAAGGAACTCTTCCAGCGCCGCCGGCCGCTTCTGCAGGCCGACGTTCCACCGGAGGAAGGAGACCAGGTCTTGCATGGGCTGCCCATGCTGGGGGACCCCATCGCGATACCAGTCCACCTGCTGCACGGCGGATACCACCTTGCTGCGCAGGGGATGCTCCCATTTCAGCTTGAGATCCTGCAGCAGGACGGCAGCATTCATTTCGGCGAGGAACTCGCCCACGCTGAGGTTGGTCAGGTTGGGTTCCCGGAGTTTCTTGGGGAGTAGCCGCAGGTACGACCGGTAGTTGTTCCGGATGGCATCAGGCTGGCCGCTCAAGTAGTTCACCTTTTCCGCTGAAATGGGCACATTCAGGAGGCGGTGGGTGTCGCGAGTGATCGCCTTTTGGCCTTGGAGCGTTACAGCGCCCATGAAGTACAGGGCCATGATCGAGCGGTCATCCATGCAACGCCTTTCAAGGACGGCGTGTCCGTATTCGTGGCCCAAGACGTAGCTCATCATGACGGCCGCCTTCACATCCAGGCGGTTGTGGCGGCCCGCGTAGGCCTGCACCACATCGAGGCCAAGGTGAATGACTTGGCTGGGAGCGTGGTGGAAGGTCTCAGGTTCTGTCCCAATCTGAAGCGTGCAACCGCAGTTGGTCCGTTTTTCGTAAGCTATGTGCAAGGAATCTATCAAGGTTAGTAGTTCCGGCGTGATTTGCCGGGGCAGCGTTGCGGTGCGGATCTTGAAACTCATGTTATTTGGTCTGTGGCGGCCAGGCCGCTCCTGCTCAATTCTAGGTTGTCTAGGTTCCTGTGTGCGGCTCCCTTTTTGGGCCGCACCTGTATTCTAAGGCCCCTAGGTGTCTAATTCCTTTCCTTCCTCCTCTTTCGTGCGGGACTACTATGGCGGAAAACAAAAAACCAACAATTGAGGAAAAACCTTGAAGCCAATGGCGGTGAAATGGGCTAGAAAAATACTGGAATCCGATGGTGAATCTATGCCAAAGAATAGCCACTACTTGATGCGCGGAGGGCGCCGTTTGCCCAGGAACTAGCAGGGCAGGATTCATGCCAACGTTCTGCAGGATTGGCCGTATCCAAGGTGAAGAGCCGGAAGCGGCTGGGTGACGGCATATAGAGCTTGGCGCCTAAATGCCGCAAATTTGGATTCAAATGCCGTCGTTACGCGGCGCAGAGGGCGGGTTCTTTTTGCTCCGCGGCCAGGAAGCCTTCACATCTGGGCTTTTGTGATCTGAGCCATTCGACGGCGAAGGAGGAGCAGCTCCGGCAGCGTTGGGGATTTTCGCCCGGAAAGCGCCGTTCGATGGCGTGAATGTAAAAGGAGGCCCGGGCAAAGAGTTTCCAGGCGCCATCCCTGACGTGGCCGATGGGGACTTTTCCCCCAGTGCAGCAGATTCCCTGGAGGTTGCCTCCCGGCGAGATCGTGAATTTCGGCGTGCCATCCCAACAGGAAACTTTTTGGATGCCAATCCTGTTGTTGGCCGCGCGGCCTACCGGAGAAACCTTCGTCTCGTCGCTGACGCGCGAGTCCACGTAAAGCCGGTCTTCCTTGCATGCTTTCAAGAGGGCCTCGATCCACTGGTGGCCTGGGATCATGTAGGCTTTGTCTTGGGCCTCGAAGTACTCGTCCTCGGACATTTCGTTGCCGCACTTCGAGCACGTCTGCTCGTAAAGCTCAGCCTCACAGTTGGGGCAGGCGGCCGTGAACTCCCAATAGTCGTACGGGCTCTCCAACGCGGCCTCCAGGCGGCTGGCCTTGCGCTCGTAGCTGTAGTGGTTTCGCTGGTCTGGTTTCGATGGGATGATCAGTTTCTCGACCGGTGAACGGAAGGGGTCGTGATAGATGGAGTTCGAAATGCGGATGGCCATCTCGGTGTTGCTCATGAGCGGGCCCACGGCGGCGGCAAACTTGCACAGGGTGGGCCATGACCGAAGGAACCACCCGTTGGTTGTCATCTCAAAACTGATGCTCTGGGCGCCAGGGTGGTTGCCAAGACAATCGATGAAGCGGCCGAATTTATCCAAGTCCAGCGTGGCCTCGCCTCCAATTATGTTGATGCGGACAGAATGCCCGGCCTGCTGAAAATCGTTGGCGAGCTCCAGAGCTGCATCAATGTCCTCCGCGCTCATCCATTCCTGTTTTGGGGCGGCCACGGGATGGCAGGCGAACATGCAGTGCTTGCAGCAAAAGTTGCATGCGGTGGTGGCCTGCACATTGAACACAAGCTCGCAAGGCTCCGCGTAGGCGCTTTCGATGGCGTCAAAATCGTCGTGTAAAACTGTGCTCACAGCGCGACTTCCTGGGTCTCAAAGACGCGAACACGGTTGACTGGAATGTTTCCCTGAATGCCCACCTGGCCGAAGAGCCGGAGACTGTTCTCAGGCGATTTCTCCGGGACGGGCTCGTATTCAAGGAAATCGTGGTCGGCGGCCATGATGTCGGAAGGGGAAAGGGTCATCGCCAGAATGACGGGCTGGATGCCGGATTTTTGCATGGCGCCGGCCTATTTGCGATCGTGCCGGGCGGTGTGCTCGGCAAAGTAGCGGGCACGATGCGGGCAGGTCGTCATGCCGATGGCTATGGACTTGAACTTGCGATCGCGCGGCCAGACTCTGTCCTTGGGTGTGGCGGGGACAAGGGCCCCTCGGCGCTGGATGCGCGCCCAGCGTTGGGAAGAGGAACCGTGGTAGACTGTGATCTCCTGCTGATTGAGCAGGGAGCCAATCATTCCGGCCAGGATTCCGTTAACTGAAGCCCAGTTGCCCCAGTAAACCGGCGTGTCAAGACGGACAATGCCGCGCTGGCGCAGCGCCTGCAGGAGCGGGAGAGTTTCAGGGCTTTGCGAAGATCGGACGGCACCCCACTTGAACGAATCCCGGTAATGGTCAAGAATCAGGGCTCCGCCATAGGTCATAAAAATGTCGTCGATGCTGATGGCTTCCAGCAAAGTGTCCTCGCCCATGGCCGTGAGGAAGCTGGACCAGGAGGGGAACTTGGGGGCGTCGTTAACGGGATGGTTTGGCGCGGTCTCGAAGTTGGCCCACTCGAAAAAGTATGTGTGCTTTTTTCCCAGATGAACGTGGAACCCTTTCTCAGCGCGAGGAGTCTGCCGATAGTCGTAGATCATACTCGTTTTGATTTTGTTCGCCGGAGGCGAAGTGAAACGGACTAAAGATCGATGCGGACAGGCGTTCCGTCCGGCTTCAGGAAGGCGATGTTTGCCGGCTCTCCTTCGTGATCTTCAATTTCGATGCTCGTGGCCAGGACATCCGCGTAAGCCAGGCCGTCTTCTGTGATGGTAAAGCTGAATTGTTTCCCCTTTTCTTTCCAGGCCAGGAAGATGACCTGGTTTTCCCCGTCGCCGTTGGTTGGACTGAATGTGATCTTATCCACTCGAGCTTCATCGACGAGCACTGGATGGTTTTTGAAGAGCTGAAGGAGCTTGCCGATTTTCTTTTCGCGAGACGAAGTCGTCATACTTAAAACTATGTGTGACTGCCTTTTCCTTGGAGTTGTGAGATGGTTTTTTGGCAGTGAAAGCACCCAAGGACAGGTGACCGTAAATGCTCAACTTTGAGCAACAATCCAACTACTGCAGGTTATGGTTGTGGTGGCCATAGATTTTTGGAACAGAAGACGGTCATAATTTCAATCGGGTGGATGCAGAACTATTCCATTGTCGGCTTGTCCGACCGGAGAGTTTGG
>JBKQNQ010000021.1:0-4888 GCA_052145875.1 Thiobacillaceae bacterium
GAATGCTTGAAAGCGTCTGGAAAATTTCAAGCTTGGCTTGGCGCTAAGCGCGATAGACTGATCCCCCCGCCGTTGCGAATAAAACGCGCCCCTGAAGCAGTCGAGCATTGATGGAAGAGGAAAATCGAATCGGGTAGAGCTCGGTTTCGACACTTTCTTTCTCGTGCGGAAAGCGATCCCTAAGAACTCCAGGCTCCTTCAAGACCGCCGCAGGTTCCACCCTGATCAAGCCAACAATAGCCTTTCCAACGCCGAAGTTGTTTCCTCCGTCGAGTTGGAAGATGCAGCCACATTTTTCGACCGCAGGCGCGTATCCGGCTCGTTTCCACCTGCCCACAGGCTGAAAGCACAGGGAACGACCCGCGCTTCAATGCTGAAAATCATCAAATCGCAGCCCCGTGGCAACGGCGCAACGCGATCGACTTGACCGTGTCGATGCAAAGCGATGCTTCATGCCTAAGCATAGCCCCTTGCTTAAAGCATTCTTTAACAGATTAAAGAAGAGCGCAATTAGCTTCGCGCCCGTTTTGTAATAACCTACCACCACATGCCCGCGGCCAAAGAAGAGGCGTTGCATGCATGAATAGATGTACCGAAAGCGTAGCGAACAAGGCAGAAGGGAGATTGACGTATGAATGCATGCGCGCACTACGTTGCGAATTGGTTCATACCGGAAGACGCGCTGCGGTTGAACGGCACAGTGGCGGTTTCCCACAACTCAAGGACCGTGGGGCGCTAAAAGGTGAGAGATATTGGTAGGGGCAGCATGACGCTGTTCCAAGGGGGATCTCCTTTCGTGTGGGAACGCAGCTGACCGTGAATTATATCCAGCGACTTCTGTCAGGCGCGCCGAAGGTCCTTTCCGCGATGGCGTGCGGCGCAATTCCCGGGGCATGAATATCGCGTGGTAATAGCTTTTGTCAGCGTGGAGCCAGGCAGGGAGGATCGATGACCCTAGACGATAAGTTGAATTCTGTCGCCGCGAACGAAGCGGATGATGCGCACATCCGTCTGACGTTCAGCCCCACCCATGTATGCAGACTCTCTCCGGATACGGTCAGCAGGTTTGACCCGTTGCCCAGCACCTTGTGGGTTAGTGAAGAGGGTTACATCCTGGATTGCTGTGCCCATACCCAGGAAGTGTTCGGGTTTTGGCGCGACGATTTGAGAGGGCAGCACGTTTCGATGTTGTTGCCTGATCTGAAGCATACGACACTGCTTGACGACGCTGGAATCCACCCCAAACTGCGCCTCCACTGCCGACGGGGCACCGCGTTCCGTGGCGTGAACCGTGACGGCATTGGCTGTGCCTATGCCCTCACGGTTCAACTGATATCAACCAGTGTGGGACGGGGATTAATGTTAATTTTACGTAGCAAGTCTTAGCAAGGAGGAACCATGTTATTCCGTATTGCGCCATGGGCTTCTGGCATTACCTCAAGAGGTGTGCCTGATGCGCGCGATCGAGCCCCAACAATGCGGCCAATTGCTCTGGCTACAGCGCAGCTGGGCCTATCCCTCATTGTGGCTACAGCCGGCCTCACGGCAAACGCGTCGTCACAAGCGCGTGAAGGGGATAGCGCGATGCTAGCCTGTCATTCCCTGATGACAGACAATGAGTGCCGCAGCTACCGGGTCGAACTGGCCCGGGCAGGCACCCCTGATGCGCGTGATGCGATCAAGGCACGCTATGATCAACTCCAGCGTGAACGCGAACAGACATGCGCCTGCAATGAGAAACCATGGATCCGGATCAGACAGGCATCATCCAGCAGGTCTCTGCCATTCTAGGAGTTCGGCGCACAATCCACACATTCGAATCGTTTCCTGTTACCTCTCTTGCTAATTCCAACGCGCAGAACCGCGCTCGCGCCATTGGATCATTCACGGGACACCTCCCTGGGGAGTGCTGGTGCCGAGACCATTGCCAGGTGATAAATCGTTATTCTTGACAGGCGACACCGGTGTGGCACGAAGGACCGAAAACGGATAAGGATCGCACGGTGACATCGGCGCTGGCGGGGCCGTTTGATGAGCGGACCCAATGATGAAAATCGCTCGAGCGTCTGTCGCGATGGCGCGTTCCCCAAGCTTCTTGCTCGCCTGTATGAACGCTCACAACCTGGGAGAACGTTGCCAGGATCCTCACTGACGGGGAACCGCCGTTGCTTTCCAGTTACAGAATTTGGCCCAAGTGCCCCAAGACGTGCAACGCCGCCGTCAAAGGGATCGGGGACGTCCGCAATAATCCCCGGGGATATACCACTCGACCGGAAGAACGCGCCCGTTACCCGCGAGGGTCAGGAGGAACTGAAAGCCACAGCGCAGTGCAGACGGGCTTCCTGTATGGGTTATTCCTGGCAAGTTGAGTTGAGCGCATCGACGCGTAATTTTTGTCATGGCTAGGCGAAGGCGAGGGGACGACGTACTAGACGACCGGGCGCCCGAGACTGGACTTCCACGATCGATAAACGCAATGACACCCCACCCGATGCCGATCCGAATCCCGCCGCGTCCGTCCTTGTCGCCTTGGGACAACGCTTTCCTCAAGCAGTACACGCATCCCACGCGACGCGCCTGCGCTGGCGACACTGGCCTGGACGCGGCAGTGCCGTCGGAGGTTAGCCCGGGTGCGGGCTCAGACCCCGCGCGAAACGGGACCAACGGCTTACCTAATCTTGGCTAATCGTCATTGTGCAGAACGAAAGCTTTTTCTACCGTAAAGTTTCCAACGCCCCTGTAGTTTGTCATCGTCCAGCCCGTCGCTTCGAGATACTCCACCATCTCCTGGATCATGTGTGGATTCCCGCAGAGCATGACGCGATCGCGCTCCGGATTGGCTTTGGGAACACCAAGCTTTGAGAAAAGGCCACCGCTGCGGAATAAGTCCGTAACCCGGCCTGATGTCTCAAATGGCTCTCGTGTAACCGTGGGCACATAGAACAGTCGGTCATTGGTCAGTGCGTTGATCTGCTCCCGATACGCCAACTCGACCTGCGTTCGAACCGTATGTACCAAGACCACCTTTTCGTAGCGCAGGTAAATTTCCGGGTCACGAATCAAGCAGAAAAATGGTGCGAGTCCCGTTCCCGTCGCCAGCATGAATAAATTGCGGCCCGGTTGCACGTGCTTAAGGGTCAAAGAGCCGGTGGCCTTGCCGTTAATCAAGATCCCTTCACCTTCGCGCACATTTGCAAGTCTGCTCGTGAGCGGGCCGTTCGGAACGTGGATGCTTAAAAACTCCAAATGATCGGCATCGTTGGATGAAACGATTGAATAGGCACGTGCGATAAGCTTGCCTTCCTGACGCAGTCCGAGCGTGACAAATTCTCCATTCTCAAAATGGAAATCGTCGGGTCGGGTGATCGTAAAGCTAAAGGTCTTGTCAGACCACTTACGTACCGAGGTGACGCGCTGCTCTGTGTATGCCATAGGTCCTTGCGGTATCTTGGGGTATCGAAAAAAAGTTAAGTTTCACTTAGGCAATTCTATCAGGCCGTCAGGTTCCGGGCACTCTTGGCCCCCTGGGTCCCTACGCGACCGCCTGCCTCGGCCCAAGCAACGATGCATGCGGATGCCCCAAGCGCAGCATCGAGTTGCCAGCCATGGACTCCATGACGCCTGGACAAACCTTGGGAGGCCGCTCGGGACGAACGCTCCAGTTCATCCCTTTCAGCGCCGGCCACAGTCGCGATGAGCGTCCCATCCCCATTGCCGAGTGCTAAGACAGTCGATCAACCCGTTTCGGGCGCCCGCGAGTCGTTGGTTACCCGGGGCCCCGGGGGAAAGGACTGCCGCTCACGCAACGCTACCATAGCTTGTGTCCGTGGCGCGGTAGGGCGCCTTCAGGCCGGCAACGCGGCACCCTTGGGCAACAGGCCCACCGGGGAAGAGCTCATAGAGAACCTTTATCCCACCCCGCGCATGAAAGTGCTCGTCCAACGCATCGTGCAACTCGCGCAGATTGACGCTTGGCGCATCCCCGTGTCTGGCAAAATACTCCTGCAGACCCCGAACGACTTCCCAGTGGTCGTCCGAGAGGATGAGTCCTTCGGCCTTGGCAATGTCCTCGGCGTTTTCGGGCGACCAGTCTACTGGCGCATGTGGAAACGTTCGGGCGGCACCGTCAAATTGCGTTACACGACGGGTCTCAGCGATAGCGTTACTCATGGTCGTCTCCTTTCGACGGTTCGGGTCCCATACACGACTTCGCCAAGAAATGGGTAACTGGCCTACCGCCCTAATCCTCCCATTAAAGCCCAAGAATTACGAATCACGTATGGCTTTGGGACGTAGGACAGGAATTTACCCGAAGCAGTGCGTACAGTGGGCAAAAACTGACTACAGCCGTGCCCAACAGCACGACGCCAAGCCAACCCCACAGGCCGATCCAACCAAGCAGGCTTGCGGCAATCAAGCCCGCGCCGATCAGTGCGCGCGCAATGCGGTCGATGGTTCCAACGTTTACTGTCATGTCTTTCTCCTTTACTGGGAAGGGAACTGTCCCGTTCCCCCAATATGCCCACTAAAGAAGCAATGTGCCCAAACGGCCGCCAATACTGCTTGCATGGGCAATTTGGTAGCTAGCCAATTGATACCAGACTGTGACCGCTTATTCCCACGATAGTTCGGCACGGTCGCTGGTGACGCATCGAACCGGTCACACCCATGGCGGCGCACAGTCCAACACCTCACCGCGAGCGGTCGGTTTATCGCGGTCGTCCCTGTTAGCCGGGGGAGAAAACGGGTGCCGGCTTTCGTATCGCGTGGGCCCATGCGACAAGTGCCGTGGATTCCGTCGCAGCGCTCACGATATGATATGGTGCACAGGAAGTTTGGCGAGGTGCCATTCACCGGTCTTCGCATCGTACTCGGATGCGGTGAAAAC
>JBKQNQ010000022.1:0-8917 GCA_052145875.1 Thiobacillaceae bacterium
GGCCAGGCAAATAGCCGTTTATCAGCCAGAGAGTCTCAAGGACCCGGCCACGCATCGCCGCATCCTGGATGCTGAACCAGAGGTCATGATCGTGGCTGCCTATGGCCTAATCCTGCCCCAGGCGGTGTTGGACATACCGGGCCATGGCTGCCTTAATATTCATGCCTCGTTGCTGCCCCGATGGCGTGGGGCGGCCCCCATTCAACGGGCGATCGAAGCGGGTGACGGGAAGACCGGCATTTCGATCATGCAAATGGAGGCCGGGCTGGACACGGGGCCGGTGCTGTTGAACGCCATTGTGCCCATTGAGCCGGAAGACACGGCGGGCTCGCTCCACGATAAGCTCGCTGACGCCGGCGCATTGGCCATTGTGCATGCACTGGAGAACCTCGACAGCCTGACCCCTCACCCGCAACCGGCAGGAGACGTCACCTATGCCGCCAAGATCACCCGATCTGATGCACGACTGGACTGGACGCTCGACGCAGAGACACTTGCGAGGAAGGTTCGGGCTTACAATCCGGTTCCCGGGTCATGGGCGCTGTGGAATGGCGAGCCGCTGAAGATTTGGCGCGCGGTTCGTGTTTGCGCCCAGGGCATGCCCGGGGAAGTGCTTGAAAGCGGACCGGACGGTTTGGTTGTCGCCTGCGGGTCGGGGGCCCTGAAAGTTACCGAGCTACAACGAGCCGGAAGCAAGCGCTTGGAGGCAGGGGCATTCCTCGCGGGGGCGGATTCACCCGAGCGGCTTGGGTAGGAAACTCCCAGCCGGCGGGTTGAATTTGCGCGGGGCGACCCAAGCTGATTGTTTTGGTTAGAGAATGCGTGGCCATCCTTGGATCCGCGAATATGCTTGGCAACTGGTTGAAAACGTCCATCTTAATGGCGGCTATCGTCGCTTTGTTTGGCGCGGTCGGCGCGGTGCTGGGCGGCAAGGGGGGAATGTTGATCGCGCTGCTGATTGGCGCGACGACGAATCTGTTCGCGTACTGGAACTCGGACAAGATGGTCCTTCGTCTCTACCATGCCCGCGAGGTTGACGCGACCACAGGGGGGCGCTACTACGGGATTGTGAAGGAGTTGGCCCATCGCGCCGCGCTTCCGATGCCACGGGTCTATGTCATCGACGAAGCGCAGCCGAATGCCTTTGCCACCGGCCGCAATCCCGATCACGCTGCGGTGGCAGCCACCACCGGTGTCATTCAGTTATTGTCAGAAAATGAATTACGCGGTGTCATCGCGCATGAGCTGACCCATGTGCAAAACCGCGACACGCTGATTTCCACGATGTCGGCTACGATAGCCGGCGCGATTTCCATGCTTGCCAATTTTGGCTTTTTCTTTGGCGGGGGTAATGACCGTGAGCGGCAAAGTCCCGCGATCGCAATTATTGTCATGATCCTCGCGCCAATTGCTGCGATGCTGATTCAAATGGCAATTTCTCGCAGCCGCGAGTTTGGGGCGGATGCGGGCGGCGCGGCCATTTCGGGCGACCCAGAATCGCTTGCTTCGGCACTGCGGAAAATCGAGGCGTATGCCCAGGGACGACCGCTGTCGGCAGCGGAGTTGCATCCCGAAACCGCACAGATGATGATCATCAGCCCGCTGTCTACGGAGGGGATCAAGGGCCTATTCTCGACCCACCCACCGACCGAAGCACGCGTGGCCCGGTTGATGCAGATTGCGCGGGGCGGTTGATTACTCCACAAGCCATTGCATCCGACGTCATCGCGGAAACGATGGCTGGCCACACCCTCACCCAGGCACTGGAATCCGCACGGGTAGATCGACTTGAAGCTTCTATGCGCGGCGCGGTGCAGGATACGGCCTATGGTGTTCTGCGTTATCGAGGGACGCTTGACTCGATATTGCGCCAGCTTGTCGTCAAGCCATTGTCTGATGCCGGCACCCGAGCGCTGCTGCTGGTATGCCTCTATCAGCTGACTTAC
This sequence comes from Thiobacillaceae bacterium, assembly GCA_052145875.1. Lineage (GTDB taxonomy): Bacteria > Pseudomonadota > Gammaproteobacteria > Burkholderiales > Thiobacillaceae > DASQBT01. Next base: position 1,947 of record JBKQNQ010000022.1, read on the forward strand.
AGCCGTACTGCGCCCTACGCCGTGGTAAACAATGGTGTTGAAGCGGCGCAACACAAGTACAAGAAACTGGTCAATGCGGTGCTCCGCAATTTTCAACGCGAGCAAGCGGCCCTGCTGGAGGGCGTGCAGCAAACGAGCGAGGGTCGGTATAACCATCCTGACTGGTGGGTGCAGAAGCTAAAGCAGAACTACCCCGTTGACTGGGACACCATTCTTGAGGCTAACCAAAGCCACCCCCCCATGACGCTGCGGGTTAACCGCCGCAAGACTGAGCCGGGACAGGTTCTGGCGGACCTCCACGCCGCTGGCTTGATTGGCGTGGAAGTCTTCCCCGGGGCGATCAAATTGGAACACCCCGTGCCCGTCGCACGGGTTCCTGGATTCGCCGAAGGTCGTGTGTCGGTGCAGGATGCGGGCGCGCAGTGGGCGGCCGGCTTGCTTGATGCAAGGGATGGGATGAGCGTATTGGACGCATGTGCCGCACCCGGCGGCAAGACCGGCCACCTTCTGGAGTTGGCCGATGTCGGATTGGTGGCGCTCGACGTTGATGAAAGGAGGCTCACGCGAGTGCGGCAGAACCTGGATCGACTGGGACTTTCAGCCGAGTTGAAAACGGGCAATGCCGCGCGCCTTGAATCCTGGTGGAGTGGCCGCGAATTCGACCGAATTCTGGCGGATGTGCCCTGTTCGGCGAGCGGAGTGGTTCGCCGCAATCCCGACATCAAGTGGCTGCGCAGGCCCGAGGATATGACCGCCTTTGTCCGTCAGCAACGCGAAATTCTTGAGGCGCTCTGGCAGACCCTGGCCGCGGGTGGTAAATTGCTCTATGCAACCTGTTCGGTGTTTGCGGAAGAGAACGGGAATCAGATCGAGGCGTTTCTTGTCCGGCACGCGGATGCAAGGCAACTGAAATTACCTCTAGAACTAGACAAAGGCCAATTGTTGCCCAATGATCGCCACGACGGTTTTTACTACGCGTTACTGGAAAAACGCATTTAACGCCACGCTGGCTGCGCTGCTCATGCTTGCCCTTGTTCCGGGTCTATCTGCCGCGGACGGAATCGAGGTGCGCTCAGCCGAACTCAAGTTGGTCGATGATGCTTACGTATTGAACGCCGACATTTCGGTCAACCTTCACAGGCAGTTGGAGGTGGCGCTGAAAAAGGGACTGGTCCTTCATTTCCAAACCGATTTCGAGCTGGACCGGCCGCGCAGCTGGTGGTTCGCGGAGTCCATCACGGATGCAACCCGTACGTCGATTCTGTCGTACCATTTGTTGCTAAGACGCTACTATCTAGAAACCAACTACGCGCTCAAGACTTACGACACGCTCGCAGAAGCGCTTGAAGCCCTTGGCCACATCGACGGCTGGCAGGTCGCCGAGAAGAAAATGCTCGACCCGACGGAAAGCTATAGGGGCGAATTACGCCTGCGGCTTGACCTGAGTAAGTTACCCGAGGCCATCCAGATGAACGCACTCGCCGATGGAAAATGGCAAGCGGAAGGGACGTGGTACGTGTGGAAGATCCAGCCCTGATCGGTTTCGGTGGGTCAAACGCGGACCGGTTCAACGGTCCGGTTCGGTAATGCGTGTGGAAAACCCACTTGAGCCGCGAAACAGCGGGGTGAGTCTCGCACCGTGGAGTCCTCAGGGAGTTTCGATTTTTAACCTTAGGCGTGCGCGTTTTCCCTTGTTCGCGCCGGAAGTTACCGGTTCTAGGTAGATATGAGTTGCTGCAGATGCGCTATGTAGTTCTGGCTGGTCTGGGACTGGGAGCAATTTTGCTCTATTTGCTGTTTTCCTCCAGCCGGGTTAGCCCGCTGGTGCCAGTTGGTTTTCCGCTGGTCTTGGTCGGGGGTGCCGTATCGGCGAGCCTGCTGTTCGGCCTGGTGAGTTGGCAACTTATCGTGTTGCGCCGCCGGGTACGCAATGGCGTCTTTGGCAGCAAGCTCACGCTCAAATTGTTACTCTGGTTTAGCCTAGTGGCGATCCTGCCTGCGGCAGTCGTGTTTTCGGCGTCAGTCTTTTTTCTAAACCGAAGCATTGAAACGTGGTTCGATGTCCGGGTTGATCGCGCGCTGGAGTCCGGGGTGAACCTGGGGCAAACGGCGCTCGATGATCTGTTGAGGGAGCTCACCAAGAAATCTGAGCGACTCGCGCTAACCCTCTCCGATGAGCGTTCCGGATCCATGATTACCCTACTTTCGAATTTACGGGAACAATCCGCGGTTCAGGAACTAACGTTGTTCGACGATCGGGGCGGGGTGATCGCCTACGCCGGCGGGGAGAAGTCGACTTTATTGCCCGAGCTTCCGGACAAGAACTTGATATGGCGGGTCCGGCAGCAGGAGCCGTACAGTCGGGTGGAGGCCTTGAAGGACGGGTCCTTGGTGATGCGCACGCTGGTACCCGTCTATGCTAATTCCTTTGCGGGTAAGACGCTGGTGCTCCAGGTCTTGCAGAGTGTTCCGAACAGCTTGGAGCGGGACGCAGGGGTGGTGCAGGACGCCTACCGAGATTATCAGCAGATCGCCGTATCCCGTCTCGGACTTAAGCGGCTGTATGGCGTTACCCTTGCGCTGACGCTGTTGATTGCGCTATTGATGACGATCTCGCTCGCCTACTTCTTGTCGGAGCGTCTGGGTGCGCCCCTGCGCACGCTTGCACGAGGTACCCGCGCAGTGGCTCAGGGTGACTTCTCTCAAATGCATCCGGTGCAAAGCCGCGACGAATTGGGGGCATTGATTCGGTCCTTCAACCGCATGACCCAGCAGCTTTCCGAAGCGCGCGCGGAGGCCGGACGTAACCATCTGGAAACTGAACAGGCCAAGGCCTACCTTGAAACCGTGTTGGCCAACCTGTCATCGGGGGTCGTTGTGCTTGATGAAGTTTTTCGGGTACAGGCATTGAATCCGACCGCGCTGCGCATTCTGGGGGCCCAGCCGGAGGATCTCGAGAGGCGTTTTCCGGTTGACTGGGGGGTCGAGGACAGTGCGCTGAGGGCGTTTGGCCATCAAGTGGCGGCTGGGTTCGAAGCGCAGAGCGGTGCGCTATGGCAGCAACAACTGGATTACAATGGACCGGAAGGCGCACAGCTGCTCTTGGTTCGTGGAACGCCTCTGCCGCAGGGTGTCGCACGCGGTTACACTTTGGTATTCGATGATGTCACCAAACTGATTCGCGCGGAGCGCGATGCCGCATGGGGTGAAGTGGCGCGTCGTTTGGCGCACGAGATTCGCAACCCACTGACGCCGATCCAGCTGTCAGCGGAACGGATTGCACAAAAGTTGGGCAGCCGGTTGGAGGGAGCAGAGCGGGATTTCTTGATTCGTTCCACCCGGACAATCATCAACCAAGTGGGGGCGATGAAGTCGATGGTGGAAGCGTTTGCAAATTACGCCCGTATGCCCAGGGCCCGTATTGCGGCACTGGATCTCAATGGGCTGGTTCGAGAATTGTTGAGCCTCTACGATTTTCATGCGCTTGCGCTTAGCGTGGAGTTGGCCGAGGATCTGCCACCTGTCGCAGGCGACTCCACATTGGTGCGCCAAGTGATCCATAATTTGCTGCAGAATGCGCAGGATGCCCTTGGGGATAGGCCAGATGGCCGCATTGCCGTCAAAACCCAAGTGCAGCAGGATCGCGCAGTGTTGACAATATGCGACAATGGGCCCGGATTCCCGGAACATTTGATGGCAAAATTGTTTGAACCTTACGCAACGACCAAGCTCAAGGGTACGGGCCTGGGTCTGCCGATCGTGAAAAAAATTGTGGAAGAGCATCAAGGAAGCATACGCGTGGAAAATCAGGCTGAGGGCGGGGCGCGGATACGCGTGTTCCTGCCGCTATTCCGTCTTGGAGCCGGTCAGTGAGCGGACACGTTCTGGTGGTGGATGACGAAGTCGGCATTCGGGAATTGCTCTCAGAAATTCTGACGGAAGAAGGGTATGACGTTCATTTGGCCGAAAATGCGGATGCGGCGCGCGCGTTTCGTGCGCAACGTCGCCCCGATCTGGTCCTACTGGATATCTGGATGCCGGATACGGACGGGGTCACGCTGCTCAAGGAATGGGCCGCGGGCGGACAGCTCACCATGCCCGTGGTTATGATGTCTGGGCACGCGACCATCGACACTGCCGTAGAGGCAACCAAAATGGGCGCTACGGATTTTCTTGAAAAGCCCATCGCGCTTGCCAAGCTACTCGCCACTGTCACCCGGGCAATAAAGAAATCCGACGTGCCACGCCGTATGCCAACCATGGACTTGGCCTGTCTTGGCAAGAGTCAGGTGATTCAGGAACTCAAAAAGCGCCTGACACAAGTGGCTAACCACACGTCTCCGGTTCTCCTGATGGGTGAGGCGGGCAGTGGATTTGATCAATGCGCGCGTTTCTTGCATCAAGCGGGGTCACCTTGGGTTGAGGTCGACAACAAGGCGCAGCTCGTTTCCAATCCGATTGCCTATTTTGACAAACTCCAAAATGGCACGTTATATCTTCCCGAACTTGCCGAGTTTTCAAGACTTGAGCAAAAGGGCCTGGGGCTATTGCTGGATAAAATGGAAGGGACCTCGGCGCGCGTCGTGGCGGCCAGCAGTCAAAATTTGGAGACCCGGGTAAATGAAGGCGAACTCGACAGCCGCCTGTATTATCGGTTGTCATCGGTACGTTTTCGGATCCCCGCGCTTAAGGAACACCGCGAGGATATTCCCGATATCGCCAATTTCATGCTGTCCCAGCTAATTGAGAATGGTGAGGTGCGTAACCGCAAATTCACCATTGGGGCATTGAACGCGCTGAGAAATTTCAATTGGCCGGGCAACTTGCCTCAGTTGAACAACGTGGTCCGTACCCTGGCGATCACTGCCTTGTCCGAAGATATTGACAGCGATGAAGTCGCTTGGGTACTCGCGCCCCTTAAACAGGCGACCGCGCCCACATTGGGAAACTCCATCTCGCTCGAAGCGCCGCTGCGCGAGGCACGTGATGCCTTCGAACGCATTTATTTTGAGCACCTGATTCAGAAAGAGGGTGGCAGCATGACCCGGGTGGCGGAAAAAGCGGGTCTTGAACGCACCCATTTGTACCGCAAACTCAAGCAACTCAATATTCGTCATGGCAAGCGTCTGGAAGAGGACCTGTAAGCACTGCGCAATCTCGCCAAACCAAACGGGCATGTCGACGGACTGATATACTGCGGCCTCCTACACCAGATGATATGACGCCCTAAACGGGTGCCCTACCTTTTAACTGCATGGCTTCCTCCCTTAAGGACGAGATCACTCACTGGCTGGCGCAGGCAGTGGCTAGCGTGTCGCCGCAATTTGAAGGAGTGCTGGACCTCGATCGACCCAAAGCGTCCGATCATGGGGATTTCGCCACAAGTGTCGCCCTCAAGCTGGCCAAACAACTCAAGCGTAATCCTCGGGAACTCGCGCAGAACATTCAGCAGGTCTTGAGCCCGAATCCACTCGTGGCCAAGACGGAGATTGCGGGCGCCGGGTTTATCAATGTGTTCCTCAGCGCGGATGCTTGGGCAGCGACAATCCATCAGGTGCTCAAAGACGGACCGAAATACGGCAGCAAGCCTGCGTCCGGACCAAGCGTGCAGCTGGAGTTCGTGTCCGCCAATCCCACCGGGCCGTTGCACGTTGGACACGGACGTGGCGCGGCTTATGGTGCAAGCTTGGCCAACGTCTTGGCGGCAGCCGGCTATAGGATTACGCGCGAGTACTATGTTAACGACGCCGGACGTCAGATGGATATCCTCGCCCTGTCCACGTGGTTGCGTTATCTTGAGTTAAACGGCATTCACGTGCCGTTTCCGGCGAATGCCTACCAGGGAGGCTATGTGAGGCGAATGGCACAGGCGATTTTTGATGAGCACAAGGATCGCTACGTTCACGAGCCCTGGAAAATCCTAGATGGCGTGGTTGACATTCCGGATGGTGCGGAGTGTGTGACGGATGATCCCGAGGTCAAGCGCCAGAGCGAAGTTCGGTTGGATGGATTGATTGCCGCATGCAAGCGTCTGCTGGGGAGCGATTATCCATATATTCATGGCTTCGCCCTGAATGAACAGTTGGGGGACTGCCGTGAGGACTTGCAGGAGTTTGGTGTCGAGTTTGATTGCTGGTTTTCCGAGAAGAGCCTGTTCGATACGGGTAAGGTGGCCCAGGCGATTGACCGGCTAAACGCGTCGGGCAACCTCTATGAACAGGATGGCGCGCTGTGGTTCAAAGCGACCCAGTTTGGGGATGAGAAAGATCGCGTCGTGCAGCGCGCCAATGGTGAATTCACGTACTTCGCTTCTGACATCGCCTATCACGCCAACAAATTCGAGCGTGGTTTTGAGCGCGTTATCGATGTCTGGGGCGCGGACCATCACGGCTACGTTCCTCGAGTGACCGCGGCCTTGACTGCATTGGGTTTTAATCCGGGAAAGCTCACCGTTGCGCTGGTGCAGTTCGCGGTGCTTTATCGCGATGGGAGAAAAGTATCGATGTCGACTCGCTCGGGTGAATTCGTTACGTTGCGCGAGCTTCGCAACGAGGTGGGAAACGATGCGGCGCGTTTTTACTATGTTCTGCGCAAATCTGATCAGCACCTGGACTTTGACCTCGATCTGGCCAAATCCCAAAGCACTGACAATCCGGTTTACTACGTTCAATATGCTTACGCCCGCATTTGCAGCGTCTTGGCCGAATGGGGCGGGCAGACTGGGATTCTGGCAGATGCGGACCTGTCGGCGCTCAAAGGCGCGCACGAGAAGGCGCTGATGCAGCGGCTTGATGAATACCCTCAAGCGCTTGAGGCATCGGCGCGTGAATTGGCGCCGCATTGTATCGCATATTATCTGAAGGATTTGGCAGCCGATCTGCACGCTTACTACAACGCGGTGAAGATTCTGGTTGAGGACGAGGTCCTCAAGCGAGCCCGTCTGTGTCTGGTTCTCGCGACCCGTCAGGTTT
>JBKQNQ010000023.1:0-5435 GCA_052145875.1 Thiobacillaceae bacterium
GGCGAATCCGGCAAAATGACATCCCATCCAGGCACCGCCATGCTCCATATATTCTTGGAAGGCCGCCCTTTGGGACGCAACTTCTGGCCGGGTGTCCAGAAAAAGCACCACTTGATATTGCGAAAGAAATTCCGCATTCAAATTATTCCAATTGGTGGTCGCCTCGTACGCAAAATGATATTGGGCTGCCATTTCAGGGAACCACTTGTTCGCCTCGTTGACGTAGCTGATGTGCGCTCGATCATTCTTCCCGGTGTAAAAGGCGATCACCTTGAATTGAGGGGCCGGACTTTGCGCTTGAAGGCTCCAAAGGCCGGAACAGACTGCGCAAAACGCGACCATTCGCATGGCGGTTCCGCCTGATTTAGTGAATCCAACCATATCGTTTGATTTCACACGGGGCACTCCCGAAAGGCCGCCCACCGTTGAGCAATGAACCTGCCCGATGTCTTCGTACGACCTGACGGGCACATCATAGGAGCCTCTGGGCCGGGTCGCGCCAGTCGCGGAGGGTTCGGCTGATGGCCTCGTTAATCTTCACATGGGCCTCAAGCTCCGTCCGCGAAAAACCCTTTAAAAGCTGGCCCCCAAACAGCCTGCCTGAAAACTTCCGAAAATTCTCCCAAATTGGCCGGGCGGCGGCGATGCCAGCTCCGGTGATTCTGACTCGCAGGGAATTGCCGTGGAGGGCTGGGTCAGCCGCCTTTTTGACCTTCGTGACCTCGACCAGGCCGCATTTCGGAGCCACCAATTTCTTTATCCTCCTGGCAAACAGGCTGGGATCATGCACCAGGATGGATTTCAGGTCTTTGAAGGTCACAAATCCTTCCCCGTCGACGGGGCAGTCGTCCCATGCAAACTCCCGCAGGCCATAGAGGAGCACAAGAACATCGGCTTCCTCGACGCTCAGACCGGAATCGCCCAGCGCCAGTTTCGCGTACGTCCGCAGGTCGCGATGCGCTGTAAAAATGCTGGAAACATTGTAAACCGGATCGCTCCGGCCTGCCTGTGACGGCGCTGAACGGGTCTTTGCCATAGTGGCCTCATTCTTGGGGAGAATTTGCTGGCCCGTAAATAGAAATATTTACTGGACATTATCCATGATTTAGGACATTATCGCCTCATTGCGATGCAAAACATCAAAATGAACCTCGACCGCCGCTGGCGCGAAGCCCTCCGACAAGCGTCGGCTTTCCGGCTGTTTTCAGCGCGTTGCCAGCGGCTTTAACACGGTTCGCACAGGCAAATTATGGACTGCAAAATCGAAGCAAACGACAAGATGAACGCTCAAGATAATGCCACCCCGCCGGTGGCGGGTGTCTCTCTGTGCGACGCTCTTGACATGGTGAGAGCATGGCACGAACCCCGCCGCCAGCGTCTGGCGGAGCTTGCCGCGAAGGCTCCAGCATGGGCACAGCGCATCGGGGAGGCTGACCAGAATAACAACAACTTGTTTAGACTGTACGTCGAAACCGTGAAATCTGCGGCAAACAAAGGCTATGAACTCTTTAGGCCGACGGTTGGCGGCTATAACCTGCGCCGTGGCCGCAAGGTGTTGCTGGAAGGACGACCGCTGCACCTGATTGTCGAATATCTCGGCGCGCTGAACATCTGGAACGAGATTCTGGCGGGGCTGGCGACGAAGGCTCCGGCGTGGGCACTGCGCATCGAGGATGCCGAGCAGAAGGCAGAGAACTTTTTTAGGCTGCGCTGCGAAACCGTGAAATTGGCGAAAACCAAAGGCTATGAATTCTCTGGGTCATCGAGTGAAGGCTACAGCCTGCGCCGTAATGGCAAGCCGGTGCTGCGGGGACGCGCGCTGTTCATGATAGTCGAGCATCTTGGTGCCCAAGACATCTGGAAGGACGTTTGAGCTTCATAATCCACGCTGAACTGGACCACCTGATTAATCACGGCGAACATTTCCGGCCTTTGTGGTGCCGGGTCTGACAATAAACCGCATGAACCCGGAACAAAGAGCACTCGCGGACGCGGTGGCGGCGCAGCTTGGCCTGCAACCGGCTCCCGGCTGTGACGGCCACTGGGCACGGGTCTTCTCCCTGCCCGATGGCGGACGGCTCTATATCTCCGCCGGGCGGCAACGCGGACAACTGAATATCTCCGCCAGCGTCGCGGACAGCCTTCGGGAACACCGTCCGTACTACCGGGACGGCGAAGCGCCCAAGACCAGCATCAACGTCTCGGAGGCCAAACCGGCTGAACAAATCGCCGCCGACATCCGCCGCCGCCTGTTGTCAGAGCACGAACGCGAATTGTCCGCCTGCAAGGCGAACAAGGACCGGCACAATGAGCGCAACGCGCAGCGCATCCTGGCCCTGACCAAGGTCGCCGCGCCGTTTGGCGAGCGCATCCAGTGCGTTGAGCGGTCAGGCGAACCGCGCCCTCTCACCATCGAACGCGAGGGCAAGTTCCGCCTCACGGCCAAGCCCTTCTGCGACTCGCTGACATTGGAAATCGAAGTCGCGCCGGAGGTCGCCGGGAAAATTGCGGCGCTTTTAGAGGCTCTCTAACGAGCGAGCCGGAAAATGAATAAATATGCGCGATCCTCGAATCAACCCTAGCCCCGGCGACCGGCTGGCAAGAATCCTGACCAACCGCGCCGGAGTATCCGGCGTGTTCAGCCGCCGCGTACTGGCCCTGGAAAAGCGCTTTCCAGACGGCATCGTTGTCGTCTGGACTCGCAAGCGCTCAGACCGTCCCTGTCGTTGCACACTCAGTCAATGGCGGGTATGGGCCAAAAACGCCTCCAAAGCGGGTGCCTGCCCGCAATCGTCATGAGAACCGACCCAACTGAAAACCGTCAGGCCATTGCCTGCCAGCCTAACTGCGCCGGGCAACCGGCTGGTCATTCCGTGCGCCTTGACCTGCTCAAACAAATCCTGGCTGTCCCGACATACTCGCGGCACGAAGGCCAGATGGTCGAGTTCCTTGCTGATCATGTCCGGGAGGGAGGCGTCGGATTGCGCGGCACCTGCGACAGCGACGACTGGAACAACGTCTATATCCGCAAGGGCGAAGCTGAATTTTACCCATGCGTGGCCGCCCATATCGACACGGTGCATGATCCACAGCCAGTCAAGATCGTTCGGCAGGACGGCATCCTGCTCGGCATGGACGAGCGCGGTCAGCGCGCCGGGATTGGGGCGGACGACAAAGCGGGCGTCTTTGTCTGCCTGGAACTGCTGGAGCGGTTCGACAATATCGCCGTTGTGCTTTTTGGGGCCGAGGAGATCGGTTGCCAAGGTGCATTCCACGCCCGCCCCGACTTCTTCCACAACATTGGATACGTGATGGAGTTTGATTGCCCCAGTCGTGGACTCGTTTCCTACACGTCCAATAGCGTCCGCCAATTTGCCAATGACGGGGAATTCATCCATACGGCCCTTCCCGTCTTCCAGCAGCATGGCCTGACGGCCTGGCAGCGCCACCCTTACTCCGACGTTATGGCCCTGCGGCAGCGGTTCAATTTCTCCTGCTTGAATCTGTCCTGCGGCTATTACAACTGGCACCAGCGCGACGAATATCTGGTGCTCAATGAGGTCCAAGCCGCTTTGGCCTCAGGAGAAGACCTGGTCCAGGCGCTGGGCTGCCGTCGCTATACCTTCAACGCTGGCGCTGATGACACCGCCTTGCCGCTGCTGGAAGTCACCGGCCTTCAATTGCCTCAAGCCGGAGATGCTGTTTATGGATAACCGAGCTTTGAACGAGGCGGCGCTCATCCCGCAAATCGAACCGCTGCCAAAAGCCCTGGGCAGCTTTCAGCACCTCCAGAATGATTCGGTGGCCACGTCGACCTCGTCGCCACAACCCCGACCGGCCTGGGAGACGCTGGCGCGCTACTTGGCCAGGGCGTATGATCTTCACCTGGCAACGGACGAGGCAGAGCGGGCGCTGTTTGAGCCACGCCGGATCATGACGCCGGACGGCTACCATTCCACCAAGTGCGTCGCGGCTGGCCTTTACTGCCTGCTGGAGCAGGCCAGGTGGACGGCAAAGGCAGGCCGAAATTTGCCGACCGAGATCACCGGCTCCACCTTTTCCTACCGGGTGCTAGAGCACAACGTCCCGATCTATTTCGTCAGCGAAGAATTTGCGCGTGCAGTGGCGGCCACCGAACTGCCCGCCGATTTTACTTTCGCCGATCTCCACTGGCCGCAAATGGGCATGGTCATCGGCTGGCCGCCCAGGTTTTTGCAGGAATACACCAGTCACGAGGCTTGCTACGTTTACGCCGCCAATTGCCCGGAAGGCCAATACTGGCCCAAGGGGCGACCGGCGGCCCCGATCATCGAGGTGCCGGAGGGCCGGGGCAAGATCGGGTGGTTTTACTACGATTTGACCGGGGGCAGGGTAGAGTGCTTTGTCTCGGCCTATTTGACCAAGGACAAGCTGGCCCAGGCGTTTGCGGACGCCGCCAACGGTCCCGAATGCAAGCGCAGCGCGTCGCACACGTCGTTGAGCCCGAGGCTGTGAGTCAGTTGGGCGTAAAGCAGGCTGACGACATGGCTCCACGGACTGAAGGAGCGGGCGTGGTCTTCGACGCCGGTCGCGCGCGCCAGTTTAGGCACCAAGTGCGGCGGAATGAAGTTGCCAAGTTGGCGCAAGAGCGAGAACTTGCTGGCGGTTGGCTTGGATGCGGTTTTCTTTTTCATGCTCTACCTTGTGGCAGGGCCCAAACCCGCAAGCCAACCTTTTTTTACCTCTCAACCCTCAACCTTGTTGGTCAGCAATGTATAATTATCATGAACTGAAAGAACCGCCCCACTCCTCAACGGGGGAGTGGGGCTGCGTGAATTTCGGATGCTTTACGGAGTTATCAGACGGTAGAACACGCTCCCGCTGCCGATCGTGATGTTTTCGGTGGTCACTGTGGTGGATCCGGCCACGGTGAACCAGTCGTTGGTGTTGGCCAAGCTGATCGAGTTGGATTGCAAGGTCGAGCCGAGGTAAGTTGATGGCCACGAGAGCGTCAACGTCTTGCCGCTGACGGAGAATGCAATATTCGTCCCGGTAGTGGGAGGAACGGTGGTCACCGACAAAACTCCGGTGTTCGTGAAGAACGTAAAGCCGTATCCAAGGGGAGCGCCCTCAATGCTGGAGAAATTGCCCGTTCCACCCGTGGCCCCAAACAGGGTAAAGCTGTCCCCCAGAGCCAAGTTGCCCGTGCCCGTGTTGGTGACCGTCAAAGTGCCCCCGTAAGTGGCGGTGGAGATGCCCGCAACCATATCGCTTGTCAGGACATTGCCTGTTTTGTTGATCCGCAAGCTGGTGGTGCTGCCGCCGTTCAGCGTCAGATCGCCATTGTTCAGGGTTAACGTGCCCATTGCACCCGTCTCACCCGCGGCAAGGACGCCATTGATAGTCAGTGTATTGCCGCCCAGCAAGACGCTTCCGCTGCCGCGCAATGTTTGGGT
>JBKQNQ010000024.1:0-3625 GCA_052145875.1 Thiobacillaceae bacterium
GTACGGACCTTCATGATGACTCTCCTTACGCATTTATTTGACCAAATGTTATCTGGTCACGCCTGTAGATGAGATTACTAGCAACAATCGCTCCACGTCGGAGCCTTAACGATAGTTTCGTTCAGCCAAGACACGGGCCCAAATTCTATTCACGGCCGTATAAAATGCCAACTTGGCCTCGAATGAAGGCCCTTAGAAACTTGCCAGCACAGTCGAAAGTTCAACATGCCCGGGTCAACCCGCTCCCCGCCCCGATGTCTTGCCGCCTATCTCGACCCGCACACCGTAGACGCCGAGGTGAGCCGCGCACTTCAGGAAGACGTAGGCACGGGTGACCTCACGTCCCTGCTCATTCCGGACACGGACCGAGCCCATGCGCGGGTCATTTCACGTGAGCCCGCCGTCGTTTGCGGCCAAGCATGGTTTGAAGGCACCTTCAAGGGCTTGGATCACAAATGTCGCATTCGGTGGCGTGTCGCCGAAGGTGACGAGGTGACCGCCGATGTGGAAATCTGCGAACTCGACGGTAATGCGCGCGCCCTCCTCACCGGCGAACGCACGGCCCTAAACTTTCTGCAAACGCTCTCCGGCACAGCCACACTGGCGCGACGCTTCGCAAAAGCCATCTCTGGCACCGGCGCTATCGTGATGGATACCCGCAAGACATTGCCAGGACTCAGGCTCGCGCAAAAGTACGCGGTCAAGATCGGCGGCGGCGAAAACCATCGGATTGGACTCTACGATGGCATTCTGATCAAGGAAAACCACATTGCCGCCGCAGGCGGGATTGTGAGCGCGCTAAACGCGGCGCGCGCCCTGAACCAGCCGGTGCCGATACAAATCGAGGTCGAGAGCCTTGATGAACTGGAAACTGCGCTGCAGGCCGGCGCCGAACTCGTCCTGCTTGACAACTTCAGCCTCGATCAACTTCGCTCGGCTGTCCTTCTCAACGCCGGGCGCGCCATCCTCGAAGCCTCCGGCAACGTCAATCTCGAGACCATCCGATTCGTTGCCGAAACGGGCGTACAGCGGATCTCTGTCGGGAGCCTCACGAAATCCGTTCAGGCAATCGACATGTCCATGCGCTTCGAAGGCATATAAGCACCCCCGCGATGGCCGGACGCGAAGCTCAATCCCATCGCGTGGATCCGCCGTGGCTTAGCGCTTGAGAATCCGCGGCTGTAGCAAGATAAATCAGGCCCCTCTTCCCAATCGCTCAACCGGAACCCAATTCGATGGCTACGGCTATCATGCCGACTTGCGGCCCATTTCGCCGTTCGCGCCCCAGATCGAGGGGGCACGCTTCCCGTGAAGTTTCGACCGTGGATCATCGCTGCAGTTTCCGCGGGAACAGCCCATGACACGGACTGATGCAGCCTGCATTCGCGGCGCGCCGCGAAAATAGAACGAATGCTCGGGAAAAAAGGTGGCATCGACAGTGCGACCTCCCGTATGTCCGACCGCCTAAAGCAATATAATAGGTTCCGTGCCCCGGCTTGAGATTCGCTTCTCGCACCTCGGCGGCCCGTTTTAAGTAAATTTACAGGAACTTGAGCATGTCCAGAAACGTAATGATCAGCCTTGTGGTGCTAGGGGTGGCCTTGATTGCAAGTGGGAGCGCCGATGCCGCTGACCCGACGCTGGAGCAGGTGTACCACGCCGCCACGGCCGGAAAGATGGGCGAAGCCCTGGGCATGATGGACCAGGTTCTGCATGACCACCCCAATAGTGCCAAGGCCCATTTCGTGGAAGCAGAATTGATGGCCAAGCAGGGACGCCTCGCCGATGCCAAGACCGAGCTTTCGACGGCGCAGCACTTGGCTCCCGGCTTGCCTTTTGCCACGTCCCAGGCCGTCTTGGAGCTGCAGGCCCGGCTTTCCGGAAGCCGCGGTGAATCCGTCACCCAACCGCTGCGCGCGGATGCAGGACACGGCTTTCCCTTGAACCTGCTCGTACTCGGAATCGGGTTGGTGGCCTTCATTCTTCTTGCTGCGCGCTTCATGATGCGGCGCACCGCTTTGCCCATGGGGGGCAGTTACGGCCCGGCTGCCCCGATCCAGCCTTATGGAGGCGGTGGCGTGGCGCCCATGGGGGGTGGGATGGGCTCAGGCATTCTGGGCGGACTTGCAACGGGCGCAGCCGTAGGCGGCGGAATGGTGGCCGGTGAAGCCCTGATGCATCACTTCCTCGATGGCAATTCCGGCAGTGCGCAGGCGGCCCCCCTGACCGACTCGGGCAATTTCTTCCCCGCGCAGGACGATATGGGTGGCTCCGATTTCGGAATCAGCGACGCCTCCTGGGATAGCAGCTCAGGCATGGGCGGCGATGACTGGAGCTGAATGAATGAAAGATAAGCGCGATTCCGGACACCATTTAGAAATCCACGTGTTCCACGCAAAACCATTTCGATAGAGGGCCCTTGGAGGTTACCTAGCTTACCGACTGCTCCGCGGGCGCAGTCACCCAAGCCGGCTGGACGTACGGCTCGGTTCCCTGGTGGGTCGCCGTGACTGAGGCAATCTGGGATGAATCCATCTGCCTCGGACAAGAGTTCGGCGAACAGCATCGACCTCAATCAGTTGGATTTTTTTGTTCAGGGTCATCCGTGGATTGGGGTCGAAGCCCCGTAATGTATGGCAGCTCTGACGCACGCGGAAGGCCAACTTCGACTCGTACCTGGCCATTGCTATCCATCCAAACCAAAGCCGGCGTACCAGGTGCACCAAACTCCTGCATTAGTTTCGTGTTGGCGTGCAATCGTGCAGCAAGCTCCGCGGGTACGTCGCGCATCGGTTGGATCCCACCATTGAATCGCGCGGTGTTGTAACCGAGTTCGTTCTCCCGAAGCGCGGCGACGGGGTCGGTAGCCTGGATGATCGCCGCAGCGCGGGCCAGAGAGCTCGTCTGCTGGTAGGCCACCGGCACCCAGCGCACTGCCAAACCCACCTTCTCGTAGGGCTGCAGAGCCTTCCAGGTGAGTCGGCAAAACAAGCAATTGGCGTCAAAGAACACATACAGGACATGTGTCGCTCCCCTCGCGCCTTCCCGCACGGCATCTGTCTTTTCAAGTCGGCCAAACTGCGTCTGGTACGGATGCGCCCGCGCAGCACGAGGGGTCGGCGCGTCGGCGGCGTTCGCCCCAATGACGACGAGGAAGGCAACGGCCAAGGCTGAGACCAAACGAGCCATCCCACGCATATGATTCCTTGCTCGGGTCCGTTGTTGCTCACCACCGTTGATCGTTAAGGTCAACGCGCGATTTTCAATTAAGGCTGCGCAGCGTCGTCACGCTCACCACTGCGCAAAGAGGACAACTCGCGGTGAGCCTCAACGGGACACGCTACCGACTACAAATCTAGATCACTTCTTCTTGGCGGCCTTCTTTCCAGCGACAGCGGACTTAAAGCCGGCGCCAGCGGTAAAGCGGGGCACGGTGGTCGCGGCGATCTTGATTTCTTTTCCGGTTTGGGGATTGCGTCCCGTGCGTGCGGCGCGCTTGGACGATTTGAAGGTGCCAAAACCAATCAAGGTTACGCTATCACCCTTGGCGACTGCCTTGACAATCGCCGTCATGGCCGCATCCAGCGCTTTACCTGCCGCGGCCTTGCTGATGTCTGCTTCCTTG
>JBKQNQ010000025.1:0-2575 GCA_052145875.1 Thiobacillaceae bacterium
ACTGGGTGCACTGTTCGGGGCTAAGCACCTTGGGCAGGGTACGGCTTGCCTTCGGTGGGCGAATATCGACGCATGGGTTGGACTCCCAGGCAAGACGACGATTGGCGTATCGATAAAAACTTCGCCAGCCCGAGAGTATCCGGCTAAGCGATTTCGGCGCGAGGCCCCGCCCGTGGAGCCGGGCAGCAAAGCTTCGAATCTGGTGGGGGGTGAGCTCATTAAGCGGCGTGATCCCCGATTCTTTAAGAAGTAGTGCCAGGTCGTGCTGATAGGCTGCCAGCGTGTGCTCGGACAGTCGCCGCTCCGCAGCCAGGTGAAGCAAATATGCGTCAACTTCTAGTGGGAAGCGGGACGTGGTGGTCATTGCATCCGGCTAAACGCGGCACCAAGCAATTGTCCTAGACGTTCCAGAAAGAGGGTGCCCATTTCCGAATAGAAGCGTTTTGGATCTTCGGATGCCAACACGAGTAAGCCACGCGCTTTGTCATGGCGTAGAGGAATGGCCGCGAAGGAACGTAAATGCGCAGTGGACTCGCCAAACCAAGTCAATGCCTCGTCGTACTTGAGGGGCCCGCAGCTGGGGTGACGGGTGCTTTCCACCTGACTGCGCAGCAGCTCACTTACCGGCTCGAGCGCGCTGAGGTTGCCATTGGCCTGTATGCCCCAGATTCGCAGTGCACTATGGGGCACTGCAAATCCGTCCAGCAGGTGCGTCTCCAAGGCAGCGAGCAGGGCATACAGATTCGTGGCGGCCATGAGGTCCACCGCGAGTTTGTGAACCTTGTCCGAGATTGCATCATTTTCTTCGCCAAACTGAATCAGGTCGGCGAGCTTGGCCTCCAACAGCCGAACCCTCTCTCGCAGCGAGAGAACCTGACGCTCGGTGATCGATATCGCATGCGTACCATGGGGGTGGGGGATGTGCAGGTCAGACAGCAAATCCGAATGCTGGTTGAAAAAGTCCGGATGGGACTTAAGGTATTCCGCAATGTCTCCGCTTTGCATATCCATTTTAGATTTCTATTTCTCCATCAAAAATCATGTTGGCGGGGCCAGTCATCAAAACCGGCTGGGTTCCTCCCGCCCACCCGATCGTGAGCATCCCCCCCCTGGTTTCGACACTGACGACGGCACCGAGCCGGCCGCGCATTATGCCTGCTACAGCGGCAGCACAAGCGCCTGTGCCGCAGGAGAGTGTCTCACCCACGCCGCGTTCGTAAACGCGCAGGCGTATCCGGCCACGATCGACGATTTGCATGAAGCCGGCATTAGCCCTGTGGGGGAAGCGCGCGTGGCCCTCAATGAGTGGACCCTGCGAATTCACAGGCGCCAGATCGACATTGTCCACAATTTGCACGGCGTGAGGATTGCCCATCGACAGGGCGCTGATTTCGACCAGTGTTTCGTCAACTTCGAGCGCATAGGTGAGCGCCTCACCGTCTGCCAAGAACGGAATATTAGCCGGATTTAGACGAGGCGCCCCCATGTCGACCGTAACACGACCATCATCTTCCAGGCGCGGGGTGATGATGCCGGATCTTGTCTCAACATGGATTTCACGTTTTGCCGTCAGGCCTTTGTCGTGTACGAAGCGCACAAAACATCGCGCGCCATTGCCGCATTGTTCAACTTCTCCGCCATCGGCATTGAAAATGCGATAGCGGAAGTCAACCTTATCCGAATTGGCCCTTTCAACCAAAAGCAATTGATCGCAGCCGACGCCGAAGTGCCGGTCAGCCAGATATTTCACCTGGGCCACCGTTAGATCAAGCGTTTGGTTGATTGCATCGATTACGATGAAATCATTGCCCGTGCCGTGCATCTTGCTAAAGCGGATTTTCATGGGTGGAGGACCACGTGAATCGTTGCGATGGATGGGCCCATGTCCGTGAAGCGGCCATCGCTTGGTAGGCGGGTGCAAGCCCGTGCACAGGTGCGAGGCAGATCAGCCACACAATTTACGCGCGTGACTTCACGGCGGTTGCCGTAAGCGTTCGCGCGGGGCGCGGAGTTCGGGATCGGGGCGATCACATTTAATCCTACGCCAAATCGATACGGGGAATCGACGACCCATTGGCTGGGCTGCTCGGTTTGGGGCGCTTGATCCGCCGCGGCAACGGCCTTCCCTCGCTGCGGCAGATTCACAACAATGGAATCTGGGCGGACGTTTAGGTACTTATTCAAACTTAAGTTCCATGAAGTAGTCGTCCATCACATAGCCGCCACCGATATCACAGACGCGGCTTTCGATAATGTTGAAACCATACTTCCGGTAAGCGCTAAGGGCAAGGGTATTGTGTCGGTTGACCTGAAGTAGCAAGCGATGTTTGCCGGCGTCTCTTGTCCAACGAATAACTTCCTCTGCCAATGCAAGCCCCAAACCGTGCCGTTGCTTGTCCGGGTGAACATAGAGCTTGTCGAGTTTACCGTAATTCTCCCCCAGGCTGGTGATGTTGCCCCCGTATAACCGGACACGGTTTAGTGCTTAAGTTGCGTCATTTTCCTGAGCCTGACGCGCCAGCTCCCTCCTGAACATGCGAGGCGATTTGTAATTCAATGCAGAGTGCGGATGGAT
>JBKQNQ010000026.1:0-11018 GCA_052145875.1 Thiobacillaceae bacterium
GCGACACGCTGACGCTGGCCGCCGGATAATTCCGCAGGACGGTGGTCAGCGCGATCGGTCAGCCCGTAATCATCGAGCACGCGCTTAACCCGCTTGCGCCGGTCCGTGAGACTCACTCCGGCAAGCATCAGCGGTAATTCAACATTTTCGCGTGCAGTGAGCCTAGGCACCAGGTGGAAGGCCTGGAAGACGAAGCCGATTCGTTCCTGGCGAACGCGCGCGCGTTCTTCATCCGTCAGGTCCGTGACATCGCGGTGTTCCAGTTCATAACGACCGCCACTGGCATGGTCCAGCAGGCCGATGACATTCAAGAGTGTGGATTTGCCCGAACCGGAAGATCCCTGAATCGACACATATTCGCCTGCCGAGATATCCAGATCAATGCCGTCCAGAGCGTGAACTTCCTGGTCGCCCATACGGAATGTGCGCTGAATTGCCCTGAGCCGTATCATTTGGCGGGCTCAATGATGACCGGTGCGCCCCCCTTGATGCCTTCACGATCCAAGGTTGTAACCACCTTGTCACCCTTGTCCAGCCCGCCGAGAATTTCGGTGTAGGACCAGTTGGAAAGGCCGGTTCGGACGGTCCGCGACTCCAGCGTATTATCGGGCCTTACCAACCAGACTTTGTCGCCTTCGACCAGGGCTTGGGTCGGCACGCGCAGCACATTGTCTCGGTGATCGATGATCACTTCCGCATCAGCGCTAAAGCCGGCAAGCAGACGCTTGATATTCGGATTTTCGTCGACAAAGTTTGTTTCCACGTCGACGGTCCGTGCCTGTTTTTCCACTTCCAGCACATAAGGCGCAACGCGTCGTACGGTGCCCCTAAAAATCTTTCCCGGTAGCGCATCGAGCGTAATACGCGCAGGCATACCCACCTGTATTTTGGGCGCATCAATCTCATCCATCGGCGTAGAAACGTATACGCAGGAATCATCGATTAGATCCACGGCGGGTGGCGTCGGGATACCGGGAGGGGAGGGCGTAGTGAACTCACCCAGCTCTCCTGTTACGCGCGCAACTACCCCGGCAAATGGCGCGACCAATACAGTCCGGGCCACGCCGGCTTGGGCCACCCTGATTTGCGCTTCCGCTTGGCCTATTGTCGCGGTTGCCGCATCGCACGCAGCTTGAGTCGAACCCGCCTGTGTGTTGGCGTCATCGACTTTTTGCAGGCTGACGAAGTGCCTGGCTGCCAATTGTCGAGTACGCTCGGCGTCACTCCGGGCGCTTGCTGCCAGGATGCACGCTTGTTTCTGTTGGTCCTTGGCGGTCGCGACCTGTTTTCGCGCTAAATCGAGCTGGGCAAACAAGTCTTTACTCCAAAGTTCGAGGAGTGGCTGTCCGGCCTTCACCCGCTCGCCTTCCTTCACCCAAAGTTTTACGATCTGCCCCCCGAGCGGCGGGGCGAGCATGGCGCGGCGGCACGCCTTGATGGTCCCGGCTCGGGTGTTGGCGACCGTGGCTTCAACCCGACCGATATCTACCGGGGTTACGCCTACAGAAATGGGGTTGGGACGCGTTGCCCGCCAGATGCCGTATCCAACTAGAATAACGATCAGAAAGGCTGTTGCAATTTTAATCAGAGTTGAGCGATTAATGATTAGCTCCTGTCTATTAACGAGATGATGCACCGTGCGATCGGTTCGGGGAACGCCGATTTATTCAACCCTGCGGGCCAATGCTGGGGTAACCGTTTCATCGTATGGAGTGCCCAACGAGGAATTCCGCTTGAAGCCGTTTTTAACCTAACAGCCGTCACCATCCAATAATCGCCCATGGTCCGCAAGCGCGGCGGATTCCCCCAGCGCGAGGACAGCAACGTCGGCGCGGACCGGTCGTGTTCCAGATGCGGCTGCTGACGTCTTGCGTGGCGGACGACATGGGCATTTTTCTACGGCGCGAAGGCGCGCCATTAAGCCTCGCGTAAGTCGCTTCGGTCGATGTTCGCGGTTGGCGGCGATGCCGCTCACATCACCGCCCGATGGAGGTGTTGAAAGGCTAATTCCTTGCACGTGGATGAGGGTAACATAGAGCCATGGAAGAACTGCACTGCTGGCGCTGTGGCGCATCCCTCGCCGAATTGACTCCGCCCATCGAAAGAAGGGACGAGTGCCCATTTTGTCACGCCGAGCTGTACGTCTGCCGATTCTGTGAATTCTATGATCCGAGAGTTGCCAAGCAGTGTCGTGAACCTGTTGCTGACGAGGTCAAGGAAAAGGATCGCGCCAATTTCTGCGGCTACTTTCAGCCCAATCCCAAGGCCTATGTAGCCAAGGATGGGTCAGGAGCGCGTCGCGCAAAGGCAAATCTTGATGCACTGTTCAATGGAGGGGCAGCAAGTTCGTCGCCCGCTTCTGAGCTCCCGAATGCACTGGATAAATTGTTCGGAGAAGACTAGGAACCCGCGATGGAAATCTTCAGCGTCTATCACTTCGAGGCAGCGCGCCGCTTGCCAAATTTACCCGCAAATCACCCCTGCAGTAAATTGCATGGACACTCCTTCCGGTTGGAGATCTTTGTCTCTGGACCGGTCGACCAGCATACTGGCTGGGTCATGGATTTTGAGGAACTGGATGCGGCTTTCGCGCCGATCAAAGCAGAACTTGACCACCGCTATCTGAATGATATCCCCTGGTTGGGAAATCCGACCAGCGAACGGCTGGCGCAGTGGATATGGCAACAACTCAAGCCCGAGCTACCTGGATTGAGCAAGCTGGTCATTCACGAAACCCATCGTTCCGGCTGCGTGTATATCGGAGATTAGCCCCGCATGGCCTCGCTTAGTTGGCGCCCCGGACCGGGTTTTGGCAAATGTTGGCAAAGTAAGCAAGCGGGAAGATTATCCCCTCTCGATCTAGGGATATGAGCCGGGGTGTTGGCGCTTTCTCGATGAGCCGCGCTTCTTTTCCCAGTTGAAGGCGTTCGAAACCGCGTCTTGCCGTGGGGGGAGCGGGATTAGGTCATCGTCCATTTTCGCGGAGCGGGTTTTGCCGAGGCGCGCAACAGGGGCGTCGACCGTTCGCCAGAGATTCCGCAACCTGCACACCAAAGTTTTCCCACGCCTGCCTTGTAAAGACCACCACGCACTGGGGTAAAATTGAATCACGCGGCGTGTATCCCTTAAGAGTCTGTGCCTTCCCTTCGCTGACACCAGTACAAAGTCATGATCATATGCAATGTAAAGCAAAGCCGCACTCCAGCGCAACGCACCCCAGCAAAGTTCCGCAAGACCTGCATCGCCAAGTCTTGAAGCGGCCAACATTGCGCATGAGGACTAAGGAATCAGAATGAGACGCGTGGATGATTTCCGTTTGCAGTTAGGCAAACAGGAATTGGTGCCGATTGTTATCGGCGGTATGGGGGTGGATATCTCGGCAGCCGAGCTCGCGCTCGAAGCAGCGCGCCTGGGCGGCATTGGCCATATCTCCGATGCAATGGTGCAGACCGTATCTGACCGCCGCTTTGACACAAAATTCGTCAGCGACAAGCTCAAGCAGTACAAGAAGAATGTTGCCAACAGCGATAAGACCTCCGTTCAGTTCAGTCTATCGGCACTTGCGGAGGCGACGCGTAATCACGTAGGCCGAACGATGGAAGCCAAGCGCGGCAGCGGCATGATATTCATCAATACGATGGAGAAGCTAACCATGAATGCGCCACGTGACACGCTGCGCGTTCGCCTGTCCGCGGCACTCGACGCTGGCATCGACGGGATCACTTTGAGCGCTGGTTTGCATCTGGGCTCGCTCGCTCTAATCGAGGATCACCCGCGCTTCCGCGACGTCAAGCTCGGCATCATCGTCTCCTCAACACGTGCCCTGGCAATGTTCCTGCGCAAGAACGCACGGCTAGGACGCTTGCCTGACTATATTGTTGTGGAAGGACCGCTTGCGGGTGGCCACCTCGGATTCGGTGTTGATTGGGCGAAGCACGACCTTGCCACGATCCTGGGCGAGGTGCTGGCTTACCTTAAGACCGAACATCTCGATATTCCGGTGATCGCGGCGGGCGGCATCTTTACCGGCAGCGATGCCACCGCATTTCTCGAACAGGGCGCGGCCGCTGTTCAGGTGGCGACCCGCTTTACGGTCACCCGCGAATGCGGGCTACCAGACAAGGTCAAACAGGAATACTTCAAGGCAGGCGAGGAAGACATCGTGGTCAACACCCTGTCACCTACTGGTTACCTGATGCGCATGCTCAAGGGTAGCCCGGGCATCGGCGCGGGCGTGCGTCCCAACTGCGAGGCTTATGGCTACCTCCTCGACGCCAACGGCAACTGCGCCTATATTGACGCGTACAACCGAGAAGTCGCGCTGCATCCCACTGCCAAGAACATTTCGGTCAAAGACAAGACCTGTCTTTGTACCCACATGCGCAACTTCGACATCTGGACCTGCGGCCAGTACGCTTATCGGCTCAAGGACACCACCGTCCGTTTGCCAGATGGTCATTACGCGCTTCTTAGCACGGAGCACGTGTTTCACGACTACCAGTTCAGTGTCGATCAGAAGATCGCCGTGCCAGCGTCACCCTTGATTGCTGTCTAGCATTTGCCTGCCAGCGGCCTCCTGCCCCAATTTTGGCCTCGCGAATGATGGCCAGCGGGAACGTTCCTTCTCGGGGTGACCATGGAAATCTTCCGCAGCGTGTTCCCACAGCCGAAACGTACGATAGCGAACCATAATAACGGCGTGCACGGCTTCATGACTCCGCCATCTGGCAGGGCCTAGGAGGCATTAGCAACCCGCATCGTTACGTGGGAAACCGCGGACCACTAAAGATCCCCTGAGTCACGCCAGTGCCGGCGTTTGACTCGAGCGATCACATCATCGAGTTGTAACGATGAGCTTGCTGACGCGGACGGGTTCCCTGGCCCAGGTAGGGCTGTCGGTTCGTGGCTGAGCGCATCTTCTCTTGCGAGTAGCCGGATCCGTTCGCGATGAGTGCGGCCATGCGATGTTTTCCCCGAATTGCCTCCGTTCGGTGGTGCGGGTCGGTGAAGGTTGTTCCTCACCCGCATCGGGGAATCCACTTCATGAGGCGCTCGCTCAAGAGATCTTCTCCCGTTCTGAGTAATGTCATCACGAAGGATCGCGCGGGAACACGCTTCTGTGATTTCAGCGCCGATGCGATTTCTCTCCGCCTCCTTAAAATCCGATTTGCGGTAACAGATCCTCCGCCGGAGCCATCAGTGCAATCGGTTCTTGCGACCCAAGACATTTGAGCATTCGCCGGATTGACCGGGCGGTAACCCCCGATCGAGATGAGTCGCCACGCGAGCGATCCGTGCAGGGGCGAGCACACCTTACGCCTAGCTAGTCGGGCCGAGATTCCTCAAGGTCGCATCCAGGGGCCTCGCTTATCCGATTCGTTGGGCCCGGCCCCCCCCAGCATTGCCATTTTCCCGCTAACCCCGGACATACGGCACGGATTGTACCAACCTATCCGCGGAGCTTGGTCGGCCTGTGGGCTCGCACGCACGTCGATCTTACTGGTGTCTTCGACGTAACGCTTGCGTGGCCTTTGAACTCTTCTATCATAAAGCTCGTGACCATTAACGAACGCGCTATGCCTCCACTGACACGGGATGAGCTGCAGACTATCGAAAGAAAATTGCGCGAGCGGCAACTGGTTTTGCTTGAGGAAGTCCATGCCGAGGTGGCGCAGCGCGATGATCAAAATCTCGTGGGTCTGCTTGGGCAGGACCCAGGCGATAGCGGCGACCTGTCTCTCGCGGACGCATTGGCTGACCTAAACATTGCCCAACTGGACCGACAAATTCGGGAACTGCGCGATATTGAGGCGGCTTTTGGCCGCATTAAACAAGGAACCTTTGGATTATGTACGGATTGCGGTGACGCCATCGGATTTGATCGCCTACTGGCGAACCCTTCGGCCGGGCGTTGCATGATTTGTCAGCAGAAGAACGAGCAGTTCTTCGCGCAGGATGGGCATCCTTCACTCTAGCAGGGGGCGCATGCCAAATTGGGACGCCGCCTCGTTGCGCGCGACTGGGGGAGGGGCCCCGCGCCGGTGACGGCACCAGGGGTGGAGAAGCAGGACGTACACTCGCGGCGCCATGCGTTTGGAGTGGATGCTTCGTTCGCGCAGGATGGGTTTAGCGAGTGCAGCGATTTCCTTGGGACGATGATGAGCCAACTGGATGCGAGGAACGCGCCGTGGCGTGCTGATCCTTATGGCCTCAAGCCGCGGTGTTGCGAGATCGCAAGGCCTGCGGGCGCGTTGCGTGGATTGCCAAAAGAGTACACATTGAAGCGGGGAAAATTTCATGAAACCGCAGGACGTTTTGCCGCAACTGGTCGATGCGCTGCGCCAACCGGCTTGCTACAATCATCCGGTCGGGCAGGTTCAGCACGTGGAGACACACATCTCGCACCTGTTACTGACTGGCCCCTACGCGTACAAACTCAAGAAGCCCCTCAACCTTGGGTTTCTGGATTTCCGCACATTGGAGCAGCGCCGTTTCTATTGTATGGAAGAGGTGCGCCTTAACCGTCGGCTGGCGCCACTCGATTATCTCGGGGTTGTCACAATCCGCGGCAGCCTGAGTGCGCCTCATATCGACGGCGAGGGGCCCGTGCTGGACTATGCGGTGCAAATGCGCCAGTTCGATCCCAACGCCACCCTCGATCGACTTGAGGAACGGAGCCAG
Organism: Thiobacillaceae bacterium; assembly: GCA_052145875.1. Classification (GTDB taxonomy): domain Bacteria; phylum Pseudomonadota; class Gammaproteobacteria; order Burkholderiales; family Thiobacillaceae; genus DASQBT01. The sequence continues at coordinate 6,682 of JBKQNQ010000026.1, forward strand.
CTAACGGTGCGTCACGTCGATGCCATTGCGGCGATACTGGCCGAGTTTCACGCCACGGCCCAAGTGGCCGAGCCACTATCCTGCTGGGGAAGCGCCGCGGCCATATGGGTGCCGGTGGCCCAAAATTTCGCGCAGCTCACCGCGTGGCTCGAAAGCCAGGAGGACCGAGCCATGCTTGAAACGCTACGCAACTGGAGCGTGGCCGAACACGCCCGGCTTGTGGCCGACTTCGAGCAGCGCCGCGAACATGGTTTCATCCGAGAATGCCATGGCGACCTGCACTTGGGTAACATGGCGTGGCGCGATGACGCGCTGCTTATTTTCGACTGCATCGAATTCAATCCGGACTTACGCTGGATTGATGTCATGTCTGAAACGGCCTTTTGCTACATGGACCTGTTGCAGCGTGGGCATGGCGAATTTGCCGCCCGCTTTCTGAATCACTATCTGGAGCGTACCGGCGATTACGGGGGACTCGCACTGTTGCGCTATTACGCCGTATATCGCGCCATGGTGCGAGCTAAGGTAGCGACGATCCGTGCCCTTCAGCCGGCGTTGACCGAAGGCGAAGCGAAACGAGAGGCGCGACTGGCACGCGCATACCTGCATCTGGCCCTGGAATTCACGCAATCGATTGCACCCAAACTTTTCATCACCCATGGCCTGTCGGGCTCAGGCAAGACCACATTCAGTCAGGCGTTAATTGAGCAGGCGGGGGTCATCCGCTTGCGTTCTGACATCGAACGCAAGCGTCTGGCGGGGCTTGACATGCTCGCGCGTACCAACGCCGGTGTGGGCACCGGGATCTACGGGCCGGGCAGCTCGCGCCGGACGTACGGACACTTGGCCTATCTCGCGGAAAGGCTTCTGCACGCAGGCTGGAATGTCCTTGTCGACGCAACGTTTGTGTCTCGCTGGCAGCGCGAATTGCTTTCCCACGTGGCATCGGCATGCAAGACACCGTTCCTGATCCTCGATTTTCCTGTTCCGGTCGACGAATTGAGGATACGGGTGGAGTCGCGGCGTGAGGAAGCCAAGGATGCCTCAGAAGCAGACCTGGGGGTGCTCGATTATCAGATTGCGCATCACGAACCGCTCTCGCCTGAAGAGGCGAAATCAGTGGTACTGGCCACCTCGGTGGATCACGTCCTTTCGTGCATCGCGCGTCGCTCTGCAGTGGCTCTTTAGGGGAGCGGCGTGTCAGACATGATGCCCTAAGGCATGTTCGTTTCGCGTGTCGGCTCCGATCTTGGTCGTAGAGCCGCTATATTTCAATTTGGCATACTGTTGGAGCACATTCGATGAAAGCGTCACCATGGATTTATGCTGCTGTTATGTTAGTTTCCGGTGGCCTGGGGAGCCTTGCTGGATGCGTTGTTGCCCCTGCCCCTTATTACGAGGGCGATTATCCCCTGATAGCGCCACCCCCAGCACGTGAAGATATTATCGGCGCGGCGCCCGGCGTTGGTTTCGTCTGGAGCGGCGGTTATTGGGATTGGGCCGGGAGCAGCTATGCATGGAGGCCGGGTCACTGGGAGGCGCCGCGTGCGGGTTACCGATGGGCGCCTCACCGTTGGGTGCAAGAAGGACAACACTGGCGACACACGGGTGGAACCTGGGAGAAAGTGCGGTAGGCTTTCTGCTTTAGTGGGGTGCCAGCAGCAGGTACTGCGCGGTAACGCGACCCTGGATGTCTTGACCTCGACGATAGGCGTAGCAACTGGCGTCTGAGCCGAGAAGTGCTCGTCGCCACGTCATTGCGTTACTTGGGATCGAAGCACGCGGACGCGCTTGCACAACCCATGCTAGACGAGGCCTTGATAGGCCATCCTGCCGACATGGACACCGGATCCACGCCGCTGCATCGACCTCATTCGAATACCCTGCACGTTGTCTTATCGGATATCGCTGCCTCACCCGGGCTGGCCTTCACGCAAGTACACTTCAACGGTCGTATCGGATGTTAACGTTCTAGGGAGTGGCTATGCTCGCGCCTGGCAATGAATCCGGTACATGTTCGCACAGCCGTTTATGCGCGATAGGGCAGGCGTCAAGGGGCCGATGGGGGTCGTTAACCTCGGTTCGCGATTCCGCAACCTGATGGTTGTTCAGGCATTCAGGGGGGCGAATCCAAGTCCGAAGTGCCCAAAGATGAATATCTTGAGAAAATCGAGCATGACCAAATAGGCAACGGCCACCAGCAGCATGCTAGCGATGAGGCCCGGGCTGATCGCGGCCATTAGGATGCCCTGGCTTGCCATCACGCTAACGAACGCGATGTCGAGCGCGGTGGCTAGCAACAGCCAGCGGCTGGGCCGCGAGCTCCAAAAGTGGCGGCGTTCACGCACCAGATAGACGTTGCCTAAGCCGGTGAACACCAACATAGCGAATATCAACGTCTGGAGCTGTACCAGTGGCAGGTGGAGCAGGTCACGGCCGACAAAGAACACCGAGAACGAAAGCACAAGAATGAGCGCAGCCAAAGGCGCGGCAGTCAGCATCAGGGTGGCGATGCGCCAGCGTTCCGGCTTGCGAGCGAATTGAACGTGATCTGTTGCGATTGACATGGTGACGAAGTCGTTTGTGAACAGCAATAGGACGATCAGCAATGGGGTGATGACGAACACACCGGTCAACATCATACCCACGCTGAGGAAGACCGCGATTTCCAGTGTCTTGATGATCTTGTTAAGGGTGTAAGTCAGCATGCGCTGATAGATGCGCCGGCTGGTTTCCACTGCGGCCACAACATCCGTCAGGCCCGGATTAGTAAGCACGAGGCTGGCGGCGGCCTTGGCTACGTCGGTGGCGTTGGCGACCGCGATGCCTACCTCGGCTTGCTTCAGTGCTGGCGCATCATTGACCCCATCACCTGTCATGCCGGTCACGTGGCCCAGGCCCTGCAGCGCCTGCACCAAGTGGAACTTGCCTTCGGGAAATACTTGCGCGAACACATCACACTGCTCAATGGCTTTCGGCTCCTTGTCCGTCAAGATATGGGGCGCGCAGGCCCGCTCGCCAATTCCCACTGCCTTGGCAACTGTCTTTGCCGTCGCCTGTCCGTCACCGGTTACCATCACCACGCGCACTCCAAGTTGCTGCAGGTTTCGGACCAAGGCCGCGGAGTCCTCCCGTGGCGGATCCTCCAGGGCAATAAGCCCGGCAAAACGCAACGTGGTTTCATCGCCTTGCGCGACGCCGAGCACCCGATATCCGGTCGCTGACAGCGCCGCAACTCCAACCGAAACGTCTGGAGCGCTCGACAGGCTCGCAATCTCAACGGGTGCGCCCTTGACCGCGCGATGGGGGTGGCCCGATTCCTCGAACAAGGACTCGGACCGACGCGTTAACGGGTCAAATGGAATGAAATGGAGGCGATGGGGTGGATCGGCAAGGAGCGATCTTTCGCGGGCTGCACGCAGAATGGCAACATCAATGGGATCCTGCGTTGCCTCATCGCAGGCAAGCGCAGCCCAACGCAATAGTTCATCTTCGGCGATACCTGGCTGCGGCTCCAGGCGCACCAATGTCAAGCGATTTGCAGTGATGGTCCCGGTTTTGTCGCTCGCCAGCACATCCATGGCGGCAGCCTCCTCAATGGCGGACAACCGTGTTACAAGCACGCCCCGTCTGGCGAGCTCCAGCGAGCCCAATGCAGTTGCCAGCGTAAATGTCGCGGGTAACGCCACGGGAACCGAGGCGACGAGAAGGATGAGCGCAAACGGGACCACTTCGGTCAGGGGCATGCCCGTCGTCATGGCGTAGCCCAGCAGGGCGATAACCAGTCCAATATCGAGGATCACCAGGTACCGGACAATGCTTAGAATCACGGATTCCAAATGGCTGACAGTTTTCGCGCCGCGCACCAATTCGGCGGTTTCGCCGAACCGAGTATGGGTACCAATGGCAGCGACCTCGCCGCTAGCCTCGCCCCGCGTGACAACCGAACCCGACCACGCCTGAGCGCCGGGCGAGGCCTCCACGGGTAAGGACTCCCCGGTCAAAGTGGACTGATCGAACTGGGCCTGGCCGTCGACAAGATTAAGGTCGGCTGGAACGATATCACCCATGCGCACATGCACGATATCGCCGGGTACCAGTTCGCGTGCCGGCAGGCGCTGCCAGTGCCCATCACGAAGCACACGGGACTGAACGTTGAGACGTTGCCGTAATAGGGCCAGCGCCTTGTTAGCCCGACCTTCCTCGACAAAACCGAGCACGGCATTGACCAGTAGCAGGATGGTAATCACGGCAGCCTCGTTGCGCTTGCCTAGCAAGAGTTGCAGGATAATGGTCGCCTCCAGCATCCACGGCACCGGTGACCAGAGCTTTCTCAG
>JBKQNQ010000027.1:0-3369 GCA_052145875.1 Thiobacillaceae bacterium
TTCCTGAGCTGCGCGCAGCCCGCTTGGGTGATCCCCTTGACGCAGGCAAGTCAGCAAGTCCGGATCAGGACGTGCTTGCCACCGGTGCGCCTGCGCGCGAAGCGGCACTCACGCCCGCGCAACAGTATCAGGCGTGGCTCAACGATCAACGCTACAAGAATCTTGAAGGGAATGTGCTCTCCGCCCAGGCCGCCCTGCTGGCGCCGCCGGACAGAAGCGGGGTCTCGCCCCCAGCGGGGATCTCCAATGCGACCTTGCCCCCCTCGGTCGACAGCAGCGCTTCGCTACTCAGCGCCGCGCTCGACGCTGCGCGGACGGGGCTCGCCCCGACGGACACAGCTGGGCGAGTTCCCGAGGCTGCCGGCAGCACGAGCGCGAACGCGCGCTTTCTGGAAGGGCGGGACCAGAACGGGGACCAGAACGGTTACTTGATTCAGTCGCTACAGAATCCCGCCGCGGCGCATGAGGTGTTTGCAGGAAGCATCATTCCGGCCGTGCTGATCTCAAGCATTAATTCCGACTTGCCTGGAGTAATCAACGCCCAGGTGCGACAGAACGTCTACGACAGCCTAAATCCGAACCAGGTGCTCATTCCTCAGGGCGCACGTCTCATCGGTGAGTATTCGAGCGAGGTGGCCTACGGCCAGCGCCGCGTATTGGTCGTATGGAACCGGCTCATTTATCCCAACGGGGCGACCCTCGCGCTGCAGGGAATGCCTGGAACAGATGGCATCGGCCAATCCGGCTTGGGCGACCAGGTCGACAACCATTATGGTCGGATCTTCGGCGGCGCCCTGCTGATCTCGATGCTCGGCGCGGCGGGACAGTTGTCCCAGCCGCAGAACACCTCCGTGCTGACCGCACCTTCCGCCGGCCAGCAGGCGACGGCGACGGCGGCAGCGGAAATGAACAACGTGGGCACCCAAATGCTGCAGAAAGGCTTGAATATCCAACCCACCTTGGTGATCCGGCCCGGTGAATTGTTTAATGTGCTGGTGACACGAACGATGATGTTGCCACCGTACGCGGGTTAGGGAACACGTTCGTGAACTAGGCGGCCGCGAATGCGTTTTCGATTGCGCAAGTGAACGTATCCCTGAAAAGCTTGAGTCAGTGTGCCCGCCGCTTGAGCGACCTCACGTGCCTGCGGCCGCTTTTGGAGCGACGTGTCGGATCACCCGGGCTCGACAGGGGAAGCGCCGTGCGATACGCGTGCCCGCGCGTCTAACGGGACGCACCGGGGACCTTGCCGATCCCGAACAGGCGCTCAAGCTTCTTGATTCGGCCGGAGAGGCGGTGGCGCTTTATCTCCCGCTGCCGCAGCGTTTCGTCCGTGCAGAAATTCAACATGATGTAGCGGCGAACCCCGATAAAAGGCTTGTGGCCATGCCAGCAATTTGGCGTCACCTTAAAGCTGACCAAAGTTGCGCCATCGGGTGGCACTTCGGCTGCATAATCATCAAGATTGGTGGGCGAGCGCAACACGCGCAATCGGCCACCTTCATTGGACCATTCATCGTTCAGGTAGAGCAGCGCGGTGACCGCCTTGAACTTGGCATCGGCGTGAATGCGTCCATCCTTGGCCCTGGAACACCCACGGATGGTGGTGAGTATGGGCGCATTCGTAAGATCGACGCCGTACTTCTCGCCCATCACTTTGCGAAATTCCGGCCCCTGGAGTTCTTCCATCAGGGCCGCAAATTTGGGCCCATAAGTCAACGCCTCTGGAAGAAACAGTCCTCCCATGTCGAGCTTCGGAAAATCACGGGTCACGTCCTTCAGATCTGGCCCCGAAAGAACATGGGGGACCATTTGAAAGGGATATGGATCGGTAATGACCGGTGTTTCGGACAGTGCGGACATGCGTAGCATCATGGGGGTTCTCCGTGGATCGTTCGTCGGTTGGCGCGGCTCATACGGCGTGCCCAGAAACGTTCGGCCGGGCGGATCAGATCGCCCCTCATGCGAGGCGACCCGGGTCTTTAGGCAATTCATCCCGACGGTCGTCGATGGGTCAAGTCATGGCATGCGGATGAATCCCGCACGGATCCACCTGCTTGGGCCAACCCGCCCCCTCACGCGGTGCCGGATGGAATGCGAAGCCGCGCTCACGTGGCGCGCGATGCCCGGCCGAAGGTTGTTATTTTACCGTTTTTCTGCGTCACCCTTGCTCGAAATTGCGACGTCGACACGGTTCCACCAGCCTCCGCCGAGAGCCTGGAAGAGCGCAACGGTATCGCTATATTGATTCGCCTTTGCCTGGACCAACGCGACATGGGATTGCTGGTAGGCCTGCTCCGCATTGAGCAGCGCCAGATAGCTCGTCGCCCCGAGCGCCATGGCATGACGCGCAATGTCGAGACTCTGGGTCGCAGCCTGTGCAGCCACCTCCTGCGACTTGAGCACATCGGCATCGTACTGCAGGGCCCGCAACGTGTCCGCGACGTTTTGGCAGGCCGTAATCACGGTGCTTTGATATTGTGCGGCGGCTTCATCCAACGCGGCATCCGCTGCACGCTGTCGATGCTGCAGGGTGCCGCCATCGAAAAGGACCTGGGTCAGGCTGCCCGCCGCGCTCCAGAAAACGTTGCCGGCGGCGAACATCTGGCGGAAGTCCGTCGACGTTCCGCCGGCTGTCCCACTCAGGGTAATCTGGGGCAACCGGTTGGCAAGCGCGACGCCGACTTGTGCGCTGGCTGCATGTAAGTTCGCCTCGGCGGCGCGCACGTCGGGTCGCTGCTCAATGAGCTTCGATGGCAGGCTCAGGGGGAGTTCCTGCGGCAATTGCAACGCCGCCAACTCAAAGTGCTCAGCGGGCTCCTCGCTCGGAAAATTGCCCGCCAACGCGGCAAGCTGATCGCGCTCCTGTGCAAGTTGCTTGCGCAAGGTGGGTAACGTCGCCTCAAGCTGGGCGAGTGCGGCGCGTTGCGCGATCACGTCGGCCTCGGCGATGGAGCCCAATTCGTTTTGGCGCTTCATCAGGCCCAGCTGCTCCGTGCCGATGTTCACAAGTGCCTGGGTGGCCTCGATTTGGCCACGCAGCGATGCCTCCTGAACTGCCGCCAAGGCAACGTTTGAAGTCAGCGTCAGGTAGGCCGCCTCAAGCTGAAAGCGCTGTGACTCGGCCTGAGCTTGGAGCGATTCCACCTGGCGGCGATTTCCCCCAAAAACATCGGCGATATACGATATCCCGACCTGGGTGGTGTACAGGGAGTAGAGGGGGGTCCCCGAAGTGAGGGTGGGCGCAAGGGTGCCCACCGCATTCTTCTGTCGGCTCGGCGAAAAACCGGCTTGCAACTCCGGATAATACGCGCCTTCTTGCGCCAGAACATTTTCCCGGGCCACGCGCAGGGATGCCTGCGCGGCACG
>JBKQNQ010000028.1:0-2671 GCA_052145875.1 Thiobacillaceae bacterium
ACCCACACCGCCAATCCCTTTTATTCCAGCCGCCTGAAACGGGTCGCGCCTCTAAAAGAGGACCGTGACCGGCCCGTCTATGCTCGGTTGCCATTGGCACCGCGGAACGCATCACCGGTGCCACACCTGACCAGCCTTTATCACTTCCACCGGGCCGGTGAGTACGGCGACCGGAGTTGGCCTGGCAACTGCGGCGGCAATTTAATCAAGGATTTGCTTGTCTATTTTAGACCCAGCATCTGCTTCGATCCTTGTGCCGGCAGCGGTACGGCGCGTGACGTATGCGAGGAACTCGGCATCCCCTGTTTCTCTTTTGACATCCACCAGGGATTCGACGCCTGCGACCCGAATGAATTTCCTGGAGCCGAAACTTTCGATTTCATCTGGGCACATCCACCCTATTGGCGTCAAAAAATCTACGCTGACGATCCCAGAGATATGTCACGATCACCCACGCTCGAGCATTTCCTGCGCAGATACGGCCAATTCATCCGCAACTGTGCACGGTCGCTGAAACCCGGCGGCAAGCTCGCGATCCTAATGGGAGATTACTCTGATAGGGACGCCGGATACGTTCCGCTGGTTTTTCACACGAAGCGCCTCGCCTTCGCGGCCGGGCTCGCCCAGCACTGCACCGACATCATCCGCTTCAGCCACGGGGCCAGCAGCAGCAAGAAGATCTACCGCAGCAGCTTCATCCCCGGCCTGCACGACGTGTGCATGATCTTTGAGAAAACCAACTGATTTAACCACCGACCAATGGAGAACCGTTATGACGCCGACAATTAAACTACTGACTGCCATCGCCCGCGAGCATCTGGGTATACCCACGCTGGGTACCCGCAACAGCGACTCGCTGGATTTTTACGACGTACCCGTCTGGGGTATCCGTGCCGCCCTGGCGGCTGCTTACGACGCAGGTGCGAAGACCCCGTCTCAGGGCGTGGACCAAGCCGCTGTGCTACGGGAGATGCGGGAGGCGCTAGAGCGGGCGGAGTTCCTAATGCGCCGCGTCCACGCAGGTGATCATCGCGCGCTTGAGAATCTGCCGAGTGCCGTGAAGCAAGCCCGACGTGTCCTAGTCAAAGCAGCGAAAGGAGTCGCACCATGACCAATACCGCAACGAAAACCTACTTGGTCGGCGTTATCGAACGCGCCATCGCCTATTACGAAGTCGAGGCCGAAGACGCCAGGACCGCCGCGGAGAACTGGCTGGATGGCGAATTCCACGACCGCGACGACGAGGCACTCGAATCAGAGGGACCATGCAACGTCCGCATCAAGCAACCCGACGGCACATGGATGAAGGTCGCGCCATCGGAGTGGGAAGACGAGCCACCCGCCGCCGCCCCAACCATGCTGGAGGCGTTGCGTTTGGCCCAGAGGGCGCTAAACACCGCTCCGCGCTTCCGCGTCGGCGATACTGACAGCTACAAAATAGCGGCCATTGTGGACAAGGCAATCGCCGAGGCCGACGCCGCCCGGAGGGAACCGCTATGAACTTCATCGACACGATGCGAAAAGCACTGGCCGGCGAAATCACCGTCAGGACGTGGTGGGGCTGCACCGGTCTCACCGGCGAGGCGTTTCACCAATGGTTCCGACAACGGCTGGACGCCAAGATCAACCGCGAGGACCGACGCCAATGGCGGCGGCTTTCGGCCGACTATCAGGCATCCCTGATGAGGGATGCGGACCGCGTGCGGCAAATAACGCAACAGCGGATCATCCATCGCCAGTTCGAGACGGACGTCATCAATGCCCGCCTCGGCCACCTACTGACGAAGGAGGACTGAGCATGGCCGCCGAACCCGATGACGACATCCTCGACGACATGTTTCTCGGCTGTGCCCTTGCTGCGTACCAGGAACAGGCACGGATTCAGCAGGGATGGCCCGACAGTGACCCGACACGAAAACTGGCGTACAGATACTACGAGGACGCCCTGGCCGAGCAGAATGCACGAACAATGCCAGGTTTAGCATCGCTCAACCCCATCGCTGTTCGTGTTAATGCGAGTCGCCTTCGGTCACCCGTTCGATTTTGATTTCTGTGATGACCGGGGTGTCGCCATCCGCGAAATCACGGTCGGCCTTTTTGATCCATTCCAGTGCGTGCTGCTGGATGTTAGCGAATACCTTCCACAGGTTGCTGCCCTTCACGGTCATCCGCCACTTTTCCGGTTCGTTGAACTCGACCACGAACGACCTGCCATCGGCGGAATAGTTCGCGAACCCGAGATGGACGTACTGAAACGCTCGCGTATCCTCCCGGCCATTGAGCACCAGGATAGCGGGCCACCCCCTGGGCACAGCACGAGACGCCGACGTGCCCAGCTCTTCGCCTTCGGGCATCTCCCGCTTTGGTGGAGTGACCTGCAAGATCTCGTCGAGGCTTTTACCTTTCATGTACCAACTCCCTCTGCTGGCGTTGCCGGGTTGCGACAGCCGAAGCCATTTCACGCAACTCGCGGTAAGCCTTTGCAACCCGCTGCATGAATTCACGCAGCTTGTCTTTGCCCATCCCCTTCACTCGCGGTTTCGCCTGCCCCATAAACTCGGTCGCCGATTTCCGGCGATCGGAACGCTGATTCAACTGGCGAAATTCGTCTGATGCCATGCCGGTGAAGATGCGGGCAGATTCACTCCCGCGAGTAACCGATACGTTAAAC
>JBKQNQ010000029.1:0-2695 GCA_052145875.1 Thiobacillaceae bacterium
TGCCCTTCCAGACCATTGTGGACGTGGCTTACGTGGGAGCTCATGGCGACCACCTGCAGTCATTCCTGCATGACCCCAACCAGGGAAATCCGGCCAACCTGGTCCGGGGCGCATGCCTGCAGGTAAACATCACTGCTCAAGCCGGCAATCCGGCATGCGCAGGCCAAGCTCCGGTTGCCGCGCCGTATGCCGGATTCAGCGGCACCGTCTCTCAGGCGCTGCGTCCGTTCCCGCAGTATGGAACCGTCTCGGTGGATTCAGCCACCATGGACGATCCCTTCGGCGACTACACCTACGACGCCCTGCAGGCCCAGATCACCAAGCGCACCAGCGCCGGGCTCACAATATTGGCGAGCTACACCTGGTCGAAGAACATCACCAATGCCGATTCGGAGTACCCCTCCGAGGCTGGCTGGGAAGGTAATGGAAATGCCGGCGCACTGAACGTCTACAATCTGAAGGCCGAGAAGGCTCTCAGCTCGTTTGACATTCCGCAGCGCGTCGTCCTGGCCTGGACGTACGATCTTCCCTTCGGCAAGGGCAAGCAGTTTGCCAATCAAGGCGGAGCCGTCAACGTGCTGGCCGGTGGATGGAAGATTGCCGCCGTTCAGAAGTACCAAAGCGGCACCCCACTCAGCGTGTCTTCGGCGGGCTGGACCTCCGGAATTTACGCGGGCCCCGAGGGCGCAACCGGCAATTCCTACGGCCGTCCCAACAGCGTTTCAGGACAGACCATTAACGCGCTTCACGGTAAGTTTATCTGGGGCAAGAGCCGCCTCCTCAACCAGGCCGCCTTTGCTCCAGCTCCCAACTTCACATTTGGCGACGCGCCCAAAGCCCTTGGCATCCGCGAACTCTTCAACACGTCAGAGGACTTCAACGTAACCAAGGCCATCCCCATGTTCACCGAACGAGTCCATACCGACTTCCGCGTGGAGTTCTTCGATGTCTTCAACCGGCACCGCTTCACTGGCTTTGACACGACCGTGAGTTGCAGTACCTCGTCGTCGCAAACCTGCAGCCCTGAGGTCAATACCAACACAGACTTCGGAAACGCTGGGGGCCTTGCCTATGGCCCGAGAAACATCCAGGGGTCACTGCGCGTCACCTTCTAACGCTACCGGGCAAACCAGCCCTGTTACGTCTGATGTTTTGAAAACAACCCAATTCTCCCGGATCTCTCAAGTGAGGTCCGGGAGAATTGTTCTGTTGCTCGCTACACAGCCCTGTCGTTGCTTTTATGGAGGGAGCGTGGGGCTTCAGCCCCACGAGTAAGCCCAGTCAATTCAGTCGGGCTTTAGCCCCGGGGTTTCTTTTAAAATCCCGGACCACTTTTCACCAGCCTGACAATTCTCCCGGCACTCTCAAGCGAGGTCCGGGAGAATTGTTCTGTTGCTCGCTGCGCAACCGGCACGTTTAAGAAAAACACCTTGCAGGATCACGCGATGGCCTTCAGTGACGTGAAAATCCACTACTATCAATCCATGTTGCGTATCCACAGCAGGCGACTTCCGGTTTTCGCTGCGATGATTCCAATTGCATGCGTGCTCTCGTCAGGCGGCGTCGCGCAGGTTGTCAGTTCGCAAACCCAGAATCAGGCTCAAGATCAGGTTCAGGCGCACTTCATCGCCGCGCAACAAGATCAGCAACAAGGCCACCTCGACGACGCCGTTCGTGAGTACCAGGCTGTTCTGCACCGCCAGCCAGGAATACCCGAGGTGTACGCAAATCTTGGATTGGTCTACTACGCAAAAGGAGATTTCGAGGATTCCGCACGGGCCCTCGCGTCCGCCGCCAAACTGAGGCCCGGAATGCGCGGCGTGAGCCTTTGGCTTGGCATCGACGAAGTGAGACTGAACCACCCGGTGCAGGGTGTGACTCTCTTGCGCGAGGCGATTCGACTTGATCCAAAGGAGAAGCTGGCCCAAAGCTGGCTGGGCACCGCGCTGTGGGATGCAGGACAGATGGATGCGGCTTTGATTCAATTGCGAAAAGCTGCCGAGCAGTTTCCTGATGCCCCCGATCTGCTTTTTGCGCTCGGCGAGGCATATGGAAAGGCCGCCAAGCAGGGGTCAGAGAAACTCCTCGAAGACTCCGCGGGGACGGCAATTTCAGATCGGATTTACGCAAGCGCGTATGCCGCGGAGCGCGATTGGACCAAAGCTGAAGGACATCTTCGCCGCGCCATCGTGCGCGACCCGCACTCCGTTGACGCCGAGCTGGAACTCGCAGAGGTTTTCCTTCAAGAAACGAATCTGCCCGCTGCGCAGTTGCAGTTGGACGCCGCAGCGGCTTTAGCGCCAAACTCTGCTGCCGTGTTGGCTCGTGGTGGAGAGTTGCTGGTTCTTGCAGGACAACAAGCAGAAGGCCTTTCCCGGATTGATCAAGCACTGCAAAAAGATAGGGACGAGACGCTCGATGCGTTGGGCCTTCCTGTAAATGATCGCATCAACGGTAACAATGCGAGCGCTGAGCTTCTTGCAATGTGCCGCAAAGCTGCTGAAAACTTGGAAGCGATGCAGACACCAACTCTCGCGGCAGAAGTGGCACTCGCGGCCCTCGATGCGCGGTCAGGAGACTTTGACGCAGCCGAGCGAGCGTACCGGCAGCTTGCTCCCACTCCTGAAATCTCACGGCCAACTGCCAATGCACTTGCACAGGCGAAGGATGCGTTGCACGCGCATCATTATGACAC
>JBKQNQ010000030.1:0-3387 GCA_052145875.1 Thiobacillaceae bacterium
GTCGGAGTTCACCAGAATTGCGGAGCCGAGCTTGGCAACTGTCCGCAACCGTCCTTCATGCCGCCTGCATGACCCCGGTGAGACAAATTCAGGAAAGTCTATTGGAATCACGTCGTGGATGAAAAACGCACATTTCATCCCAGCAGTGACCGTCCAAAGGAAACGCTCAAGCTTCTCAAGCTGCGTGTGAGAGCTATTGAGATAGCAGCAGGACCGGTTCTTGTTCCGGTCAAGACGCCTCCGCAACCGCGGGCCAGCTCGAACGAGCGATCGTAGGGGGTAGTAGCCCTGCTTCATTGCGCGAGAAAAGGGGGGCTCCCCCCGAACCCGGCGGCTGTGGGCCCTATGCGCTTCGAGAGGAGCCGCCAAATAGCGCTTAAGCTCCTGGTAGACCTCATCCTTGCCGGGCATAGTGCCGAGGCGCCAGGCCTGTGCAACCCGGTTCAGCACAGTCTCTATGACAGCCTCCCGGAGAGCGCCGGAAAAGAGCGGGCTCGTAATGACAGGCACCATGCCGAGCTCCCGGTGTCGCCGCAGAATTTCCGTGGCATAGGCATATTCGACGCGGTCGATGCCCGTCGGCGCCGAGCCGATGATTCGCGTCGCAATGCGCGTGACGTCCAAAAAGAGCTTCATCATGCCAATTCGGGCGGAGGGCTGAGCTGGCTATGCCTTTCGAAGTTGGCGCAAACGCCTTCGCAGGCCCGCGCACCAGCCGCGAAGCCTGGGCACGGCCCGGGCTCTGCCAGCCATTTATCAGGCGCGGACGGTATCATATAGATAGGCTCCTTTAGCCGCCTGAGCGACCGCGGTATTGACGACCTGCATGACTCTTGCGAACTCGGTTGCGGGCGAGGTGGTCACATACAATAATGATGTCCCCTTCCTTCACGGCGAAGGCCTGTGCCAGGAAGAGCCCTTTTGGGTCCCGCAAATTGAGGCGGTAGACAACCGGTACCAGCCCCTTGCCTGGCATCGCGTAAAGAGGCTTTTCGATCAGCGGCTGAATTTGCGCCGACGATTCCCACCAGAACACGAATACGCCCTTCGCATCCGCCTTTTCGTCGAGAAACCCACCAGACCGGGCAATGGCCTGTATTAGGCTTATCAGCGGGGCGTCAAGCGGTATTTCCGCCTGCCTGCCCGTGGCACCTAGAATGGTGTAGGTTCTAGTGCGTCTATTGACAATCAGAATATCGCCTGGCCCAGGCCAGATATTTTCCGCGGTCCTCTGACTTAGCATCGAGAATGGCAGAGTTATCCCTTTGCTTGCGCGCACAAGCGTGACCAGCGTCTCGTGAGCCGGGGCCTTGAGTCGGCCGGAAAGGGCGATTGCGTCAAGGATACGCTCATTGTTCGGCCCAAGCGGTACCTGGGCGCCAACCACCGCGTCGCCCGACACGGTGATCGAGCTGCCCTTGCTCTTGGTGACATCCACGAGCACCTGAGGATCGACGGCCTTGCAAGCCAAGCGTTTGGTGATGATGCGTTCAATGTCGCGCGGGCTATACATCCCGCATTAAGGCAGAACCAGCTTGGCTAAAGCCTTCTGTCATATTCGACACGAAGGATGCCAGCGTAATGCTCGAATTTGTGGGGGGACAATTGCAGCGGAAAATCCTTATCATGGGTTTGCCTGGGGCTGGGAAAACTACTTTGGCGCGCGAACTGGCACCGCAGTTGCGGGCCGTCCTGTTCAATGCCGACGAGGTGCGTCGGAATCTCAACCGAGATCTCGGTTTTTCGCCGGAAGAGCGCGCCGAGCAAGCACGGCGCATGGGCTGGCTCTGTGATCGCGTGGTGGAGGCTGGGCATGCGGCGATTGCGGATTTCATCTGCCCCACCGCAGAAACGCGGAAAGCATTCGGCCCGTCCTTTATCATCTGGCTCGATCGCATCAAGGAAGGCCGCTTCGCCGACACCAACCAGCTTTTCGTCCCGCCCGAAAAGTTCGATGTCCGGGTGGGCGCTGAGGGAAGTCCGCGCTATTGGGCTGAACAAATTTTGGTTATGTTGAAGAAGATTGGCCAGCCCCAGTGACCTGCCCGATTTTTTCGGACTGTAATGAAGGGGTGGGCGTGCCGTGCGCGCCGCAGAACGAGGCAGCGCTGGCGCAGGCGATTTTGCGCCTTGCAACCGACGTGGAAGCTCGCTCACAGCTTGCAACGCAAGGACCGCTCGCTGCTGGGCATTACAACCGGCGCGCTTTGCCCCTGCGCATGCTGGATGCCCTGACACAATTGGCAAAACCTAAGGCCCAGTTAAAAGTGATGCAGAAAGTACTGCTCGTATTCGGCACCCGGCCGGAAGCCATCAAAATGTTGCCCGTTGCGCGCGCGCTTGGCCAAACGCCGGGAATCACCACCCAGATCTGCGTGACGGCCCAGCACCGCGAGATGCTAGATCAAGTACTCAATCTATTCGAAGTGCGTCCCGACTTCGACCTCAATTTAATGCGTCAGCGCCAAGGGCTCGAGGAGCTGACGAGCGCGGTTCTGCTCGGACTCGGATCGGTGCTGGATGCGACGCGCCCCGACCGGGTGCTCGTGCACGGTGACACTACGACTACTATGGCCGCCTCCCTTGCAGCGTTCTATAAAAAAATCCCGGTTGGCCACGTCGAGGCGGGGTTGCGCTCAGGCGATTTGCACCAGCCTTGGCCGGAGGAGATGAACCGGCGGGTTTGCGACGCGATCACTGATCTCCACTTCGCCCCAACGGCCAGCGCACGGGAAAATTTGCTGCGCGAGAACGTTCCGCCCGACGCGATCCACGTTACGGGCAATACCGTGATCGATGCGCTGCTCGAAGTCGTGCGCCGCATTCAAACCTCGCCTGCCCTAGCGAAAACGCTTGGGGCGCGGTTTGCCTTCCTCGACCCCCAAAGACCGCTGATGTTGGTAACCGGACACCGGCGTGAAAACTTCGGCGCGCCGTTCTTGAGCCTTTGCGAGGCCATCGCTGAGCTCGTCCGCGTTCATGCCGTTCAAGTCGTCTATCCAGTGCATCTTAACCCAAACGTGCGCGCGGCCGTCTTCAGTAAGCTGAAGGACTTGCCCCATGTGCATTTGATCGAGCCGCTCGACTACTTGCCGTTCGTCTATTTGTTGCAGCGCGCCCGGCTCATTTTGACCGACAGCGGAGGCATCCAGGAAGAGGCTCCCTCCCTCGGCAAACCCGTGTTCGTCATGCGCAACGTCACCGAGCGGCCCGAAGCTGTCGAAGCGGGCACGGTGAAACTCGTCGGTATCGACCGCGAACGGATCATCCACGAAGTCTCCGCCATCTTAACGGACGAACAAGCCTATGATCGCATGAGTAAGGCACTCAATCCTTATGGCGACGGACGGGCCGCAAGCCGCATAGCCGCGCTCCTCGCTGGTGGCA
>JBKQNQ010000031.1:0-4797 GCA_052145875.1 Thiobacillaceae bacterium
TGCAACTGGCGATCAAGCACCCGGCGGTCAGTAACGACAATGACCGTGTCGAAGATTTTCGCGTCCTTATCGTTATGGAGATTTGCCAGGTGGTGCGCGGTCCAGGCGATGGAATTCGATTTCCCGGATCCGGCGGAGTGCTGAACCAGGTAATCGTGATTGACACCCTCACGGGCGGCAGCGTCTAGAAGTTTCACCACGCAATCGAGTTGATGAAATCGGGGGAAGATCAGGGTTTCCTTGATCTCTTTCTTGCCGTTCTTGCCTTCCTCCTCTTTGATTTCCAAATGCAGAAAGTTGCCGAGGATTTCAAGCAGCACATCCTTGGTCCAAACCCAGTGCCACAGGTAATAGGTCGGATACCCGAAGCCTTTCGGAGCCGGCGGGTTGCCAGGAACGGCCCCGCCCATCCCGTCGGGTTTTCCGAGGTTGAAGGGTAGAAAGAACGTTTTGTCACCCTCCAATTTGGTGGTCATGAACACTTCATCAGTCGACACCGCGAAGTGGACCAATGCCCGCGTCTTGAATTGCAAGAGGGCTTCAGCTTCTTTGGTCTTGGGATCCTTGGGTAACCGGTCCTTCTTGTATTGGACGATGGCATCCTTGACGTTCTGCGTCAGGTCGGTCTTGAGTTCAATGGTTGCAACGGGGATCCCGTTGACGAACAGCACTAGGTCGATGCTGTTCTCGTTATGCAGGCTGTAATGGAGTTGCCGTATTACGGTCAGCCGATTTTCTTTAAACCAGGCATCAAGCTCGGGATTCTTCCGGTTTGCTGGCCTGAATTGGCATAGCGAAAACTTGGCGTCTCTGTCCTTGAAGCCTTTTCGGAGCAGTTCCAGGGTTCCATGCTTATCCAGCTGCTCCGCCACCCGTTTTATGAAAACCTGCTCGGCCTGGCCGTTATGCCACTTCTTGAACTTGGCCCACTCCTTGGCCTGCGTCGCCTGAACGAAGGCAAGTAGGTCATCCGGGTAAAGGGCGAGTTCACGGTTGTAAGTAGTTGCGTCATTTAGGTGGGTGCGTATGGTCCAGCCGTTTACGTCGGCCATGTGGTCGCATAGCTCGTCTTCGAAGACTCGCTCAGTGTGGACGTTGGATAGTTTGGGCATGTTTAGCTGTCCGAATACTTTCGGATGAATAGGTAAAGTTGTAGCCCGGAAACTATAGTCCAGATGCATGCACATAGGCCAACCGCAGAGAGAGCCAGGTCAATGACATCGTAAAACTTGGTAACCAAGGGCCCTATCGTCGATGCGGAGGCACCGGTCATTTCCGGAGGACTACCGAAGAACAAACTGCCAGCGACAGATGCCACAGCTACCAAGGCAGAAAACACAGATGCTCTGCAATGGTATTTATATTTTGCTGTCCAAGGATCGTCGTATTTGGACGGTCTTATGCTTTCAAAGAATTCGATAACCCGGAATATATAGTCGAATAACTTCATTTACGCAGCCTCGCTGGCGGTTAGGCTACGAACGTCGATCTTGCCGGTCACTGCGGTTGAGATCAGGGCACTACGGTGTTCCTTTAGCAATTCGATGGCGCGCTGGGCTTCGGCGGTAAGCGCGTCGAACTTACCAGCTTCGTGGGAAATGTAACTTGTGATCGCCAGTTGCTCGGTTTTTGGCGGAAGCACGACGTGAATTGTCTTGAATTCATCCCAATACAGCCGAAGACGGAAATCAGTAACGCCACGGGAGTGACGGCGCATTTCCTCGACTGCATTGGATGTGCGCAACTGCTGCTCGATCACTGTGGTCAAGAAGTCAAAACGGGGTCGGGCAACGACATAAGCGGGGCTGACCATTCCAGGAACCTCGACAGTCCCGAACCCACCCTGCCAAGCGCGCATCATGTTGTAAACCAGGTCCCCCGGCTCAACGCACTTATACTTGGTGCGGTCGTCGCTTCGCGTGACTGTCCTGTCCAGTTCGATTTCATCTAATTCTCGATCCGACACCCCGTCATGTATTGAAACGCTCAATATAGGCCGGTCCTCACGCCCCTCGTCGCTTGCCTCGCGAAACAAAGCACCTAGCCGAACTACCTCCCAATGCGCCGGCACCTCCCCCAGCCACTCCACGCCAGAGTCCTTCATCGGTGCACTGTGATCAAGGCCCTTGGTGACAGCGTGGGAGATGACGGCCTGGCGTGTTTCCTTGAGTAGGTCGATGAGCTTCTGCTGCTCGGCTACCAGAACATCGATCTTAGCGGTCTCACGGTCGAGGAAGGTTGCGATGGCGGTTTGCTCTTCCAGTGGAGGGCGTGCGACTGCATGGGCATTTAATGCCCCTTTTGTCATGCTCGGTAACGCGGTATTGGTCGAATAGTAATTGAATGGAATCGTCAAGGCTGCGTAATAGACGAACCTGCCGCACGCATTCTGTGCGATCTTGGTCCAATACATCGTGTCGACCGTCCAGAACTTGCCCATAACATACAACGGCTTATCGATTGTTCCCTTTCGACCGAGAAGCACTGATTCACCGTCATACAAATAGTCCGAGGCATATGCGAAAAGACCGCCAGATCCAATTACGGGGTATCCATCGTCTCGCTCAACATGCTTGTGATCGGCACCGTTATGAATTTCAACCAATCGTTTGAATGGCGAAACCTCCCAATAAGCCGGAACCCCATCCAGCCACTTCACCCCGCTGTCCTTGTATTCGGGATAGCGAGGAAAGCTCATGCTGAAAGTCCCGCGATCATGGTCAGGATACGGTCGGTGCACAGTTTCAGGTCGGCGGCAATGGTCTTCAGATCCCTAGGGGGCTCAAACAGATAGAAGTGGCGGTTGAATGGAATTTCATAGCCCACCTTGGTCTTGTCATGGTCAATCCAAGCGCCGGGGACATGGGGCACGACCTCACGCTTGAAGTAGGTCTCCACGTCCTCAGCCAACGGCACGTTTTCCGTATCCCTCAAGGCCGGATCTGGTTGGGGCTCGCCCTTCAGCTTGCCCTTGTCACCCAGCACCACGTTGCCGGTATCGTCACGCAGAGGTTGCTCAACCGTGATGGTGCGGTAGCCAAAGTCCTCATTCTTAAAGATCCTGGAAATTGGGGCCACCTTTAGTTTGCCGCCTTCTGGAGCGGCGGGCTCGCTTTGGCCTGCCCTCAAGATCTGCTGGTCGACCTCCTTGCCATCAGGGTCAAGAACGGTGGCCAGCCGAGCCTCAGAAAAGTCTGCGAACAGGCGGGTAACTTCAGCGATGTCTGCATCTGACATCATTCGGCGTTTAGCTCCCAGGCTCGGGCGCATCTTTTCCCAGAAGCTGCTGCCATCGATTAGTTGAACGTGCCCCTTCCGGTTCTTCGTTTTCCGGTTGCTCAGAATCCAGACGTAAGTAGCAATGCCGGTATTGAAGAACATGTCAGTGGGCAAAGCAACGATGGCCTCAACCAGGTCGTGCTCCAGCGCATAGCGCCGGATCTCGCTTTCCCCACTGCCGGCACCGCCGGTGAACAAGGGAGAGCCGTTGAGGACGATGCCAAACCGGCTGCCACCATCAGCCGCCGGGCGCATCTTGCTAATGAGGTGCAGCAGGAAAAGCATTGAGCCATCGGATACGCGGGGTAGGCCAGGACCAAAGCGGCCACCATAGCCTTTCTTCTCGTGTTCCGTTTTGACCGCGTCATGCACTTTTTTCCAGTCCACCCCAAATGGCGGATTGGACAACATGTAGTCAAATTTTTCGTCAGGCAACTGGTCATCGGACAGGGTATTGCCCCGATGGATGTTGTCCGGATCCTGGCCCTTGATCAGCATATCCGCCTTGCAGATCGCGTAAGACTCATCGTTGAGTTCCTGGCCGAAAAGCCGCAGCCGCGCTGAGGGGTTTAGCTTGGCCACTTCATGTTCGGCCCCAGAGAGCATGCCGCCAGTGCCGGCCGTAGGGTCGTAGATGGACCGAACCGCACCGGGCTTTGACAGGGCCGCGTCGTCCCCCGCGAAGATGAGATGCACCATCAACTTAATGACCTCGCGCGGGGTGAAATGCTCCCCGGCGGTTTCATTTGAGGCTTCCGCAAATTTCCGGATCAGTTCTTCGAATGCCAGACCCATGGACTCGTTTGGCACGACATCCGGGTGCATGTCGATGGATGCGAATTTTTTGACAAGGAGAAACAGCAGGTCCTTGTCGTCCAGCTCGGCCACCCGATCGAGGAACTTGAACCGCTCAAATACGTCCCGGGCGTCGTCGGAGAACTCCCCAATATATTTCACCAGGTTTTGGCGGATATGCTTCTGGTCGTCCAGCAGGGACGTGAAGGTGAATTCCGAGACGTTGTAAAAGGACTGCTTGCTTTTGCGCTTCAGGAAAATGTCCAGATCGACACCCTCATCCTTACGCTTGGCGTATTCAGCCAGCACGGCGGCCTTTGTCGGCTCCAGAACGCAGTCCAGGCGGCGCAAGAGGGCGAACGGAAGGATGATTTTCCCGTAGTCGGCCTGTTTGTAGTCACCCCTTAGATCATCGGCCACCGACCAAATGAAATTGGCAAGTTCAGAAAAAGTCATATCAGTCTCTTGTTATCAGCGGCGCCGGCATGGCACAGCCCAGTCCAGCGCCTTCAGCGGCAGGCTCTTCTTAGGTGTAGGGCCAACATTTATGCAGGTCGTGAGGCCCAATAGTATTGGCATTCTATCGGGAACGGCCGAGTATGGAGCTATGCGACATGCCAATATAGTGGCAACTGGTGCCGCGAGTTCGGAACGTGTCAATGAGTATGAGACACCCGGGTGCATTAATTTAGTGTCGAAGGTTGAGTTGTCCTCGGGTCAGTG
>JBKQNQ010000032.1:0-4550 GCA_052145875.1 Thiobacillaceae bacterium
TGGACTTGGCGCAGACGCGCTACAAACTCGGCCTGAGCTCGATTGTGGAACTCAGCCAGGCCCAACTGCAGCAGACGCAAGCGGAAATCACGGAGTCGCAAGCGGGTTATGAGTACCGGGTGGCTTCGGCGATTCTGCGGTATCAAACCACCGGTCTCTAAATTGTCTGCCCTTGATCGAGACATCAAAGCCGAGCGGCGATGTCCTCGACCGCAGATTCCATAAGATAAATGGTAGGCCCGAATGGACTCGAACCATCGACCTCTTCCGTGTCAAGGAAGCGCTCTAACCAGACTGAGCTACGGGCCTACGTTTTGTTATTTTACCACTCGGATACCACCCTAGATTGAAGCTCCTGCTTCGCCTTCATGCTCACCTGTTGGTAGAGTTCGAGGGTCACGCGGCTGTTTGCGTGCCGCATGATCTCCTGCGTCAGCTTCACAGGTGCGTCCTTGTCGATCAGCAGCGTCGCCAGCGAACGGCGGAACGTATGCCAACCGATGCGCTTGGTAATCCTCGCTCGCTTCGGGGCGGGCCAGACAACTTTACGCATGAGCGAATCCTGCCAATAGGGTTGTTTCCCGCCCATCTTCGGGCTGGGGAACACCCAGTCGCCCGGTTCAGGGTACAGCGTCCGCTCATGCCAGCGTGCCAGCACGTCGGTGACTTCTTCGGTTTTGCGGGGCCTCACTTCGTCACCTACTGCCCGCGTTGTTTGAAACGATTTGAGCTATATCGTATTGTCCGAGAAAATCTGCGAGCCGTTCGCAGTCCCCCACGAAAATGTTTGCGTGCAGTGCCACTTCTAGGGCGTTCGGCACCCACGGGTCAGCATCGGATGCAAGGCGAGAAAATACTTTTCCGAGTTCCCAAAAGACCAGTTGCTTTCCCTTGTATTCCTTGGGCGCTAAGGTATTCGCGTTGCACGCTTCAGAATACGCTGCGAAACGCGCAACGACTCTGCTGTGGGTAAAGGGCGATTCCTTGCCGACACAGAAGCGTTCGATTTCTTCGTTGTAGTGCATCCTGACAGATGTGAACGCAGGCTGAGCGACCGCCTTCATTCCCAGAACGTAATCCACAGAAAACAACTTCAAGAACAGGAGTTCATCCAAATAGTGCGGAGTACATTTTCGTTCCAGTTCAGGACCAGCAGGTGTGAGTGCATATCCCAAGAGAGCTTTGGCAAGGCTGCCTGCATCGACGCATTCCTTTTGACTTGCCATCATCGCACCGAGAGTTACACTTTGCGCGGCTGCCCGCACAGCTTTTCCATAATCCACGACCACACGAAACAGAACGCGATTGCAACGGGCGGGAACAAGAATAACGAGCCGAAAAAGTTTGACAATACCCAGTGCCACGGTAGGCCACGATGATGAGCAGCAGCACCAAGTACTAGACCAACCAGAAAGCCAGTCTGGATCATGGCTTTCCCCAGACCCCTACCCTCTTCATGGGTGATGTTGCCAAAGCGTTCACTGGCATTTTGTGAGTAGAGTTGCCTAGTGGTCTGCCTCTTTCTGTGGGGAAGTGCCTGCCCTACAATACCGAAAAGCAGAGCCATCGACAGAAGAAAGACACCAAAAAGCCAAGCCTTTTCGATCAGAAATATCAAACCCGCGACCAGAACGAACATGTCAAGCGGAAATAGGATTAGTTGCTCAAAAGTTCGGACGAAGATGTGTGGCTTATCTTCCATTCAGCCCTTCCATTTCGAAGCCTTGCGCCAGCATTATAGACTCAGATCATGCGGAAGTCGGAGCAGTATCGCGGCAGATTGACCTCGGCTGAGATCGCGGAAGGCATGAATGTCGCTAGGCAAAACGCAGTGCGTCTGGCAAAAGACGCGCGGCTTCTTTTCGAGAACAAACGATGCGCAAGTGCGCTCGCGCTTGCCATTCTTTCCATCGAAGAAGCTGGCAAAGAAGCCGTTTTGCGAGGGTTGGCAGTGGCATCCGATGACAGAGAACTGATTGAACGGTGGAAAGACTACCGTTCACACACGAAGAAAAACGCACATTGGACGTTGCTTGGCATGGTGTCTAAGGGCGCACGTCGCCTTGACGACTTCCTCCCGATGTTTTATCCAAACGCTGGACACACAGAGCTACTGGATAACCTGAAGCAACTCTGCTTGTATACGGACTCATTCCGCAAGGGTGTGTGGAGCGTGCCTGAAAGGGTGATTCCATCGAACGTCGTCCGAGCGCTTGTGCACGTGGCCGAGATTCTTTGTCAGACGCGCCAGATTACAACTGAGGAGATCGAACTGTGGATTCAGTACATGAAGCCCGTTTGGAATTCACCTGTCAAACGAGACAAAGCTCTGATCGAATTCGATAAGGAAATGCGGCGGCGCGGCCTGATTCCGGCAGGCAGTGCTATGTCTATGGAAGACTTTGTGACGAAGGGGCTTCAGCCTAAATGGATCAAGAAGTCCGAAAAAGGGTAGGGATCGCCAGACTGCCGGCTCTTGCTGTACAAAGATCAAGACTTGGGGTGCCGCGCCAGTCTGCCCGCTCTGCTTTGGAACGCTGGCGTGTCAAGGTAGCGCTCTAACCAACTGAGCTACGCGCCTACAACTATTGTGGAAACTGGTAACCCATAGCGCCGCGTGGTACGAGACAAGGCGGGCGCCACGATGAAATTTTACCACGCCGAGGCGCACGTTATGCCGGGGGCGGCTGTCCCTACGTGTGCCTTTCTAATGCGTGAAAGAAAAATTCAGGCCCGTTGAAATCTGCAGGTCATTCTTTTTCGTTCCGAGCGGAGGTTGCTGACATAGATATCTCCGAATGAGTTCTGCCAGCCCAGCCACTTGTTGAGCTTGGTGACCGTGCCAAAATTGAATGTGCCGCGGTATTGGCCGGTGTCACTGAGGTCGGGATAGAAGAACAAGCTCTGCGTAATGACCGTGCCCTTGCCGACCTTGTGCATGAATGCGTCTCCCAGCGTGGCACCCGCCAGGCTATGGGTCACGGCTGCGACCGGCGTACCAGCCGGTGGCGGCGTCGGAAGTATGAAGGCCGAGTAGCCCTCGTGGGTGTAGTTCACGCCGGCCAGCAGATCGAGGGTCGTGGGGTCGCTCTTGATGGCATGCCAGCCCAGACCTCCACCAAGCGTCGAGCGCAAATCCAGGTGTTGCAGTTCATCGTGATAGAAATCGCCGTTCACAAAACCAAAGACACGCGGCGCGAAATCGCGGTCGTAGCGCGCCCCTCCGCCAATCGTGTTCGCGGTCGTGTGGGGTGACGCCGTTGGCAGGTCGTTGGTGGCGTAAATTGAGTTGGTGTAAAGGGTCAGCTTGTCGTGGAATCCCTTGCGCGCGGCATTGAACGCGATGTTCAGATTCTTGGTTTCGCTGTTGCCGCGGGTCACGGCAAGGCCCAGATTCAGGCCGCCGTTCCAGCCTTCCAACAGGCCCGGATGCAGGCTCTTCTCATAAGCCGCTTCTTCGGCCGGGCTGCGCAGCGTCGTAATGGATGCCTTCGGAGCCTCGACCGGTCCCGCCGTCTTGGTTGCGACAATCACGTCCTCGCCGCTCGTGGTCACAGGTCCCACCACCGTCTTGCCAGCGAGACTGACGTGCAGATCGCCCGTTGAAGTCAGGCTTTGGATGGCGTCAAACTTCACCGTGACGTCGCCGGCATAGTCGGTCTTGATCACCAGTTGCTTGCCATCCGACTTCGTGATCGAGCCGGTCAACCGGTCGCCGTTCTTCAGGACGACCTGGTCGGCAAGCGCCGGAATCGTCAATAACAGAAACAGAAGAAGACCTGCCACAATTTTCACGCACACAAAAACCCTCCTGTGGGATTCACAAATCGAAGCGGAATCTCTATTCCAACCTTGGGGACAGAACGGTATGCAGCGGACATGAAGTGAGCTTGAACTCACCGTTCGCCACAATTCATCTAGACTTGGATGCGGAAACTATATCGAAGCAGCAATAATTCTGGCACGCAGGCAACCAGGAGGTCGCCGTGGATTCAGGCTTTGTTTTCAGGCTTAACTTCGGGCTTTGTTTCAGGCTTGGCTTCAAGCTTGGCGTCGTGATCCTTCATACCGTCTTTCAGCGCGCGAATGCCTTCGCCCAGACCCTTGCCCAACTCCGGCAATTTCTTGGGACCAAAGACGAGCAGCGCGATGAAGAAAATCACCAGCAGGTGCATGGGTTGAAACAGACCTTCAAACATAAAGCCTCCAGAGCAGTCGCCGACCCGAAACGCCGGACAGCACAACCATTATTATCCAGTGTACCCTAACCGATCCCCGGGAGTCTTGCCGATTTCCGCGACCAACGCCGCCCCCTCTGGGGCATGTCCCAAAAAATTACTTCGGTGACCTATCGGCGTTACCGCCACCGGACTATCTTTTCCGCAGGGCAATTTTCGCGCGTCAAACCGCTGCGCACTAAGAAAGCTCTGATTAAGGACTAACGAAAGCCTTGAACCACAGGGTTCACAGGGGCGCACGGGGGACCCCGGGGACCTAATCAGACTTTCTCTAAGATCGAAGAACGCCGGAGGGCTTCGTGAAACGCTGTG
>JBKQNQ010000033.1:0-4881 GCA_052145875.1 Thiobacillaceae bacterium
TCGCGCCGATGATAGTGCGGATTACCCGTGTGAAAGTAGGTCATCGTCAGACTCCCCTAAAACCCACGCCCCCACACCGGGGGCGTCCCCAAACCCAATCCCCCCAACAACACCCAGTAAACCACCCAGCGGGAGGCGGGTTCAGAAATGGACTGACCTTGGGTACCCAGGTCAATGCGACGGCGCAAGATCTCGCCTAATATAAGTACGGCCAATCACGCGAACCGGGCTGACCGTCCCGCTTCGAATCTGGCATGAATTGAATCCGTTCAATCCCGTTACGCCAATTCTGAGTCAACGATGAACAAATATCTGGTCGAGGCCAGCCAACTTATGCTGGCACGTCGGTACATGGATGCCGCCGCACTCTGCAAAAAGGCGATCCGCAAGTCGAAGGATGTCGTTGCTGCAAGGAGGTTACTTGCGGACTGTCATTACAATCAAGGGGTCATTCACCTTCTTCATAGCGGGCTCACACGCAGTGCTGAAGAGCAGTTCAGGCTTGCACTCGATGTGAATCCCCAACACGTCGACGCACTCGTCAATCTGGGCGGCATGTTCGTCCAGCAGGGGAAGTTTGAGGAGGCGATAGATCACTACGTCAAAGCCTTGGAATTTGAGCCCGGCCGTGTTACCTGCCTCAAGGATCTGGCGCAGACCTATCAGCGGCTCGATCGCCTCGACGAAGCCGCTGCGATACTCCTGAAAATTGCTGAGCTCGATAAGGAGGATGGCAGTAGTTTATTGCGCGAGGCGCTGCTCGTTTGCAGCGTGATCCCGGATCGCGAATACCCTGTCCAGGTTCGCCAGCGCATTGACAATCGCCTGGCCAAGCTCGAAGCCTCTGAACGACGCATCGCAGATCCCGCCTGGTTCCCCGGAACCTATTTCTACCTCTCCTATCACGGCTTGTGCAACAAGCAACTGCATACGCGAATCGCCGCCACGCACCTGCATCTGGCACCGTCGTTGGCCTGGAGATCCCCTCATGTTGACGAATGGATTGGGACTTCTGGACGCATCCGGATTGGTGTGGCGTCGGCAAATCTATCGAATCACAGCATCGGCCACACGTCACGTGGACTGGTCGAAACCTTGGACCGCAGCCGCTTCGAAGTTGTGGTAATCCGCATCGGTGCCACGCCGTCCGATGAAGTCGCCTTGGCCATTGATCGTGCTGCAGATCGCGTCCTACGGGTCCCGGGAGGTGACCTGCAGAAGATGCGTGAGGCCATTGCAGCGCTGGCCCTGGATATCCTGTTTTGGCAAGACATTGGAATGGATCCCATCAGTTACTTGCTGGCCTTCGCGCGCCTCGCCCCGGTGCAGCTAACCTCCTTCGGTCACCCAGACACGACGGGCATACCCAATATTGATTATTTCATGTCATCGAGTCTCTACGAGGTGGCCGAAGCGCAGGCGGACTATTCGGAGCAGCTTGTCGTGCTGCCAGACGTTGGTACTTTGGCATATTATTATCGGCCCCCGCGACCTACCGGGGAGAATCGGAAGGCCTTCGGGCTCTCAGATGACGACCACCTCTACCTCTGTCCACAAGCCCTGTTCAAGATCCATCCTGACATGGATGACGTACTGCTCGACATCGTTGAGCGCGACGACCGAACGCGCATCGTCCTGGTCGAGCCGGCCCAGCATCACCTGCGTGACAGCATCGAGCGAAGGATGGCAACGTTATCTCCAAAACTGCTCGCGCGGCTCACGTTTATCGGCAGGCTCCCGCATACCGAGTACCTGAGACTGGTACGTTGTGCGGACGTAATGCTGGACACGCTGCATTTCAGCGGCCAGAACACGTCACTGGAAGGTTTCGCCATGGGTATCCCCATTGTGACGTTGCCGGGAGCGCTGCAGCGTTCGCGGCACACCTACGGGATGTATCGGGCAATGAACTTCATGGACTTGGTGGCCGAAAGCAAATCCGACTATGCAACGAAGGCGGTCGCCGTGGCAAACGATCAGTCATTCAGAATGCACTGCCAGGCACGCATTGAAGGGGCATCGGGTGTGTTGTACCAAAGTACCCCATTCATCCGCCATTGCGAAGCGGCATTGGCGAAGATGGTTTCACAGGTGGCGGCCAATCGTTAAGCCGGACCATGGCCGCTGGCCCTCAAACGGGGGGTTCATTCGCGAGGGAAGCGACGTTGCAATGGGTGCCACCCGCTTTTGCAACGAAGTGCAGCCGGAATGAAGCGCGATCTCGGGCGTCCACGGGTATTGCCGGGAGACGGCCTATTCATCGCTTGCGTGAATCCATAGCGACACTGCGCGCACCGCTGTGGGTCAACCGACGCGTCGGCGGGCAGAGGGCCCAAGCGCCAAGTTTGGCGCCCTCCTACGCCTTAATCATTCCGGTCGTGTGCGTCTGCGCGAACGCCAATCCGTCACTCGGTGGGCGGGCATGGCCCTCATCGTATGCGGCAGTCTGAAGCAGCCAGTGCCGCTCCGCTGCACGGGGCAGGCGCCACGCCTATTTATCAACAGCGAAATTTAAGAGGCGGTAAAATCAGTCCATGACTGCATTGTTATTTCCGCTGATCCGCCAGTTGAGCGATCAGAATTATCATTCCGGCGAGGACCTGGCCCGAGAATATGCAGTTTCGCGTGGCACGGTCCACAACCTGATCCGGCAAGCCAAGGAGATGGGGCTGGAAATCGA
The DNA here is from genome assembly GCA_052145875.1 of Thiobacillaceae bacterium. Lineage (GTDB taxonomy): Bacteria > Pseudomonadota > Gammaproteobacteria > Burkholderiales > Thiobacillaceae > DASQBT01. Next base: position 2,681 of record JBKQNQ010000033.1, read on the forward strand.
TGCGGTTCGGGGCCAAGGGTACCGCCTGGCGCGTAGCTGCGAATGGTTGGACGCGACGCTCCTCACGGATTCCCTCAAACGTGTAGACAGCGCGTTAAGTCTTGAGGTTTTTGAAGCGGTCGATTCAACCAATAGCGTGCTGATGAGACGGCTTGGCTCCGACGCCGTGCCGACGGTAATTTGTGCCGAATATCAAACCAGCGGAAAGGGTAGGCGCGGGCGATCTTGGTCGGCTTCCCCCGGAGGGGGGCTGATGTTTTCGATCTCATGGCGGTTTGAGCGCCCGGTGGGTGAACTCGGCGGACTGAGCTTGGTGAGCGGGCTTGCCCTGATTCGCGCCCTGTCACCTCATAGCAGATACCGGCTCCAGTTGAAATGGCCAAACGACATCGTGGCGAATTTCCGAAAACTGGCCGGTATTCTTGTCGAAATACAGGGAGAAGCCACGGGTCCAGCGTCGGCCGTCATCGGCGTCGGGGTCAACCTCGCGCTACCCAAAGTAATGCGCTCGGAAATCAGCCAGGGCGTGGTGGATATGGCGGAGTTGGGTTGGACCACAAGGCGCAATGATTTAATGGTCGATTGCGTCGCCGAAATTGTTTCCGTGCTGAAAGCGTTTGACAAAAGTGGGTTTGCTCCCTACATGGAAGAATGGCGTGAGTGGCATGCATACCAGGGGAAGCACGTCTGTCTGGTTTTGCCCGACGGGACACAGGTTTCGGGCAAAGTAATCGGCGTTGATGCAGTCGGAGCGCTGCTCGTCGTAGATGAAACGGGAGCACCGAGACGTTACAGTTGCGGTGAAGTCACGTTGCGTCCACGAACGTGAATTTGGGCGAGGCGATGAACTTGCTTCTGGTGGATATTGGTAACAGCCGTATCAAATGGGGCTTCGCGCGGCATGGAAAGCTTGTCGCGCAGCGCCCCTATACCCATGCTGAAGGTGGAGATTTCGCCAAGGCCCTCAACAAGTTCGCGCCCCCGGATCGAATCGTAGTCAGTAATGTGTCGGGAGAACGAGGCAAGACTATGCTCATCGAGGCCGTTGGGCCGTGGAGAATTGAGCCGGAATGGGTCAAAGCCTCGCGCTACGCCTGCGGGGTGACGAATTGCTATGACACACCGGATCAACTTGGCGCGGATCGCTGGGCTGCGTTGATCTCGGCACACGCAATGCGATTGGGAGAGTGCCTGATTATTTCACTTGGCACGGCCATGACAGTAGACTGGCTGGCAGCGAGCGGCGACTATCGCGGTGGGATGATTGTTCCCGGTAAACGGCTCATGCATGCAGCACTGGCGTTGGGCACGAGCAAGATCGATCACCCAATGGGGAACATCGCAGGATTCTCCTGCAACACCGCGGATGCGGTCGAATCGGGGTCGGCTTATGCGCTCGCAGGTGCGGTTCGCCAAGCACGCGAAACTGTGACCGCTGCGCGTGGAACACCACCGGCATGCCTGATTGCCGGCGGTGATGCAAAGTGGATCAAACCGATGCTTGGCTTTCAGGTGACGTTTGCCCCAAATTTGGTGCTGGATGGCTTGGCCTTGATGGCACGCGAGGATAGATAAGAAATGCGCATCGTCATTGTGGCCTTAGTGGCGATCAATCTGGCTATCGGGGGATATTTCCTTTGGCAAAGCATGTCGGGCTCGATCGGTGAAGGTCGGGAGTCACTGCATTCGGACGAGATCATCCTGCGGCGTACCGAACTGACTCCTACCGATGCAAGTGCCGCCCCGATCGATGCAAAGGATCGGGACGCCGCGATTTGTGTGGAGTGGCGGGGTTTGCCCTCGGCTGAATTCAAGGATGGACGGGACGCATTACGCGGCTTGGCGAGCGAGCAGCCGCTTTCGGTGATCGAGACCCCGCTTGAACGAATGTATTGGGTGATTTTCCCTCCCTTGCCCAGTCGCGACGCGGCGTTGACCAAACTGCAGGAGATCAAGGCGCTGGGCATTCAGGAGGCGTTCGTAATCGGAGACGACCCGCAGCGCAATGGTATTTCACTCGGGCTCTATGGCAGCGAAGAGCTGGCCCGTCGTGAAGTACGAGCGCTTGAGACAAAGGGCCTGACGGCACTGAGCATCGAAACCAAGCCCAAGCAAGGCACGGGCTACTATTTCGTGATCAAGAGTGAGCAGCCCGAAGTGCTCAAGAAGCTCGATAAACTCAGACAAACCTACCCATCGAC
>JBKQNQ010000034.1:0-14746 GCA_052145875.1 Thiobacillaceae bacterium
GGAGATCGATGGGCGCAGTCTCAATGCTGTAAATCTTTCCATTCGATACCAGTGAGCTGGTTGGGTTGATGCCACCGGAATAGATGTAGCCTCCGCCTGACACGTCAACGGTGGATCCCGGCGCAGAAATGAACTCGGCTGTGCCAACGACGATGGAGCCGGCCACGGCGGCCTTTTCTGTCACGCTTTGCTCAATCGAGGCAATATCATCGGAAATGCTAAATAGCGGGGGTGACGGCTGGCGCGTGTCGACGGTCACGGTCTGCCCCAGCAGGAAGCCGCCCTTCTGCATCGGGTCGTTGGCGAGGTCAAAGCTGGTGAGCTTAACCGTGAGGAAATTCGCATCGTAGGGAAGATCGGACCACGTTCCCGCCACACTCAGCAGGCTGCCCGGTTCAAGCAAGAAGCGCGTGCTTGCATTTATAGCGACGGTTCCACCAGGTGCGACGACGCTGCCGAAGTTGTCGACGGTACTACCCTGCAACTGGATCACGGCATTGTATTGGGAATAGTTCTGGTCCTGCGCGAGTGTGGTTCCATCCGATACCGGTTGGGTTTGGGTGACGCTGCCCGGCGTCAGGGTGAGTGCGCCGTTGGTCGGGTCCGCCATCAGCCAAATGGAACCATTTAGGGTCGAGGCGGTATTGGCGGAAACACGCCCTGCCTGATTGACGATCATGCCAGTCAGTGTGGTATTGCCGCGGTCGGTTTCGATCGAACCGTAATTCGCTGCAATAAGCTGGGATAAATTGACTGGCGTGCTGCCTGCCTGAATCTTGACTACTAGTCCGCGCATCAGATAACCATTTGGATCATTCGCCGGATTGCCCACGCTACTGGCCGGATTGTAATAAAGCTGCAAATACACTTGGCCGCCGGCGGCCAGAACAACTTGGCCGTTGTTCGCGGTAATCTGCCCATAGTTTTCCACTTGGGGGGCGAAGAGCATAATCGTCCCCCCCGCGTCCTGGCCGGTCGCAGCGTCGACGCTCTTGATCGTTCCGTAGTTGGCCACCATATTGGTCAAAGGCTGACCTTGAAGGTCGGTCAATGGATTCCCGTTCTGATCCAGGATCATCTTCAGCGAGCCCTGAGCGACCAGTTTGCCGAGGTTGTTGCTGAGGCCGGACGTGATGCCGCTGGTGAAGGTGGCATCGGAAATATCCAGTGACGATGCAATTAGTGAGTTCACATTCACCTGCGAACCTTTGTCGAACAGGATGCCGTTCTGATTAATCAGATACACGTGGCCGTTGGCCGTCAACTGCCCTTGGATCACGGTCGGATTGCTGTCATTGATGCGGTTTAATACCTCTGCCGAAGAATTGGGCTGATTAAATTCGACTGCACTGCCCGAACCGATATTGAAGGAACTCCAGTTGATGATCGCCTGCTGGCTGGCTTGATTGATCTGCAGCAACTGGCCCGTGGCGGTTGCCTGAGGCGCCCGAATGGTCGCACTTCCCGTTGTCACCACGCCCCCGGTTGGGATCATTCCGGGGGTGATTCCGGCATTAACGGGTGTTCCGGCCCGCGCCGTTGCCGCGCACACTGTCATGATGGCATAAGCCAGCAGCCGGAGCCGGAACGGAAAACCTGCCGGCCGAGCTCTTGCCACGTGGTATCTGCGGACGATATCGGACTTCTGGTAATTCGTCGCTTTCATGGCAGGCCTTTCCAACGTCAGAAATCCTCGCGCGCATCAAATTGGATGCGTACATTGCGGTCGGGCGTACTGGTCGTCACGATCAAGGGCCAAGCCAGATTCAGGCCCAGATTGACACTCCGAGCATTCATCTGCAGGCCCGCGCCCACCGAAGCCAGATCGAAAAAATCCTGTTGACTTGGCAGTGGATCCAGTACCCTTAGATACGCGCCGTCGGCAAACAGATAGGGCTGCAGGTTTTTGAGTCCGCCCCAGCCATTTCTCGCCAGCAGGGGCGCGTGTAATTCCAGACTGAGGCGCGAACCCACGTCACCGAGCGCTTCAGATAACAGGTAGCCGCGTACGCTTCCAACGCCGCCCGCAGTGAACTGCTCGTTGCTGATCAGGGGCTGGTCGGCAAGCTGCAGGTCGGCGTGTGCCATCAGCGCCCAGCCGCCCTGATACAGTTTTTGGTCGCGTTGCAGGTTGATCTTGAACGCGGCAAAGTTGCCGTTGGCCATATACCGCTTGGCATTAAACTCGGTTTCGCTGGAGTCCAATCCTCGGAGTCCCAACACCGTGCCTGCGCCAAACAGCCAGTCTCCCCGCGCGTCATCCAGCCGGCCACCGTAATTTGCGTTCAGCGTCCAATAATGGATGGGCACTTCTTGGGCGGGTGTATCGCCTTGTTGTACGCTTTGACCAAAATCTTTGTAATCCAGGCCGAAGGAGAACTGGTGCGTCAGGCTTGCGCGCGACGGCAATGGGAGGATGTAACGCGTACCGACAATGTCGCCATTGCCCACCGTAACGAGGTTGCCGAAGGTGGCCACATTACTGCTCGAATGAACCGCGTAAACGGAAAGATAGCGGCTGAAATCCTCCAGCGGCACGGTGTAGGACGCCGACAGGGCACTGGACTCCGACGGGCTCTCGGGTGCAACCTGATATTGCAGGGACAAACTGTGGCCGAGCTGGAATAGATTGCTGTACGCCACCCCGCCGGACAGCCGCAACTTGGTGGTATCCGGGCTGTAGGCGTTGTTGAGATCGAGCCAGGCGGACAGCGGCGGCTGGTCCACTACGTTTAGGCTGATGTCCATGGTGCCTGGGGTCCGTCCCGATTGAAGCACGGGCACCACTTTCACGCCCGGCGCCCGGTTGACCTGCTCGATATCCTTCTGCAAGTCAGGGAAGAAGGGGATTGTGCCTTCCGCTGTTGACGGTGCCTCCTCACGAATCCGTGAGGGCAGGGTGTACTTCGCGCCCTTAACCCGGGTCCGGCCGATAACCCCTTCGGTCACTTTGAGGATCACGACGCCATGGGTGATGCGTTGCGGGGGCACGTCAACATAGACCGAAAGGTAACCGGAATCGTGGTAGGCCTTTTCCAGATCGGCCCGCGCCCTCTGTACCTCGTCGACTGGACGGCCGGGTCCTAGATGTGGATAAACCGTCTGCTCGATCGTTTCCTTGGGCAATACCGTGTTGCCTTGGACGTCGAACTCCAGGAGATCCACCCTTGTCGCGTCCGGAGCCTTGGTTTCCGGCTGGTCTTCGACACTTGCGCCTGGTTTTTCGGCGGCTTTCGCGTCGGCAACGGAGTCTGTTACCGCGCTAGACAGGTCTGCGCCTCTCGCAATAACATACAGACAGAAAAGGGCGACAGCACCTAGCAGCTTCGCGCATGCGGTTACGGACTTACGGAGTGCCCCACGCGTGCGCACGGCAGGCACGCGATTTGACTCAGTAAAGGCATTTGTCATTTTTATTACAATACCGGCTAAAAATTTCACCAACATGACATGGGTCATAAGCCTTGCAGGAACGTTGGAAAAACCGCAATTGGTCATATGCCCGCATCCTGAACGATCGCAGCGACCATCGGCAAATACGCAATTCCCGTCTCTCGGGAGTTTTTCACCGCAACCAAATCGTGGTGCTCCCATAAAAAAGAACCCGCCCCGTGGGGCAGGTTCGGTACTCAGCTTGGGGCGGCGTTGCACAGCCCCGCACTACGACTTACTGTGGGAGGTTGCCGTTGGTGCCGGTTGCAAACCAGGTGACGGCCGGCTGGCAGTTGACCGGCGAACCGTTAATAGAACGCGTGTAGTAGTTCGCTGGGTCTTGGTAGACGTTGGCCAGGTTAGTCTGCAGGCTGCTGGTGTTGATGACCGGTACGGTACTGACCTGAGTGGCGGGAGCCATCGCCCCGGTTGCCCACGGTTCAGCCGCGGTGTTCAGCAGGTTGGTGGACTGGAACTTGCTGTTTACCGACCGCAGTACCACGGGATCGTCAAAGTCGGTGGCCAGGGTATTGAGCATCACACCGACGTCGCCGCTGGGTGTGCCGACATAGTTGAGCGAGGCTTCGGTCCAGAAGTCCCAGCGTCCCAAGGCGACGTTCAAGCTGGTTGGGGAAATGCCATCGATCTTGATGGGACGCATGTGGCTAGTGGTATCGCCCACAGCCGGGTTTTCGAGACCCAGCACGCCCACAGCCCAGCGGCCGCCGAGGTCATGGTTGTCCAAGCAGGTCTCCACGTTGCCGGCGCCGCTGCCCGCATATACGGTTGCGCCGCCAAAGGTGGCGGTCGAGCAGGCGGTGGCTGCTGTGATGGATTCGGCACTGTTGGCGTTAAGGAATTGCGCCATTCCGGGAGCACAGGGGTCATTCAGGTAGAACACCCGGGTGCCCGTCTGGGTGCCGGAGGAGATCACGCGGCGGGCGATATAAATGTTATTGTCGGAAGAATTGTTCAGCCCAAACTCGGTCCAGCTTACGGCGTTACCCGTAAAAATGGAGGACATCTGGCCCTTGGTCAATGAGGGCATGCACTCCTCAGATTCGTTGCCAACGGTACAGCTGCCGGGCAGCGCACCACTCGCGATTTGGGCGGTCTGCAACGCATTACGCAGAGTCAATGTCACCTGAGTACCAAAGATCACCACGTTTAACGGTTTGGATTGCAGGGTGGCCAACTGGGCGGCGGTGACGCCCGTGACGGCACCGGCCTGGACCAGCAGAGCCGGCTCTTCATCAGAAACACCCAGGTCCGGCGTTGCGGTGCTGTTATCAATCAAGGCGCAGGTGTATTTGTTGTAGCCGTTCAGGGCAATCTGCGTGCCACCGCCGGGGTTGGTCGGGTCAATGTATTCGGTCGTGGCGGCTACCGGTGTGGCCGTGCCGCAACTGGTGTTGAAGCTGGCGTTGAACACGTCGAGGAAAGCGAAATTCGCCCCGGAAGCGATGGGGCCGATGCCGTTGCCCGAGCCGCCATTACTGTTCTTGATGATGACCACGTTGGTCTTAGACACCGGGATTTTGGACGTGGCCTGGCAGAACAATGCAAATTGGTTCGAATCCGAGGTCGTCAGATAGTTCAGGGTGCCAGATTGGCAGACGTCCTGGGCGAAGGCGACCAACTGATTGTTGGTGGCTGAGGAACCGGAAATGCGCACGAGAGAGGTGGTGGAACTGCTCAAATCGGTCGGGGCCAGGGCAAGAGCCTGGGAAGCGAGACCGGCGCAGGCGACAGCCACGGCGGCGCTGATGATGTTGCGTTTCATGAGATTGCCTTTCATAAGCTTAAGTCAGTAAATCGGTTGAAATGGATCCGGACGTAACGGAGCGGGCAGGCTGCCCACTGCCGCACAGTGCGTCGGTTAAGCAGCTTTGCGGCGGCGGATTGCCGCACCCACCAGACCCAAGCCGGCGAGCATCATCGCGTAGGTATCTGCTTCGGGGACAGCGGCGGTTCCAGCCGTGTAGGTCAGCGTGCCAGCGCTATTCAGGGTGAAATAGTCGGCAGTGCCATTGGTGGCGAAGGCTAGCTCGGTCGCGGCATTTGAACCCTTGGTTCCGGTAGAGGTGTATTGATAGAAGTCCATGGAGGAACCCAGGCCAGCCACGAGGTTATAGGAAACGCCGGAAACGCCAGCAGTCTTGTCCCACTTGGTACTGGCCAAGTCATTGGTCGTCACCGCGCTATAGCCGCATGAGGGGCTGCAGTTGTTGTAGGTGCTCATCACCACATCCGCGTTGGCAACGGTGGATGACAGCGCGGTACCACTGACGCCCGCCACAGTGGACATCGTGCTCACAATGCTGGAGCCGGTGCCGCCCGGGCCCGTTGCGGCAAACACGCCCCATTGAACGTCGGAGCCATCGGCGGCCAGAATCGGCGCGATGTATGACGACCACGCGGTGCCGAGGGAGGTCACATCCCAGGATTGGCTGGTGCTGGTGTTGAAGGTGTTGCCGAGCGCGCCCAAATCAAAAATGGCGGTGTTGGTGGCAGCAGGGTTCAGGTCGCGGCTGTCATATACATACAAAAACAGGCTGCCACTTTGGGTAAGGCCGGGGCCCGGTTCGGTCATGGCGTGCGCGGCCGGTGAGGCCATTGCCACGGCAGCCAGTGTGGCGGCAGCCAAGGCTTTCATTTTGGTGTTCATCAATTGATACTCCTCGGTTTCAGTAAAAAATGTGTTCTGGGGTGCAACCCCTCCTCCGCGCCGATCATCAAACTGATGCTCGCCCCGGGCAACCCGGCTGCCTTCCTGGGACGAAGGCCCTTGGCTTTCCGAACCCGCCTCGCGACGGGGTTGGCATGAGGGAAATCACGCGTACGTCCAGACCGGTTTCGCTGCCCGATTCGGAAAGGCTGAAACAGGTGCTGATTCTTATGTCCGTCGCAGGGCGGAAGTCGGCTGCCTGCGTGTCCGGGGTTCTTTGTGGGTTTCCCTAATGCAACACCTTACCGAGGTTATGTAACAGCCATTGGCGACGTCTGGGGGCAAAACGTAAGCCGTTCGGCTTATCTGTAAGTGGGCCGGGATTTCCCTCGGCCCCCCGATTGTTTAGGCCGTTTCCGCCCCGGCGCACCAGTGTCTCCAAGCGATTCGGAAAGCCCGTTCAAGGTGTGCGGTAAAGCATGCCGCATCTGTCAAAGATGAGTTGGCCACGCGGGCGCGCAAGTCCCGGCGCAGCTGCTCCAAGCCGTCCAGGTTGCTCGCCAGCTGTTGTGCCCGTGCAATAAGCCCCGCTGGGTCGGCACATGCTAGCTCACCAAGCCCCACGGCGTTGAGCAATGTGAGCCCCTGGCGCGAGGCGGGGGTTAGGCCCGTCAGACTGAGAACCGGCACCCCCATCCACAGCGCTTCGCAGGTGGTGGTGACGCCGTTATAGGGATAGCTGTCAAGGGCGATGTCGACCTGTTGGTAGGTGGCCAGATGGGCATCGGTTGCGTCGGTCCAGCCGGTGAGGATCAGGCGTTCCTGGCCAATGCCCTCTTCACCGAAGCGGCGGAGCAGGCGGTCGCGCGCCCAGGCATCGGCCATGGCCCTGGATTTGAGTAGCAGACGTGAGTCGGGCACGGCTTGCAGCACCCGGGACCAGAGCAACAGGCAGTCGGAGCTGAGTTTGGCAAGGTTGTTGAAGGAGCCAAACGTGATGGCGCCTCGTGTGTGCGCAGGCAGGGTCCCGGCTTCCGGCGCGTTTTTCGGTGGACCATAGCAGACGTAGCATCCGGGCAGCCGCAGCGGTGTTTCGGCTTGCCACGCTTCGGCGCCGTCCGGGTCAACCCGCGCATCGGTAAGACGATAGTCAATGGCATCCACGCCCGTGGTTGTGAGGTAGCCCAGCCAGGTCATCTGGACCGGCGCGGGTTTGCGCGCAAATACGCCCAGCCGGTTTCCGGCGGTGTGCCCAGCGAGGTCGATGAGGATGTCTATGCCGTCGGCGCGGATGCGTTCAGCCAGCTCGGCGTCATCGAGCCCGGTGGCGGCTACCCAGCCGTCACAGTATCCGCGCAGGCGTTCAGTGACGGCATCGGCGCGCGCATGGGTAAAATAGGCGAACACTTCAAAGCCAGCCCGGTCGTGGGCACGGAGTATCGGCTCGATGAACCATGCCACGGAATGGTTGCGAAAGTCCGCCGAGACATAGCCTACCCGAAGACGACGATCGGGTTCCGCCGTGTTGTTGAAAGGTGCGGTGTCACGCAGGTCGAATGCAAAGCGGGCACCATATTCAGCATGCTCATGCAGGATGTCCTCAAGACTGGGCTGAGCAATGTAGCTCAACGACATGCAGTGCTTAGACTTTTCCTGATGGTTATGCGGATCCACCCGGGACGCATTGGCGAAGCCGTCCGCTGCGGCCTCTGCCTCCCCCAAGTCGGACTGGATCGCAGCCAGCAGACTGAGCGCGACAGATGAGTCCGGAAGCCGGGCGTGGATCTTCTCTGCCTGATCCCATGCGTCGCGCAACCTCCAGAGCATTCGGTACGTCATGCCCAACGAGAAGTGGGCATCGACGTCCATCTCGCCTGTGTTCAAGGCAATCCCCTGTTCCAGATGTTGCGCTGCAGCCGCATAGGCATTGAGGGCCATGAGGGTTTCGGCCAAACAAAAATGGGCTTCGGCCGGTGGCGCCTTGGGATTCACGGCGATGGCGCGCTGGAGTACTTGGGCAGATTCCAGGTGCTGCCCGGTCCCGCGCAACAGAGCGCCGAGCGGGATCAAGGCATCGAGGTTATCTGCATCCAGGGCGAGGCAATTACGCAAGCTTTCGATCGCTTCGTGGCGCTTGCGCCTATTGTTTAGCGTTAAGCCGAGCAACTGCCAGGACTTTGCGTTGCGCGGATCGGCGGACACCGCGCGTTCTAAGTCGACTTCGGCGGCTTCGAAATCTCCTGCGTGATATTGCATCGCCCCCAGAGCATGCCAAGCCTTTCCGTAGTCGGGTCGGGCCGCGACGGCGCCCTGATACCAGCGTTTGGCTTCGCCCTTATCACCGCGCTTGTGAGCGAGATTGCCCAACTCATACAGCGCCGGGGCGTAATCCGGCTGGCGTTCGAGGGCACGCCGGTAGCCGGCTTCTGCCGCCTCGATATCGCCTGTCTCGGCGTGCAGATTGGCCAAATTGTGAATCGCCTGAACCATGTCAGGCCGCAGCTTCAGGGCGCTGCGATAGGCCGAAGCCGCCTTGTCCTTTTTGCCCTCCTTCCTCAGGGCCACGGCAAGACTGACATGGTATTCGGCCACGTCCGGATTGAGCCGGATCGCCGTCCGGTATGCATCGATTGCTTCGCGGATACGATCTGCCGCCTTGAGCGTCCTGCCGAACGTGTATTGAAAGGAGGCGCTGCGCGGACTGATTTGAACGGCCTCACCCGCCGCAAGCACGGCCGATCCCACTTCTCCTAGGGTCAGGGCGGCGATCGCCATCGTGTGGAAAACGGTTGCATCACCGGTGTTTTGCTCCAGCAATTTCGAAAGCATTTGCACTGCTTGCCGCGGGTTCCCGGCTTGGAGTAGCAAATTGGCCTGATCAACGAGGCTGGCTGCCCCGACTGACTCAGACAAGGCTCACCTCGCCGCTGCAATTGTGAACACTGGAGAGCGCATGCAAGCTAGTCACCCCCCGTTATTCCGGGTCGGCCAGATCGACTTCGTCTGTGGGGATTCCAGCAGCCCATTGTGCGGGTTTTTCCGGATCGGCATAGATGCGTTTGAAGAGTGCGTTGATTTCATACTGCCGGGAATATTTGGCCCCCCTCGACACCTCACGCACGGCATACGTCAGCATTTTTGGCGCAAGCCAATATTGCGGTTGTCTTGTCTTGTCAAGGAGGAAGGTCTGGCAGGACGCTTCCGAGGTTGAGAAATAGGTCCGGCAATTCAATGGTCTGCTCTCATATACGGCGCAACGGCCATCAATGAGAAAGGCACAGGGCTCACTTGCGCTGTCGCTCGTGGGTGAGGAGTCGGAAATTGATTCGAGAAGTCGGGCCTTTTCCGTTTCTGACAACTTTTCCTCGATATGCTTCGTGATTAGCACGGCCTCAGTGTCGGTTAGCGGAATCCGCTCATCACGGCAACAGTAGTTGCAGCCGAGCCGGCAGGGAATGTTTTTGGTTTTTGACAGGATGTCGTCTATCTCGATATCCGCCGCCGCAATAAGCTCGTGATAGCGAAGCGGATAGGATGGCACCGCATGCTTTGATGAGTCCCACAGCTTGCTAAGTTTGGCGATGATTCGTTCGGCATGTTTCATCGTGACCGCGAGAATGTCCGGCCGATTACCATAAAGCGATTTTAACCAGGCCCGGGTGCTGAGTATGCGCATAGCACTTGCTGTTAACGTGGTCCAGTGCCCGCTTAGGCGGATGTTCGCCGTCGGCAGACAATTGAAACAGATATTATCTAGGTGAAATCATTACCTAATTATGAAACTCGAAAAGAGGGTCGGTTTTCGGCAATTCTGGAGGGCCGACGGGGACGCTCTATAACGACTAAGCTTAGGTGCGTTACACTGCATTCGTTACTTCATTTGGTGATGACCGAGCGAGTTTACCCTGAGGTCAATTCTGGTATCCCAATCCATATCGCGCGAATTGTTAACTCACCAATGCTTAGAGGGAAAGATGCGGGTGACGCTCTGATGCGCAGCGGCCCCGTTCGGCGCCTGCCGATAGAACGGCTTGGTTGAGCTCGTTTGTATGCTATCGCCGCATGGTGCGCTTATTTCCCGGAGCTCGGCCGGCTGAATATCGCGAATACAACCTGATTTGGCCGCCCGAGATCAATTAAAGCGTTTGCGATGCGCCGAGGCTGAACCGGAAATTGGACCAGCTCGTCCGCAATGTGCTGTTTGGCTTAGGGACTGGCGGCGTCAAGTCGGGCTAGCAGCGGCGCAAGTTGCGCCTTGCGTGCTGGCTCCACGCGTATGGCTTCCTGCCACGCCGCGCGCGTCAGGTCTTTGTCCCCACTGTGCAGGTAGGAAATGCCCAGCCCGATCCACGCCTTGGCATTCTTGGGGTCCAGGCTGATCGCACACTGATATTGTTTGGTGCTGGCGCTGTAATCCTTGCCTGTCAGATACAGTCCCGCGAGCCTCAAGTGGGCCTCTACCGAACGCGGGTCTGCCTTGACTGCCAGCTCGTACGATCGTCGCGCCAGCTCGCGATGGCCCGTAGACCACTGGTGGTAACCCCGCGCGAGAAGCGCGTCAGTCGGATTCGCCTGGGCGGACGCTGGAATACTCAAGCAAAGAAACATTGAAGCGACGTAGGCGACGGATGCAAGATATCCGGATTTCATAGATTGCCTTGATTCAGTCAGAGAAGGGAGGTGCCCTCCCGGCAGGGAGGGCAGTTCCTCAGGAAACCTATTTTAGAGAACCTTTGCCGTAGCGTTCTTCATAGCCCTTGCGGACCTTCTCGATGGAGTCCTTGCTGATCCCATTGAAAAACCAGTCATGCCCCTCGATGGGCTTGAAGTATTTTGTCAGCAGCATGTCCGCAAACTTCTCGTTGCCATCCTTATTGCGCACGACTTCACGCATCTCGGGTATCCACTCGGAATACGTCTGCTTGGACACTTCATACATGCCGTGCCACCACGTGTAGTCGGGCCCATTCATGGATGCGCCATGTCGGGCACGGCGGCCCTCGTGGTGCCAAATCTCAAACCAGGTCCATTTGATCTTCGCATCAAACGGGTCGGCCGTGAGGTAGCCAGCTTTTTGCAGCTCGTCCATCATGGCGGCCATCGGCTTGGCGAACTTGTCGTTGTAGAGGTCCACCACGTCGTCGAATTGCTTGTAATGACCCTCGATCACGTCAGGCGCGTGGCAGGCGGCGCACACTTGTTTCATCTTGTTGCGGCGCTGCTCCCAGGTCAGGATTTCCACGACTTTGGCGCCTTTGATGTCATCGCCCAGTTTGGGCAGCGGCTTGCTTGCTGGCTGATCGAATTCGTCCCCGTTGTCCAGCCGTACCATATTCAACTTAATTGAGATGGCCGGACGCAGCGTCCAGGAAATTCGTTCGCCCACATCGTGGGTTGCGTCAATGCCGGGTGCGGCACCCATATGACAGGTCGTGCAGGTGGGTGCGGCCGTGTAGTCCCTCCCCGCGACCCATTTTCGGGAGTCCAGATTCATTTCATTGACCTTGGCGCGGTAAATGATTCCATGCTTGGATTCATTGTAGATTTCGATCTGCGGGTGATCGGGACCCACATGGCATTTGCCGCAGGTGTCCGGCGTGCGTGCCTGCGCGACCGAGAAGCTGTGTCGGGCGTGGCAAGCGGTACAGGAACCGCGCGAGCCATCCGGGTTGTGTCGGCCAATCCCGGTGTTGGGCCACGTCTGCGGAGTGGGCATGCCCTTGGCGTCCAGTTCCACATTCGAGCCGTGGCACTGCCGGCAGCCCGCGGTTACCGCGGCAGGACCGCCAATCACTTCGCCAATGATGTTGTCCAGGGAGTTCAGAATATCCCCCGCCTTGGCGTGATGGGAGCGCGTCATCTCGGCCACTTCCTGCGCATGACAGGCGGAACAATCCTTGGGTGAGACGATAATGTGGATTCGGAGTTTGTGATGCATGTAGCCATCCTTGGCCGTGTCATCTGCCTTGTGGCAGTCATAGCACGTAACCCCTTTTTGTCCGTGTCGGCTCAGTGACCATTCCTTGACCAGGCCCGGGGTCTGGATTGCATGGCATTTGACGCAGTCTTCCCTTGGGTCACTCGTACCCGCAGCCAAGGCCGTCCCTGAAAACAGCGCAGAAAATAGACAGACCAGCGCAAGGCTGATCCCGATGGACAATCGAAATACGTTTTTCATGACCGCCTCCCTTGGCAATCGGGGGACCGTGCCCCCACCCGTTGAATTTATGGACTCGCAACAATGCTGAACTCAATATATCACATTATGAATATATCAATCCTTGATTGAAATCAAGAATTATCGAGGGCGCGGGCTCCCGAGCTTCAGCGTGTGGTCGCGCGGCGTCTTCTGTTCGATGGTCGCGATGCGGTAAGCATGCTCGCCCGGGGTAACTGGTCGAGGCGGCGTCGACGGTTGCGCGGGCCAGCGGCTGTGTGAGGAGAGGAGCGTTTTGGCAGATGTGTTTAGCGTCGCCCATGTATATGGAGGAGACCAACTTGCTGCGGTGACGGCGCTACCAACAAAAATGCGCGGGTCAACAGCATCGGTCGCGGCGCCAGCCTAGGCGTCGCTAAGGCGGGGGCTTGCGTTCGCCGCGATTGAGTGCCCTGGGGCAGACCCGTGCCCTGCAAACCCCGAGCACTCCGAGCAACACGCGAGGCTTTTCCATAGCGGGCGGAGCGGGCCTGCGGGCGACCGTGGGCAACGGGCTCAATTACTTGTTCAGTAGCGTGATTGGGCGATCCGGGTACGACAACTGTTCGCGGTCACGCCAGCTTGGCCGCACGTAATTGATTTCCATCAAGCGACGCACCCCGACGATCGGACGCTTTTCGAACCCGTGCCAGGTGTTCTTGCCAGGGACGAAGATAACGGCCGAATTAAACGTCGCGGACGAGCGGCCCACCCATTTTTGATTCCCATCATAGATATCGGTACCCCAGTTCTGGGCTTCGGGGCCCGTGCACAGGTAGACCACCATGGAAAAAAGCTTTTCCACGATGTCACAGTGCGGTTGAAGCCAGGCGCCGTTCGTATCCTGGATGTATTCGATCCGCAGATAGCTGCCTTCGATGTCTGTGACATCACGGCCAAGCGTTTCAACGAACTGACGCGCAACCACCGGCATCTGGAACGCCTTAGTGAATGCCGCAACGAACGGGAAATCCGCTTGGAGCCGCGGCGTGAAGAATGACCGTTTCTGGTTGTTGTCGTGGAGATCCCGTACGCCCCCACACTCATCAATGCTGGGCGGGCAAATGGGTAAGACAAGAACCCCCACGCAAAGCTCATCGGGTAACGTGCGGGCAAGCGTCCAATGTCGGTAGGGCTGTTCCTCCCGTACGGACGAACGCAAGGCGTTGCAAAAATGGCCGGCAATGGCTTCCGGTTCGGGGACAGGGAGGAAATCCATAGCGTAGGGATCCTTATGACGAGCTAAGTTAAGTGGCATCTCAGGCCCTTGGCATTGGTGACAGGATTATCGCGCAAGCGGGCATCAATTGCCGACCATCCCATTTGACTCACTGATACCAAGACGCGGGGTCCGGTGGCGCAAGCATTCGCCTCACCCAGGGCTTAACCTGATAGTACCAAAGACGTGGCTGGGTAGGTCTTTCTGCCCAAGCTTGCGCGCCGCCCGGGTGTGAACATGCGGGCTCGAACCAGCCGTTGGGTCCCAGGCGTGGCCGCGGGGAGTAGGGGCGTCCGGCGTCACGCTTGAATCCCTGTCAGCCTGCCATTACGTGTCTTACGGCCCGCGCCAGCGGTGCCGGCATGCGCTGCAACACCGCCTCGGGGTCGATGGCGTCCAGCAGGTTTTTTACTGTGAGGCCCAATTCGGTATCGCCTTCAGTCACCAAGCGGCGGCTAAAGAAAAGCGTGTCAGGATCTTCGCGACGGCCAAGTAACAACAGGAAGTCCCGGGCCGAGGCGCTGATGGTGAGCTCGGGTGTCCCGGTGTTGGCGGCGAATCCGCGTGGGCTAACGCTAAAGCGCAAGCTTAGACCGAGGTCCTTCACGACGATCGCGTAGCGTCGCCCGACCAAGGGCTGCCAATCGAGTGTTTTAAGCGCCGGCCACAATAGTCGGTTCGCCACCAGCGAAAACGCCGCACTGGGGGGGGTGACCGGAAGCCGGCTGATGAAACTCTTAAGGGGTGTCGGCACGGCAAGGTTAAGCATGATGGCTCCAGTGTTAAACGCGTGCGGGCGCTAGCGCACGGCATCCGCCCAATTGTTGGGGGTCTCGTAGAGGCGCACCCGTTCCAAGCGAAGGCCATTGCTGTACCGATCAAGATAGGCGGCGTCGAGGATGCCAAATGCCTCGGTAGCGAGATATTCCGCGGTGGGGATCCCGCTCAGCAGCACGGTCTTGTGGTCGGGGATGGATGCGAGAAATTCGACCACCGCGCGATCGCCTTGATACACCAGAAAAGCGTGATCCCAGTGATCGACGAGCGCGGAATTGGCGATGGATTTTATGTCGGCAAAATCCATTACCATGCCTTGCACCGCCACGTCTTCAGTGCGAATGATTTCGCCGCTCAGGGTGATTTCAAGTGCATAGCGATGGCCGTGCAGGTGCCGACACTGGCTAAAATGATTTGGGATACGGTGCCCGGCGTCGAATTCCAGTCTGCGGGT
>JBKQNQ010000035.1:0-5408 GCA_052145875.1 Thiobacillaceae bacterium
GCACAATGCAGTCAAACAGGCATCCCCTACGGCAATCGGTGCCCTGGCCGCACTTTTCCTTGCGATGTAACCAGCACCCGGATGCCGCCGAGAGAGGAATGACTATCACAGGCGGGATTCCCCTTGAGTTTCCCTCGGTGGTGATGATCCGGACTTCCCGTAGATTCCTCTCAGTCCAGGGCTGCTTCAAGTACATGTCGGGTTACGGACCCATCTCGTTCCACCAGCAACTCAGCTCTTAGCAAGTCCGAAGAGTCTTTTTTGACTTTGATTATCTTGCCGCCCAAACGAGATTCTATGTACTCCCTCGGACTTTGAGCTCGTTCAGGGTCTGCCGGTGACTCTTTTGCAATGCTCCCGGACGACTGATCGTTGTTCGATGTGCCTTGGGCATGAAACATGACGGTCGTCGGGGCCGCCAAAATGGCGAGCACGCGCAGACTGTAACTGAGGAGTTTGTTTTGTATCATGGTCTTTCACCTCTCGTCGCTTGCTTCGTCATGCCTCTTCAGCGCTATGGCTCGAACGCGAAGATGCGTTTCCAGTCGTTCTTCATGCTGATGACCGTCCAGTCCTGCTTCTTCGCCTCGTCGTACAGCCACTGGGTGAAAGTGCCGACCTTAGTATCGGGGAGCCCCTGGGCTGGTCCGTAGGCATACTCGCTCGTCGCGTCGTCGTGCAGCACGAGCATCGACAGCCGCACCCCGTCGCCGGCCTTCGTGTACTCCAGCATCTGCCGGTCGCCGGTCGAGTTGCCGAATGCAGCGTAGGGCCGGCGGCCGATCATCAGGTGAATTCCCTCGGGCTTGCCGGCGTTATCGTCGTTGAGCAGAAGCTTTGGCTCCTTGGTCAGGAACGGCTTCCCATCCTTGGCGTACCCGAACTTCGTACCACCAGCGGTGCCCACCACCTGCTCGGGCGGAATGCCGTACACCTGCTCGGAGTAGACGCGCACAAAGTCCTGGCCGCCGCCGGTGACGATGTAGGTTTTGTAGCCGTTGGCGCGGAGATAGTTCAGCACTTCCAGCATTGGCTGGTAAACAAGGTCAGTGTAAGGCCGCTTCCAGCGCGAATCCTTAGCCGTCGCGATCCACCTTTTCACGTCAGTGCTGAACTGGTCCACCGTCATGCCGGTGAGAGTTGCAGCCAGGATCTTCTCCAGGTCCTTCATAGAGAGCTTAGCCATCGCCTCGCGATTGCCGGACAGCACGGTCTTGAAGGGCTCGACGTTCTTCAGTTCCGGCTTCGCCTTCACGACCGCCGGCACTCGATCCAGGCAGTATAGCACCTGAGTGTACATCGGATGCTCCACCCACAGCGTGCCGTCCTGGTCGAAGGTGGCAATGCGAGCTTCGGGTGGCACGAATTTCGGGCTGGCTTGGTCGGTCGTTTCCCTTACAAAGGCAATGATGGCTTGCTTTGTGGGGCCGTCGTTCCAGGAAGCAAGCGGATCGTCGGCAGGAAAAACCGGAATGCTGAGAGCCACAAATACGATGGCGGCGATAATCGACACAGCAAACGGTCTGTTCTGCACGATACTCATTGTTTCCCTCCCTTGCTGAATTTCACCTGCTGTTGCGAACGGTTGTAGGACGCCGGCGGGCGACCCTATCGGACCACCCGCTCGTGCGTTGAGAGTTCTGGCGGGTCAATCGCTTGAGTGACCGCCTCCTTCACCGCATCATCCGATATCCAGGTCTGGTTGTAGAAAGCCGCAAGGCTTCGATAACCCGATGGAACACCAAACCCCTCCTATTGGAAACCACTAAAACACCTACTATTCGAGAAACCGCGCTACTCGCCCGAAAGAGCGGGCAGCGGCGGAGTTGTTGCGGGCTGACCCTATCCTTAGAAGTTAATCCGCAGGGTCACCGCCCGCCGTGTTGCTAATTCGACTATTGGCCTTCGCGATTCTTGATTACCTCATCGATCTTGGCTTTTATAGCGTCAAGATTGAAGGTCGCCGGAGCCTGCATCGGTGGATAGTTGATGGCAGTCTTCGCGAGCTTCCCCACATATTCCTGAACCATTACGAAGCGCCAGAACTCGCGCGCATAGAAGTCGTTCAGGTAGCCCCCGCCGAGACTATTCAGACTTTGGCCGCGGAGTGACGGAGTACGCTCGAACGGATCCTGGCGGATGTTCACGACAGATGGCATGTCGGTCGTGACCTTTTCCCCAGGCCAGCCGTAAGGTTGCTGGAAGAACTGGTACTTGAAGTCGTCGATGCGAATGGCGCCCAAGTGGGGACCGCCAAAGTAGAAGATCTCGTGACGAGCAGATGGCCCCTTTCCAGTGATAAGGTCCATCTGATTGTACCCGTCAAGGTGGTTTTTGTACGTACGGTCGCCGAGCTTCACCCCCTTGAGGAGTTGGTCGGTGATGTCGGGATTACCTGCCGCGGCCACGAGGGTGGGGAACCAGTCGAGTCCTGAGAAGATGCCGTTCTCAACCGTGCCCGGTTTGACCTTGCCCGGCCAGCGAATGATTGCAGGCACGCGGAAGCCGCCTTCAAAGACAGTACCCTTGGTGGCTGCGAACGGCGTCATGCCGCCGTCCGGCCATGTGAACACCTCGGCTCCGTTGTCGGTGGTGAAGACAACGATGGTATTCTCGGCCTCGCCGATGTCTTCCAGGTGCTTCAGCAGGGCACCGATATCGTCGTCCATCTGGGCCATGCCCGCCTCTTCCACGTTGTAGTTGCTCTTGGGATTCATGAGGGCCTGGTACTTCGGGGAGAGGTAGGTAAAGACATGCATGCGCGTCGTGTTATGCCAGATGAAGAAGGGCTTTCCTTCCTTCTTGGCCTTGTCCATGAAGCCCTTGGAATGGTCGACCAGTACGCTGTCGAAGGTCTCCATATCGTATTTGGCCTTGCGACCCTCCTGCCAGTTCTGGCGTCCAGCCATGTTGGGGAAAGGTGCCAAGGGTCCCTCATCCACGATCTTCTGCTTTCCGATCTTCCCCCAGCGGGGCTGCTCGGTCGGATCGTCTCTGTCTGTAGCCCAGCAGTGGACTAGATCGCGCGGCCCGTACTTATCTATCCAGTCCTGGGGGTAGTCAAACCAGTACGGGTCCGACATTGCGTCCAGGTGGTACAGGTAGCCGAAGAACTCGTCGAAGCCATGCACTGTCGGCAAGTATTTGTTCAGGTCGCCTAAGTGGTTCTTGCCGAACTGCGCGGTGGTATAGCCCAGCGACTTCAGGGCGGTGGCGAGAGTGCAGGCCTGAGCTGGGATGCCCACGTCCGCCCCGGCCTGGCCCACGGTCGTCAAGCCCGTGCGGAGAGGCAACTCACCGGTGATGAAGTTCGCTCGACCCGCTGTGCAGCTTGCCTCAGCATAGTAGTCGGTGAACATCATCCCCGCTGCGGCCAGCTTGTCGAGGTTCGGCGTCTTGCCCGACATGATACCTCGGTGGTATGCGCCGATGTTGAACCAACCAACGTCAACACCCATGATGAACAGAACGTTGGGTTTCTTGGCATCAGCAGCTTTGGATTCCTGTCCGACAGCACAGACAAGAGTGATTGTCAGCACGGCTGTCAACAGCAGAATCCCTAGCCTCCCTCTCTGTGTGTGCATATGCATTCTCCTTTGAACAAGAATTAAGTTGATTCCCAATGCTACAATTACATCTGCAGCAATTCTGTTGTTCGGTTTGTGATCACCCCTCCTCTCTTGCATTACCTGATAAAACGATCCTTAGGAATCGTGGAGCTGACCATTTGGTATCTCTTCACAATCCTGCGAAATACAGCAAGTACAAAACGGCAATACCAGTGTCAATAACTGCCAAAGCCTTTGTGGGGGCGGTCATTGGCACGTTGCCAAAGAAAATCAATCCTGCAAAGAAAAGCTTCTCAACAGTGCCGATAATCATTGATGGAACTCGAACACTCGGCTGAAATGCTGCATAGACCAGCAAAGCCCCTATCAGGAAAATCAGCATGCCCCAATGGCTGGCCATGAGCAGAGAAGTCGGTTGCGGCGTCTCAAAACCAAAAGCTAACCTCAATATTGGGCGTGGTGCCACGCACAGGACTATCGCTAACGCCGTTGCGAGGCCTGTGACGACCAGTATCGTTTCAATATGCGCATTCATCATGCCTTGATAACCTCAACATCGAGCGTATGGCATTCTGCGCTATGGAGCCGTCATTATGCAGCAGTGTCGCCATTCCCTCCATCTTAGCGCCAGTGAGGGTCAGGGGATGATTCCCTGGACCCCCAAAAGGCCCGTTATCTCCTCCCACAAGACCCAAGAAAGGCAAGGCCCCCGTAGCCTCTATCTGTTGAAGAAAGCAAAAGCATATAATCACGACTAATTCAAACGTTCCAGATAGTCTCTGGTCTGCTGCCCGATTTACGGGCTTGATATCAATTCGCCCTCAATCACAAATTTACGGTCCTGTACAATTCCAATTTAATTTTAGGCTGATGTGAACTCCTCCGTCAAACAAAAAATTCCACGATCCGAAATCCCTCTCTGGCAATGGCTTAGAATACGACTCCCAAGGTAACTCCGCCCCCGATAAGATATTGCGTGTTGGTGATGGTTACTCCTTTTGAGCGGACAACGGTTGGAGCCGCGGCGGTAAACTCAAGGTCCGAGGTCCCTCTTATGCTGACGAGGCTTCCGTTTACCCAAAAGCTGAACGTCACGGGAGGTTTGAACAGGAGATAGTACTCGGCACTAAATGCGGCAAAATTACCCGGCTGGTTCAGCGAATAGCTCAAGTTGGACAACAACGGCGCTGTGGTCCCTAGTTGCAACGAGCCAGAAGACCAGGCGAGAGGACTGTACAGAAAGGCACCTCGGTACTGACCTTCTTGCATAACCTGAATCCCAAGAAAAGGAACCCATACTTGCATGAAAACATCACCCGCCAAAGTCTGGTTCGGGAGGGGGACCGAGCCCTGGCGGGGATCACCCAGTCGGAATTCGGTTTGGTTCCACAAGAATCCGCCGAGGATCGAATAGCCTTTTTTGAATGTATAAGCGGCCCCGACCTGGGCGGCCCAAAACTGGAAGTTCGTTCCGCTCATTTCGAGGGTCGGCTGGGCTGCAGCCGGACCTACTGAAATAGGGATTTCGCCCGTGAATTGAAAGAGGCGCGGTGAAAAACCACCCCAAGACCCAAACAATGTAATTGGTCCGGCAATCACATTGAGTCCCAGATTCCCGTACCAGAAGTCGAAATTTTGCAAGGATACATCAACGGTGCCTATCTCAATCTGCCCGGCTGGCACACCAACATCAGCCGAAATGGGGATGCTCATATTGGCCGTTATATGCTGGTACCCCACTTGCGCATAGGGATTGAGCACGATCTTTCCCGCTTTCAACTTCTGGACCAGCGGAAGGCTGGACAAGAAGCTCCCGCCGCCGGAATCTTCACCCGTTGA
>JBKQNQ010000036.1:0-5373 GCA_052145875.1 Thiobacillaceae bacterium
TTGCCCGTGCTTCGTGATGGACGCCTGGTGGGACTTATTACCGAGTCCGACATCTTTCGCCTGTTTGTCGAAATATTCGCAGCCAACCACGGAGAAGTCAGAATTACTTTGGATGTCTCCCACCAAGGAGATCCTTTCGGCTTCCTTGCGGGCATCGCAGCTCGGCGACGCGTCAGGATTCTGTCTTTGATTCAAACCAAGCAGGACGACCTGACAGGCTGTATCGTCCGCATACGAGGAGAAGGTGCACAAAAGCTGGTTGATGACTTATGGGCCGCTCACATCCGGGTCCTCAATGTCATCCATCGTGAGCGCTCCTGACTGCGCAAGCTTTAGCCAACTCGCCAGGCTGTCTTGGAGAACGGCTGCCGCTTCAATACGATAATTGACGGCCCCCGGCCGAAATTTCCCCAATGGTTGCCTGTGGCGTCCGCCTGGCATTCTAGGCGTTTTGAGAAGCGGTGCCCGACAGCGAGGTAATTGGCCCTGATCTACCGAGCGATCCAACCAGCTGATCTTGTTCGATTCGTGTTGGGCGGCTACTGGTCATCCATATCTTTTCGCGATGCAGGATTCCTTCTGTCAAGGGGACTGGACTTCTTCGTTCTCCGGCGATCGCCTAGTCGCCGGATGTCTGCCCATTTGCGGTTTGCATCGCACGTTAAGACGAAATCCCCCTGAACCCCTGAGCGGGTCACGAATGGAGTGAGGAGCGATGCCGGGAATTGAATTATGATCCCATCAGTACTCTGAACGATAACTTGCTTGGCCCGACCACGGTAGTATGCCAATAACTCCTCGGGCGAAATGCGCAGACGAAATTCGAAGTGTCCCATGGCCAACGTTTACCCAGGCGAAGCGCGTCGCAAAGACGCCGGATATAAAAGTGCCTTCCTTCACGCATCGTGCCGTGAATCAAGCCAAATGACAAGGTGGAGGAAGCGGCTGCGTTGCGGAAGCGAAGACGGCCCCTTACAAATAGATGAGCAGGACACTTCGGTTACGCGCAGTTGAGCCGCAATGACAACGACTCAGCTGTGCCTTCGAATGGGCACTGAACGGCCTGCTTTGACGATGAGCATCCGCGCAGCCTTGCCTTTGGTTGGCTTTCTGTGACTAGATGAGCACTGGGGCACTTGGTTTCGGTCCAACCGGTGCACGCAAAGGAACGCCCCTTGCAGAATCCGCAGGGTCCGGCTCTCCCACGCCACTTATTGCGGTATCAATTCAACGCGACGGTTCTTAAAGCGCCCTTCGGGAGTGTTGTTATCTGCAATGGGATTGGCTTTCCCATAACCCACGGCAGTAAGCCGGCTGGCGTCGATACCCTTGGAAATCAGATAGTCGCGCACGACATTCGCGCGACGCTTTGACAGTACGATGTTTTCGTTATCCGTGCTCACCGAGTCCGTGTAACCCGCGACCTCAACTTTAATGCCACCCCATTGCTGCAAGGTTGCTGCTGCTCTGTCCAGGATGGCACTCGACTCGGAGCTCAAATGGGCGCTGTCATTATCAAAGTACACGCCTTCCAGAATCAGCTTCTTCGGCGCTACTGCTGGCGGCACAGCCTGAGACTCCGATACTGGAGGTGGCGGAGGCTGCGGTGCGACCACTTGCCAGCCACCGGGACATTCCTGGACATACGGGTAGTAGCCGCGGCGATTGGCGCAGTAATACCAGTAGCCCGATTGCGGTGCCGTGGCGGCTTCTTCACTTTCCTTTTCCGAGTACGCGGGGGGTGAGGCGGCCAACGCGTCGTAGGGCGGATAGAAATACGGGTACGTATAGGGATACGGATAGAAATAACCGGGTCCCCAAAACAGTGGGGCGCCGAAATAAAGTCCGCCGTAAAAGTGTCCCCCGCGATCGTACCTTCCACCGCCGTGGAAGCCACCCACACCGTGGAAACCCCCATTCCCCGGTCCTCTGGCCAAAGCGCCCGCGGGTAATGCTGTCGATACCAGGAAAGATAATGCCAGGATAGATATCGTCTTTACCCAGTTCATTGCCGCCTTCTTAGCTGATAGAGTTACCGAGAAACTGGTCCCGTTGGTCCGGTAGAGGCTCAAAAGTTCGTCGCGAATGGCTTATAAAGCCCAGTATGGGGCACTCTCTCGTTCAAGCAAATATCTCCTCGGAACTGCGCAGAAGGAACAATAATAGTGAATTACCCCGGCCTGGTGCGCCTCAGGTTAGTGGTACAAAACTACGGCGAACTATGGGCTATCCTCCTAGTTCTTTGTCATGCGTTAGTGTGTGAACAGGGATGGCGATGGAATTCGCCACCGACTTAGCTGGGGCGTGAAGACAATATGCGCACTGCAATCAAAACCGAGCCAACCAAAATTGCCCGCGGCGCGCAATCCTGGCTGGCCGGTTGGCACAGAATGGCCAGCCCCTACTGAATTTTTACTTCTAGAGCCCGGCTCTTGTGTTCCGTTGATTTCGGTAGGCTTAGATTCAACATTCCATCCTTGAATGTCGCTTTGACGTTCGTCTCGTCCACATTGTCCGGAAGGGTGAAACTGCGCGTGAAGCTTCCATAGTAACGCTCGATCCGATGGAATCTTTTGCCTTTCTCCTCTTTCTCCTGCTTGCGCTCGCCCGATAGGGTCAGTTCACCGTTTTCGACCCTGACTTTCACATCTTCCTTGTTGACCTCGGGAAGCTCGGCCTTGATGGTGTACTCGGCATCGGTTTCAACAATGTCCACCTTGGGCGCCCATTCGCTGGTCATGAAATTTTCCCGGCGAAGACTGGGCCAGCCCATCTTGCCGGTATAACGCTCGAGCCGGCTGACCATATCGTCGATTTCATTGAACGGATCCCACTTGATTAGTGCCATGATCTTGCTCCTTGGTTGATAAATTGAACTGTCGGTTACGTTGTCGCAACACCCAGATCTCGAACAATAATTTGCACGCCACCGGCTTCATTATTCAACTGGTTAAGAAGCACTTCGCTGGCGAACTTCTTTCCGTCGCGCCGATCTGCCCGATACGGAGGCGCACAGAGGCAGATGCATCTCAGCCCTGGGTTGATCTGCCCATGGATCACCAGTTCGGTTCCCGCAAACGTGGGCAGCAGCATGGAAACATCATGGCCATCCAAGTCCTGTTTCGGATAGCCGAACACGGATTCACAGGCGGACCTGCAATCCTCGATCAGCCCGCCTTGATTCAAGAACAGGGTAGCGAGATCAGGTTGGCTGGGCACGGCATCATGTGCCCAAGGTCGGGGTGTCGCGGTGACCACGTCATTTCCATTGGCTACGGCCGAGTATCAATGTTTCTCGGGTCGGGCGCGCGAACCGTTGATTTCCGTTTCCGCTTCCAGCCAGTCACGAAGTTCGTCGCCGGGCAGAAATCCCCGTGCTTCGGCCTTCAGATAGGCAAGCGATGCAATTTGCTGATGCACCACGGCCGCTTCGGAGTCATCAGCCGCGGGTGTACTTGCTTTCTGTTCCCTTGCCATGTGTTCCGTGATTATGCTCATCATAGGCCTCCAAAAATACATGTTTCTCCGGTGGTCGATCTGAACCCGTGTGACTCGCGTCGATGAAACGTTATAACACCCGAGCCATTCCCCTCCAATCTTTTGTGTTGGTTCATGGGGCATGCTTTAACAAAGCGACATGAAACCTCGGCCAAGTACGCGGAACTACCGAGCTCTCGATTTCATATCGTGACCCATTTGAATCGTGACCCATTTAAGACGACCGGATGTTCCCCATGGGCGTCGGCCAGGGATCGCTGATATGAAAACTCCCGAGTATCGCTACACGAAATGTAGACCTAAATTTAACGGTTGCCAGTAGACATCTGAGCAGCTTGACAAGCGTCAATAGGCACGTCCGTTTTTTCGCAAGAGTTTGGAAGGCACTCGGTTTAACCGATCGCGAGGAATGAACGGGTTGGTTGAAAACGCCTGCCCGCAGCTTCCACCAGGCCCTGCTCGTAATGACCAATAACTGCGCGAAAGGCCGCTTGGCTCTTTTCTGGTGTCCCGTGTCGCGGTCCCGTGTGCCATAGGTATCAAGCGTCTGACGGCACCTGAGGCTGAGAGCAATTAAGTTCGGTAAGCTGTGCGGGAGCACGGCCCTGGGACCGATGTGTTAACGGAACTTGAGAAGAATAGGCCGCCAGAAGCACGCGCGTCAGCAGACTTTAGCGGATTTGTCAGCGCGTTGTGTCCAACGTGGTGCCGCGAGTGTATGGGAATGGCAACATTCGTGGACGCACCACATGCCGGAAGGGAAGTCGGCAGTTACGCCGATTCCGGCTAACTGCCCATCCCGTCCGCGATCCCGAAGCCCTGCCTAACTGGAGGTCCAAGGGCACCTCGCTGAACTCAGTCGGGATCGATGTTGGCTCACCGTTTAGTTGGACTGGACCTTCAAGCTCCCACGGTACGCTGCGCGACGCGTTCCCAGAGCGCTTCGCCATTCAGTTTACGCAGATCCGTGAAGGAGTGTTCGGCATCGCGCAGGTCAAAGGCCGTGCCATTCTATGTCAAGATAAAATCAGTCGCTCAAGGTGTAGGCACTGTTCACGTCGGGCGACGCCCCCCTGTCACACTCTCAATGCCAGTGCATTAGTTATTTACAATCATGTAGTTCGGCTTATTATATAATGTGACGCATAGGTATGGTCTGCGGTGATGTTCAAGCCTGCGTTGTACGGCAAGCCGCGTGGCCCGACCAATTAAAGGATGGCTCTAACTTGATGGGCCGACTGGGGTCCATCGGGAATATCCGGACGAAAAATTGGATTGACATCCGCCTGCTCGTGAAGTGGGCAACCCTGAGAAAAGCCGGGCGAAATTTTACCCCGGCATTCACCGCCCTGCCGGTAGCCCCCAATTTCCACTAGTCAGGCTGAAACCAATTCCCAACCCGGCTTGGATTCCAACACTGTCGACCCAGGACAAGATGCGACGAGAAATGCTCTCGCCGTAGCGCAATAACCTCTGAACTCATCGGGTCCGGGCAGATTTCCAAGCCCACTTCCTGCGAGTCGAATGGCCATTGCGCCTGAGCAATCAACCGGAGCAATCTTCGCGGCCCCGTGAAGGACCCGCAAACGAAGATACTTGAAGGCACGGCATACGCAACTACATGGGCCTGAATAAGCTGGCCGAGTCCCCGCTACGCACCTTCCCTCGATTCGACTGCAGCGAGGCACGGACATGCGCAAAGAATTCAGGCGTGGGCTTCGCGGTCTCCGCTAGCAGGGACCCTGTGTACTGCGGTGTATACCGTTCTAAGTTCGATAACGAATAACACCAAAAACAGGACAAACGCGGGAATCACTCCGACATACCAGGACAGCCCCAACCAAAATACCGTAGAGACAAATCCCAGAAGATAGA
>JBKQNQ010000037.1:0-5019 GCA_052145875.1 Thiobacillaceae bacterium
GGCTGGTACGCCACCTACTGGGTCAAGATGCTCAATGACATTGAAGTCATAAACACGACGGACCAAAACTTCTGGATGAATCCAGCCTACCGTATTCCAAATAATCCTTGTGCGTGCATCGAACCCGGACAAAAAGGTGTAAGAACCGTGCCGATTAACCGGATGAACGTGCGATCGTTCATTACAAGCCTCGCGGACGGTGCCAAGCTTAAAGTGGGGCACCTTCATGAAATTAAAGGCATTGCCTTCGACGGTGGCTATGGCATCGCACGCGTCTTGTTTTCAAGCGATGGTGGCAAGCAGTGGGAAGAAGCCAAACTGGGCGTAGACCACGGCAAGTATAGCTTCCGGCAATGGTCCGCCGCGTTTAAACCTTTTTCGCGCCGCCACTATGAGTTGGCGTGCCTTGCGATCAACAACAATGGAGAAAGCCAGCAGCCGTTCGCGTCGCGTTGGAACCCGGCCGGCTATATGCGTAATGTGATCGAGACCTATCGCGTCAGCGGTATATAGGAGGCGAGAGATGAGAGCACTCGGAAAACTATTCTTCACACTTGGCGGTCTTGCCGCATTCTCATCGGGGGTAGAGGCATCGCGTGCGCAGGAACTAGGGATCGTAACCATCCAATTGCCTCAAGAATTGGCACGGCTCAAACCGGGCCCGGGACTGGAAGCGGCCCAGAACACCTGCACGATCTGCCACTCTGTTGAATACATCTACATGCAGCCGCCACTTACTCAAGAGGAATGGCACGGCGAGGTGTTGAAAATGAAAAAAGTGATGGGCGCCCCAATTCCGGACGACAAAGTCGATGCGATCGTGAAGTACCTCATGTCACAAAACGGGAAGAGTTAGCGACAGCGCGTCCCCAACTTCGCAGGGCGTTTTCGCACTGCCCTAGGTCTGATGCCGCAGTCCGAACCGCGAGAGCGTTCATGTAGAAAGATTCACCTTCACTGGTGTGTGGCCTGAGCCTTCGCTTACGGGGCATGGCCAGCCCGGCTGCAAACTCATTGTGGAGATGACCCCGTTTGGGGATGGGATCGTAGAACAACATGACACCTGCCACCTGCGTCACGCTGAGATAAGGCTTGGGTATCGACGCAAAAAGCGAAACCTGTATACACCACGCGGCTAGCTGAAAGACTTCCCGCATCTACCGCTATCTTTCGAGAAGCGTCGTTACGAAGCGCGGTCATCGCGCGCTTACGATTCGGATCAAAATGGCTACCCACGCTAAACAGCTAAGCCCCGTGCGGACGCGTCCGTATTCACCGTCATGTTATGCAGTAATGCATCATCAATGCGAAAAAAGATTTCTTTATGACGCTAAAGGAACAGAGGGTGTGCAGCCAGATCGGCAATGCTAGATTGAAAACTGGCACAAGCGGCATTGGCTTGTATCAGATTCAGGTAGCGGCTCGTCCCGCGGCGTACGAATCGAATGCGGGCACGCAAGCCCTTAAATGACTGGAGATTCGGGGTTAAGTGCGGGTTCCATTCGTTGTCGATTGAGTTTTGGCGAACAGCACTTTGCGTCCTGATGCAGCCGCACCCGAGCACCATGCATCGACGCGACGTGGGGGCGATTAGACAACGACAGCTTCGCGTGGACTGCCGGTAAGGTTGCTCACTCGGACCTTGCCCTCCCCCATCGGCACGTCGTTTGAATCTCCAGGCGTTCAAGGGTTCATACCGAAGACGGTAGGCCCTTGGCTACCAAGGTGATGGACATCGATGAGAAGACCATGCAACTCCTCAGGCGATAGATCGCTCAGGCACAGAGTGAGCCCATGTGC
Source organism: Thiobacillaceae bacterium (assembly GCA_052145875.1). Classification (GTDB taxonomy): domain Bacteria; phylum Pseudomonadota; class Gammaproteobacteria; order Burkholderiales; family Thiobacillaceae; genus DASQBT01. Next base: position 1,801 of record JBKQNQ010000037.1, read on the forward strand.
ATGCGCTAGAAGGCAACACGGGTGTGACTCAGGAGACGGCGCGCGGTGCGAAAACATGATGATGGTCCTGACCGCACATCCAATCGGCCGAGCTCCACCTCGGCCAAAATCGCTTGGTCGGGTGGTGGCCGGCCTCCTTGTTGCGGTTGATCCAGAAGTACCGCGGTTCGCCTCGTTGACAACAGCACTGGGAGGGGTTTGACCTACCAAAACATGCTCCACACCAACCCGTTCACCCTATTGACCGAATTTCTGCCGCCAGTTGTGATGCAGGTATATGTGATCCTGATGATATTGGCCGTTGCCATCGGGACATGTTTCGATCTTTATCACAAGAAGAGCGCGAAATTCTTCGCGTTGCGGAGGAAGAAAGCCACGAGCACAGCACAGCGGCAGCTTGGCGCCGGCGAGATCGCTTCCCTGGCAATGAGGACCGTAGGCATGGAAGTGGCGACTTCCGGCGAGTTTTGCAAATGGAATCGACGGTTTTCCCATCTCCTGATGTCATATGGGTTTGTGTTCTACGTGATCACCACCGCGCTGATGGTATTTGCCTACCCGAAAGCTGGGCATACCCCGACTGTCGTCACAACCCTGTGGAACATCGGTGCGGTGATGGTCCTCGCCGGTGGCTCTTGGTTCTTCTTTTTTCTAAGGGTCGATGTAGCCTTTGAAGGTCATTCGCCGTTTCGTCTCGTGCGCGCCGACCTATTCATCGGTACCCTGTTGGTGAGCGTCGCTTTCGGACTCATATGGCATTTTGCGCAAGCAATCCACAGTGGCGCGGGGGTAACCTTGGTGTTGTTCGCCATCTACATCGCTTTTACGACGTTGCTGTTTGCTACCGTTCCCTGGTCCAAGTTCGCTCACATGTTCTACAAGCCTATGGCGGCCTTCCAGAAGCGGATCGAAGCCGCAAACGGGTCATCCGACCTGCCCCGGCCTGCTGACCGACGCAGCATGGTGAGGTGAAGCGCATGCCAACCTTCACGGACATGACCAAATGTGACGGCTGCGGAGAGTGCGTGGATATCTGTCCTTCGGACATCATGCACATCGATCCCGTCTACAGAAGGTCTTACAACATCGAACCTAATTTCTGCTGGGAATGCTACTCGTGCGTCAAGGCATGTCCGCAGCATGCGATAGACGTCCGCGGTTATGCGGACTTCGCCCCGCTGGGCCACAAGGTTCGAGTTCTCCGGGAAAAGGAGAAGGGGTCCATCTCCTGGAAAATACGATATCGCGACGGGCGGCTGAAGGAGTTTACCTTTCAAATACGGACCACCCCCTGGGGTTCGATAAAGGCGCCATCCGATTATGAGCCACCCGACGCAAACGGCCTGAATTCCCCGATGCTCGCGCATGAGCCTGACGCACTCAAGGTGGCGGCACTTCCGACGCTGCCCAATTACGAGAACTAGGCCCTCAAAGGTGTAATGCCATGACACTGCTGTCAGCCCGAGAAACACTAATCCTGGATTGCGACGTTCTCATCATTGGCGGCGGATTTGGCGGATGTGGGGCCGCTTATGAATCGAGATTCTGGGGGCGGGATCTTAAGATCGTTGTGGTCGAGAAGGCCAACATTGAACGAAGTGGCGCCGTGGCGCACGGCTTATCGGCGATCAACTGCTATATGGGGATGCGCTGGGATGAAAACCAGCCCGAAGACCATGTACGCTATGCGCGCGGGGATCTAATGGGACTGGTGAGAGAAGATCTGATCTTCGACATCGCCCGACATGTCGACTCTACGGTCCACAAATTCGAGGAGTGGGGTCTGCCAATCATGAAGGACCCGAAGACCGGCCGTTACCTGCGAGAGGGGAAATGGCAGATCATGATTCACGGCGAGAGCTACAAACCGATTATTGCCGAGGCCGCCGCGAAGGCTGCCACCCACGTGTACAACAGGATCATGGTGACGCACCTCCTGATGGACAGGGCGCGTCCCAACCGGGTCGCGGGGGCGGTTGGCTTCAGCGTCCGGGATGGCAATTTTTACGTCTTCCGGGCCAAAGCGGTCATCGTGGCTGCCGGAGGCGCTTCACACATCTACAGGCCCCGGGCGATCGGCGAGGGTACGGGAAGGACCTGGTATGCGCCATGGAGCAGCGCATCGGCCTACGGTCTTCTGATACAGGCCGGCGCCAAAATGATACAGATGGAAAACAAGATCGTGCTCGCCCGGTTCAAGGACGGTTATGGTCCGGTTGGTGCGTGGTTCCTGCTTCTTAAGGCGTATGCCACCAATGCCTACGGCGAGAAATATGAGGAGGCCCGGCTCAACGAGTTGAAATCGCTTGTCGGGGCCTACGCCGACATCAAGCCGATGCCAACCTGCCTGCGCAATCACGCCATGATCGAGGAGATGAAGGCCGGCAAAGGACCCATTTACATGCATACACAGGAATGTCTCGACACCCCGGAGAAGGAGGAAATTGGCTGGGAGGATTTTCTTGACATGACGGTCGGTCAGGCGGTTGTTTGGGCGTCACAAAACATCGACCCCAAGGAAACGCCTTCAGAGTTGATCACCTCCGAGCCCTACGTCATGGGCTCTCACGCCACGTGTTCCGGTGCATGGACAAGTGGGCCGGAAGATTGCGCCCCGGAGGACTATCAGTGGGGATATAACAGGATGACGACCATTGAGGGGCTCTTCGGAGCCGGGGACACCGTTGGTGGCTCAGCGCACAAGTTTTCTTCCGGCTCCTTTACCGAGGGAAGAATCGCCGGAAAGTCCGCCGTTCGGTATGTCATGGATATGAAAGGGGACGCCCCTGAGGTCGACGCCGCACAAATCGAAATTCTCGCCAGAACGATATTCATGCCACTAGATAACTACCGGGTGGGCAGAAACGAGATCGTCGCTGGGACCGTGGCCCCGAGCTATCTTCTTCCTCTTCACGGCCTTCAAAGGCTAGAGAAGCTTATGGACGAGTATGTCGGCGGCTACAGCACCTTCTACGTCACGAACGAACCGTTGATCAACCGGGGCTTGGCGCTTTTGGCCCTGCTACGGGAGGATCTCGACCATATCGGCGCCGAGGACCTTCACCAGCTGCAGCGGGCGTGGGAACTCAATCATCGAGTCCTCACTGCCGAGGCGGTGGCCAGGCACACCCTATTTAGGGAGGAAACCCGATGGCCGGGATACTATTATCGAGCGGATCGTCCGAAGCTGGACGACGTCAAGTGGCATGTTTTCACCGC
>JBKQNQ010000038.1:0-4597 GCA_052145875.1 Thiobacillaceae bacterium
AACGGTGCTCGATCTCTGGTTCCCTGATGCCCGCGATCCGGCTGATCCGCAGAAGGATCGGACTCTTAGCTACATGGTGATGGTCGCGCCCGATCCTGAACGCGCGGCACTTGAGGTGCTGGAGGAAAGGAAGCGATTGGAGGCCCAGGCAAAAGCCTTCGAGCAAGCGCTCAAGGTACTCGAACGGGAAATCAAGCAAGCGTTTCCCGATAGCGCGGTCCAACTCTCACTTGTCGGCGAGCAAGTCGTTGTCCGCGGCGAATCGAAAGATATTATCGAAGCGGCACAGATTCTCCGCATTGTCGCCGAACATTCGCCCACGCGGAGGCGGAGTAAGGTCGAATCTCGGAGCGTGAACACGCTCTTTATTCCCGGCTTGGGCGATCAGCAGGCCGCAGTCGATGCGATCCGCGAAATTTTGCAGGGAAGCCCCAATATGGTGAACCTGCTGCGAGTCCCGGGCGAGCAGCAGGTTATGCTCATGGTCACGGTGGCTGAAGTCAACCGGACGGCGGCCCGAACCATCGGCATGGATTTCAGCGTCGTCAATGGGCGATTCGCGTTCGCTCAGACCACCGGTGGGCTCCTTACTGCCGGCGCGGCTGCCGGGGCCACGAGCGCCGCCCAGGCCCTCTCGAATGTCGGGGGAAATCTGCCTACTGCGATTGACAACGGAAACGTGCTGATGGCGATCCAGGCCCTGCGGACCCTGAACTTCGCCCGCAGCTTGGCAGAGCCCAATCTAACAACCCTCAATGGAAAACCGGCGAACTTTCAGGCCGGCGGTTCCTTCCCCATTCCCACCAGCGTCGTCCTGCCCGGAGGCGCTGCGCAAAGCGTGACGTACCAGAATTTCGGCGTCTCGCTGCAATTCGTCCCCTACATCACCGATCGAGATCGGATACGCCTACAACTGAATGCCAGCGTGTCTACCCCGAGCACAGCGACGACCGAGGTGAGCGGCGCGCAAGTACCCAGCCAGATTACCCAACGCCAGTTCAACACGACCGTCGAACTCCGCGAAGGCCAAACGCTCACCGTTGCGGGCCTGATCCAGAACAACTTTAGCGGCACGTCCAATCGTGTGCCGTTATGGGGCGATCTGCCGATTATCGGGCGAACCGGAGGTCTTGACAGCCTAAGCTCCGGCGAACAGGAATTGGTCGTTCTCGTGACGCCCGTCCTCGTGCATCCCTTGGATATGTGCAAGACGCCGGCGTTGCCAGGCAGCGACGTATTTGAGCCGGGTGACGTGGAGTTCTATCTCTTAGGTCACTTGGAAGGGCGGCGAAGCGAAGATTATCGCACGTCAGTTCGCACGGACTTCCGTCGCCAAGAGCGATGGATCACCTGCGACGACTATTTCATTATCGGCCCGCACGGCCCCACTTATGGCTGCTGCAAGTCAGGCAGTTGTCCATGCCCGAGTCCATGCCCGACGCCGGGACCGGCAACGAACGGAAGTAATCCGCCTCCGTCATCGGTACCGCAGGTCGTTCCACCGCCCGCTGCTCAATAGAGGATGGATTCCATGCACCGCCCAAGCGTTAATCTATGGTTAAGCAGGCACCGCGTGAGCTGGTTGCTCTGGTTCGCGGTGGCAGCCATCGCAGGCTGTCATAACGGCGAGGAATGCAAGTCGTGCCACGACATTGTACCCGGCGCCATCCCCCAACCCAGCGGGACGTATGACTGCCAGTGGATTCACGCGGAGAAGGCTCGTGCCGAGCAGGACAAGTTCGTGATCTATAACTATGAATGGTCGGCGAATGCTTCGCAACTAACCTCGTCCGGGCACGAGCACATTGGGGAGATTGCCCGGGCGCTATGCCAGGTGCCCTTTCCCGTGGTGATCGAGCCCTCCTGCGATCGCCATGTGGATGATTTACGCCGGGCGGCTGTGCTGGAGGCCCTAGCCAACAGCGGCAACCCGGTAAGTCCCGATCGCGTGATCTTTGGCAGAGGAGAGGCCGAGGGACTGTACGGCCTCGAAGCTCCGGGCGTCGCCCGCAGAATGCTCGCTACTCAAGGCGGCGGACAAGGCGGAGGAGGCAGCGCGCTGGGAGTGGGTTCGACGTTAGGCGGAACGCAAGGAAATGTCGGTTCGTCGTCCGGCGTAGGCGTGGGCGTGGGGGTGGGAATGGGGTCTTATTGAAAATCGCGTGAGGATGCAACTCACTGCCATGCCGGGCCAGTTGCTTTGGGGAAACCACAATGTCGCCGACGATTCGGACCAATCTGCTCTCTTACGCCAGCTTGATATGCCTATCCCTGTGTTTAGGATGCGCTGGTTCCAATCTCGTGTCGGCGAAGTTTGGCGGCGATGAGGCAGATGTGCCGAAGAGTCCGCAGGAACTTCCCCCCAAAGAAGCCGCGCGAGCCTGCTTCGTCGCCGCCGAGGAAATGCAGAACAGCGGACATTCGGAACAAGCGATAGCGCTCTACGAAAAGGCGCGAAGCAAGGACCCCAGCATCAAATCTGTATCGCACCGCCTCGCCACGCTGTATGACGCTCAAGGAGATAGCACACGAGCGCTGGCCGAGTACAACAAAGCCGTCGAGGTTGAGCCGAAAAACCCCAACTTGCTGAGCGACGTAGGATACTATCATTACAAGCGAGGAAACCTCACCGAAGCCGAGCAGTGGCTGCGTAAGGCACTGGCACTCGAACCCAACCATCAGAAGGCGCTCTCGAATCTCGGACTGGCTTTGGCCGGCCAAGGACGATTCGACGAAAGCTTCCAGGCTTTCTCCAAGGTGGTGGGGCCGGCTGCTGCACATTCCAACGTTGGCGTTCTTCTGGCAAAACAAGGACGCAACGACCAGGCAAAGCAGGCATTCCATGAAGCTCTCGTGTCGGACCCCACTCTGCAACAGCCCAAGACATTCTTAGCCTACCTCGACAAACAGCAGCCTATCCGCTGAGCGCTGATCTCCATCGGCCAGCCTCGGGACGCCGCTCTCGACACTTCGGGCGAGCGCGACTCGGTGTGCGCATTCATAGAAACATGTCACAATGGGAGGTCTCCGAAGGATCGGGGATACGACGTGATGCTTTCGGCAACCACACGGTATCGCTGATGCGCTCCACATGCTTGACTTTGCCTCCAGTCAAGCTACAATCCTGCCTATACTGCCCTACCACCCAAAATGCTGGCTAGACGGTCCACTGTCCAAACAGAAAAGGAGACGGTCATGGCGCAACAGAAGTCACCAGCGAAACACGGTCACGTTCACAGTCCCAGTTGCGGGCACGTGCAGGTCGAGCATGAAGGACACGTCGATTATCTCGATCACGGAAAAATGTGCCATCAAGAAGCTGACGGTGAAACAGCAGCGCATGTGATCCCGGTCAGCACGCAGAACCCTGTTGCTTGCACTCCCGATCACGACTGCGGCCAACACGACACGGCACACGTTCACGGCCCAGGTTGTGGCCACGAGCCAGTGCCGCACGGCGACCACATTGATTATCTGGTCGGCCAGCATCTTCATCACCCACATGACGGTCATTGCGACGACCACGGATTGATTGCCGTGACTCGCGCCGCACGATCGTAGTGCCAGGGCACTGAATCGGTGAGAATGTCGGCCGCCCGGGCAACATACTGTTGCTCCGCTTCACGCAACAGCGAACATACCCGGCAAATTTTGGCTTGCGCGGCGGGACTTGCCGCATCTTGATTCATGGCGAGCGTGGGGAACTCCTTGGCAAGGCGTTCCAGGAGTCTCGGGTAAGCTGCCAATGACGACCGCAGGGCCGGCGGCGGGCCAACGCCTCCGCATCGCTGACCGACGACCCTTCGGCAACTGATTTGTGGTCATTTCTGCTTGCGAGCTAGCTTCACGCGATAGTGCGGATCATCCGCGCGGTCAACGTTGATCGGTTCATAGCCGCATTCGATCATGGCAGCTTGGAATTCCGCATGTCGCACGTGGACCGAGCCAAGCGCGTGCTCGCATTCCTCTTTGTCACGAGGCGCATTAGAACCGGCCAGCGAAGGGCGCGTTGTCCCAACGCCGGGTGTCCAAGCACTCATTTTGCCACAAGTGCCGCTCGCCCTTACGGACTGGCTCGCAATCCCACACCAGGCCAACACTCCGGGCGTTCGTCAATGTTGGCGGTCAGCGGCTTCCAGACGGCATGGAATCCAAGGCTGTTTGGACACGATGATCTGTGGGCTCGACATCAAGCAACCCAATTGCGTTGTGGGAACGATGCGGACTTGTCCCTCGCCAACCAGGTTGCGAACGGCCACCGCAAACTCCTCACTCATGGCGGACCACAGGTAGGCCCGACCGTGACCGAACTCCATGTTTCCGTGCGTCACGTAGCCCGCTTGCTGGCCAGCCTCCTGCAATTCGCTGAACGTGACGGAGCGATGCTGCTGAACGTAGTCAACGACGAATTCTTCAAGGGTCATGCTGTTGTCCTTCCGATAATGATAAGGCGCTCGTCACCACGAGGCTTGTAGGCGACTTTGATCTTGTACTTCTTCAGAAGCTCGTCTTTGATCTTCTTGAGTTGGCGGCACAGGGCGGACATGCCGGCGTCCAGGGCGCGCAAGGCAAGCGGCTCGTTGCTGACCGCCTGGAC
>JBKQNQ010000039.1:0-7136 GCA_052145875.1 Thiobacillaceae bacterium
GCGTCTCCAGGAAAAAAACTTCAGCCTCAGGGGAATCCGTCTTCTTCTTCGACCCGCAAACCCGCACGGCGTCTAGGCAAAACGCCTCCTGCTACGACAGGATTGCGTCGGGGCGTTCTATCTACAACTACTTCAGGGATTACGATCCAACGACAGGCAGGTACGTGGAAAGCGATCCCCTGGGAATGGCTGCGGGGACAAACCCGTACACATACGTCACCGGGAATCCGCTAAGCAGGACTGACCCGCTTGGGTTATGTGATAAGAAAAAGTGTAAGGGGCTGGCGAGAGTTCTAAAGGGAAACTCGGACACTCTAGGAAAGCCAGGTGGTTGGTCCGGTCCCACAGTAGGCAGTGTGATTGTCGCGCCAAACTCCGCGGCTGTAATCACGAGCCAGTGGGGTGGGAAAGGGGCATTACGTCCTTACATAGGAAGCATCAGTGGTTCTTCAAATGGAAGTTCCCTATTTGGTAGTATTTCGGAGATTATCGGTGGAGAATCTCCGACTCCTGGCTTGTTGGTAGGGCCAGCATTGATGAAGCTCAATCCGGGCGATCTGATTATTGAATTGCCAAGCGCATCAAAAGACCAGGGCATCATTCCAATTGAATTGACCATACCCAACGCAATACCATGCCCTCAAGGGACGGTCGAGATCACCAATTAAAGAACGCCGCAATGAACAGATTCAATTCGATATTCATCACTGTGATGATTGGCCTTTTTTGCCAATTTAGCTACGGTGCCGGCCAGTGGCCAGTGGCTCGTAAATTTGATCGGACCTATCACATTGATGATGTGAATAAAGGAGGCTTTGATGTTGATCTAAGAGGCTCCCGTGGGAAGCCAATATACAAGTTAAGCTGCCATTCTGGAGAATATGAAGATGACTCTGGCTTTAATTATTCCGGCTTATTTCAATGTCGTTTATCGTCCCTGTATTCGAAAGAGAAGGTGAGTACGCTACTAACCGAAACAGTTCATCAGTCAACCGACTGGCAGAACAGGGGGCGATTCTTGGCGGAGCACCTACGCCCCGGCTGTGCGCAGTACCCCGAGTGGGGCGATACCAGAACATTTCGTCTTCGGGGAATGAAACTTACGCTATCTGTAAGAGACATAAATTTCATAAAGCCCTCGGACGGCAAAGACATCTTGCAATCCTTTACGTTCAGTGTGTCTGTTCGTAAAGATAACGACGCCCAAACCTCAATTGCGCGGGCTCCAGAGACGCCTGAGCCACCATGGTTTTACGGTTCTGGCGTAGGCTGCTCCAGCCGAGAGTGACGAGTCTGCGGGGATATCACCAGTCAAGACGGTGCGCCCTAGGGAGACGGTAAGCGGCCTTGAATAAAATTTCACAAAACGAATGCCCGATTTATTTGCAACAAGCAGGACGCACTCGTTATTGAGTTTCACGCATGGCAAAGAGTGCGCTAGGCAGGCGTTGGTGGCGCAAGACATAGCCGATCTTGTGCGAACCCAGGGGCGCGGAGCGGTTGCCCCGATGAACGAAGCGACTGGGGCAATTTTGCATAAGCCTTGGTTATGTTCAATCGCAACGCGATTTACCCTGACGCCTGCCGAGGCCTGTGTGGCTTGATGCCGGGCGGGTCTGATGTTCTTTCTTTAAAACAAAAACCCCGGTCGCTCCGCTGTGGCTGCGGTGTGCCGGGGTTCTCTCTTTAGCTGCTAAGGGGCAGCGTGTGCACTACTTTGCCAAGAACACCTCCGGCTCGATGCCGGCCTGCTTGAGAATGGCTCTGAGTGTTCCTTCCGGCATATCGCCAGGGTGGTTGGGAATTGTGGTGTAGCGATTCGTTGCCGGATTGTGCCAAATCTCATGCGAGCCTGCCGCCTGGCGGTTGAACTCGAAGCCTCTCTGTTTTAAGCGTTTCACGATCTCCCGGTAGCTGAAACCGGCAAGCCGGCCCATCAAGCGCCCACGATAAGCGGGTAATCAAACACATCGCGGACGGGTGGCAGAGGTGCGCCCTGGCCTTCCTCCTGCGCTTCCAGGAGCTTCTTCACCACATCGCGGGCGATCTCGATGGTCTCCTGAATGGTGCGCCCCTGTGCGACCAGACCCTGCATCTCATCGCTGGTGGCCAGATAAACGCCTTCTGGCAGTTTCTCGATATGCAGATTGACGATACGTTCCATAGGGAGCCCTTTCTTTTAGCGGCTAGCTTGAGCCAGCACGGTTTCCAGCATTTCCATGACGAAGCGCTGCTTCGGTTTCGGCAACTGCGTGATGCGCTCAATCTGCTGTTGCAGTTTCGGTGCGGGGCCACGCTTGGTTGGCGAGACCTTCTCGCCAACCAATGTTTCGACAGTGCAGCCCAGGGTGCGGGCGAGCGTCGGAACGAGTGATACTGGCACCCCGCGCCGACCCACCTCCCAAGCAGCTACAGTCTGCTGCGATACCTCCATCATCCCTGCCAGTTGTACTTGCGTAATGGTGGAGTCTTTGCGCAACTCGGCAATGCGCGCGCCCATCGCCTTAAAGAAGGCCTTCTCATCTTGCGTCATCGGATTGATCTCGAAATCAAAGAGTCGATCCATAAGATACCTCCAGTATTTGCAGTCGGAGTTGACTATACCACTATTAGGAGTATTCTGCCGCCAGAGTTATTTTTACTCAAACCCCCTTGACAGGTTTTTAGTGGAGGACGAAAACATGGCACGCATCCCCGAGGCGGAAATCGAGCGGCTGAAGCGTGAGGTCAGTGTGGAGCGGTTGGTTGAGTCCTCGGGCATTGCCTTGAAGAAAACCGGCCGTGATCTTGTCGGCTGCTGCCCATTCCATGAAGATGACACGGCTTCCCTGGTGGTGACGCCTTCGAAGAACCTGTGGCACTGCTTTGGCTGCGGGGTGGGGGGCGGGCCGATTGACTGGGTCATTAAAAGCAATGGCGTGTCCTTCCGCCATGCCATCGAACTGCTGCGTGAGGGCATTTCCACTTTAGCCGCCACGCCGGTCAAAGCCGGCACGGTGCGCAAGCTTGAGGCGCCGGTGCAATTCGACAGTGACGACCAGGCCCTGTTGAACCAGGTCGTGGATTACTACCACGAGACCTTGAAGCAAAGCCCGCAAGCCCTGGCTTATCTCGAATCGCGCGGGCTCACGCATCCGGACGTGATCGCCCATTTCAGGCTGGGCTATGCCGACCGCACCTTGGGGCTGCGTCTGCCGCAAAAGAATCGGCTTGCCGGGGCCGACATCCGAGCCCGTCTGCAAACGCTGGGGATTTACCGCGAGAGCGGTCATGAGCACTTCAACGGCAGCCTGGTCGTTCCCATCCTTGACGGAGAGGGCCACGTCGTTGAGGTCTATGGCCGCAAGCTTCTGGACAACCTGCGTACCGGCACGCCCAAGCACCTGTATTTGCCGGGTCCGCATCGCGGGGTATGGAATATCGAAGCCTTGCAAGCGAGCAAGGAAGTCATCCTGTGCGAGGCCCTCATCGACGCGCTGACGTTCTGGTGCGCGGGCTATCGCAATGTGACCTCGGCCTACGGCATCGAGGGGTTCACCGATGACCACTTGGCTGCATTCAAGCAGCACGGCACCCAGCGTGTGCTGATCGCGTATGACCGTGACGAGGCGGGTGAGCGTGGCGCGGCCAGGGTTGCCGAGCGGCTGATACATGAAGGCATCGAGTGTTTCCGCATTCAGTTTCCCAAGGGCATGGACGCGAACGAGTATGCCTTGAAAGTGACACCGGCCACCAAGTCCCTGGGGCTGGTGATCCGCAAAGCGGTCTGGCTGGGTACGGGAAAACCTCCTGTCCTCCAGGAGTCTGAGCCCGTACCTGCCCGCTTGCCGCCTGTGGTGGAAGCCACCCCAACACCACCTCCCTTAGCGGCTGATTCAGTTGAGCCATTGCCCGCGAGTCCCGTCCCCACTGCTGCGGCGGAGGACGTTCCGTGCGAGGTCAGGGACAACGAAATCCTGTTCACCCTGGGGGACCGGCGCTATCGGGTGCGGGGCTTGGGCCGGAACCTCACGTTCGAGTTGCTCAAGATCAATCTGCTGGTGGCAAGGGGTGAAGCCTTCTACGTTGACACGCTCGACCTCTACGCTGCGCGGCAGCGCCAGAGCTATCTTACGCACGCGGCCATCGAATTGCGGATCGAGGAGGACATTCTGAAGGCGGACCTGGGCCGCGTGCTGATGCGGCTGGAGGCCTTGCAGGAAGCGGCCATTACCCAGACGCTGGCCCCCGAGCCCACACCCACGCCGATGAGCGAGGCCGAGCGTGACGCAGCGCTCGCACTGCTTCGGTCACCTGAGCTGACCGGGCGCATCCTGGCCGACTTTGCGGCCTGTGGGCTGGTGGGTGAGGAGACCAACAAGCTGGTGGGCTATCTTGCGGCCGTTTCCAGAAAACTTCCCCGCCCCTTAGGCATCGTCATTCAGTCTTCTTCTGCGGCCGGTAAATCCTCGCTCATGGACGCCGTGCTCGCCTTCGTCCCCGATGAAGAAAAGGTCAAATACAGTGCCATGACCGGGCAGAGTCTGTTTTACATGGGCGAGACCAATTTGAAGCACAAGGCACTGGCCATTGTCGAAGAGGAAGGGGTGGCCCGCGCCTCCTACGCCTTGAAGCTGTTGCAGTCCGAGGGCGAACTGACCATTGCCTCGACCGGCAAGGACCCAGCTACGGGCAACCTCATCACCCAGCAATACCGGGTCGAAGGCCCGGTCGCGCTTCTGGTCACGACGACTGCCCGGGACATCGACGAAGAGTTGATGAACCGCTGCCTGGTGCTCTCGGTGGATGAAGGGCGCGAACAGACCCGTGCCATTCACCAGTTGCAACGCGATAAACGCACCCTCGACGGCCTGCTTGCTTCTCAGCAGAAGGCGTCCCTCATTCAGTTGCATCAAAACGCGCAGCGCCTGTTAAGACCGCTGGCGGTCTTGAATCCCTACGTCCAGCACTTGAGCTTTCCTGACCAGGCCACTCGCTTGCGCCGCGATCACGAGAAGTACCTGACGCTGATTGATACCCTTGCCTTCGTGCACCAGCACCAGCGCGAGATCAAAACCCACCGGCGCTTTGATCAGGTCATCGAGTACATCGAGGTCACACTTGCCGATATTGCTCTCGCCAACCGTATCGCGCATGACGTGCTGGGCAGGAGTCTCGACGAGCTGCCGCCGCAGACGCGCGGTCTCTTGAAGCTGATTGATGGGTTTGTGGCCGCCGAGTGCGCGCGGCTGGCGGTCAAGCGCTGCGATTTCCTCTTTAGCCGCCGCTCGTTGCGCGAGGCGGTTCATTGGGGTGACACGCAATTGCGACTGCACCTGGATCGCCTGGTCGATCTGGAATATCTGCTGCCCCGGCGCGAAGGCGCGGGCGGCAAGTATGTTTACGAGCTGGCCTACGAAGTGCATGACGACGCCCGTGCTCAGGTTGCCGGGCTGATCGACCGGGCGGCGCTCGAAGCCCTGGGTGGCGTCGAAGGCTCTGCGTCTACGACGCCGAAGTCGCGGGGGTGTGCCCCTCAAGTTGCGGGGCGTTCGCGGGGGGAGTGCGGGTCGAATGCGGGGCGTTCGCGGGCGGACGATTCACTCCGGAGCCCGCCATCGATCGGGCCTATAGACGATTTACCCGAGGCGGGCAGTAAAACGCATGGTTCCCGCCAAAATGGCCAAATCGCGTCGTACACGCAACCGCTGCCTTTAGCCGCTGCGGGAGGCTGACGTGGCTCCCCGCCGTCTGCCCGCCGCGAAACGCGCCAAGCGCGCCTGGCGCAAGAAACCCGGCAAACCCGCACCGGACGGCGGGCTTGATCCTGCTGCCGGCAATCCCCTGCACAACTACCGCCGCGCTTTCCATGAATGGGCTAAGTCGCGCGGTTACGCGATGACCACCGTGCAGACCCGCGACCGCTCGATCAGCCGTTTCATTGGCTGGTGTGACGAACGCAGCATTGCCCGCCCCGCCGACATCAGCCGTGCTGTCCTGGAGCGCTACCAGCGGCATCTGTTCCTGTCGCGCAAGGCCGATGGCGCACCCTTGAGCCTCGCCACGCAGCAAAGCCTCCTGAACCCGCTGCGGGCCTTCTTCAAGTGGCTCACGCGTGAGCACCACATCCTCTACAACCCGGCGTCCGAACTGATTCTGCCGCGCCAGCCCCGGCAGTTGCCCAAGGTGCTCTTGACGGTGCAGGACGTGGAAGCGGTCTTGAACGAGCCGGACATCACCACGGGCTGGGGCTTGCGCGATCGGGCCATCCTGGAGACGCTCTACAGCACCGGCATTCGGCGCATGGAACTGACGCGGCTCACGCTCTACGACGTGGACCTGGCACAGGGCACGGTCATGATCCGGCTTGGCAAGGGGGCCAAGGATCGGCTGATTCCCGTTGGCCGCCGGGCCTGTGCCTGGATTGCCCGTTACGTGGCCGAGGTCAGGCCCGAGCTTGCCACCCGGAGCGACGAATTGGTGCTCTTCCTCACCGACTATGGCGAGCCTTTCGAGAAAAACCGTCTGGGCGACCTGGTGCGCCGCTACCTGCGCCATGCGGGCGTCCCACAGGGGTCGTGCCACATCTTCCGCCATGCGATGGCCACCCACATGCTGGAGAATGGTGCCGACATCCGTTTCATCCAGGCCATGCTCGGCCACTCGGAGCTGTCCACCACCCAGATCTATACGCAGGTGTCGATTGCCAAGCTGAAGGAGATCCACGCGGCGACCCATCCGGCGCGGCTGAGCAAGGTTACGCGCGACGTGGACACGCCGGATACGGCATAAGCACCAAGGCAAAAGCCATTGAGGCTAAGCCCATCGGGTGCAGGCCGAAGGGTAAATCGGCTCGCCGATTGAACATAACAGGGGGTTATGCAACATTGCTGCGCAACCGCCCTCGCGCCCTCCCGGGGTCGCATAACTCGTGTTATGTCTGGCGCCCCGGCCTGCCTCTACACCCTGAGTAATTTACCTTTAGCTGCTAAAAAACGCCTTGCCTTCGCGCGTGCGCGCAGGCCAAAATGCGTCTCCAGGAAAAAAACTTCAGCCTCAGGGGAATCCGTCTTCTTCTTCGACCCGCAAACCCGCACGGCGTCTAGGCAAAACGCCTCCTGCTACGACAGGATTGCGTCGGGGCGTTCTATCTACAA
>JBKQNQ010000040.1:0-5450 GCA_052145875.1 Thiobacillaceae bacterium
CGCCCTTCACGTCACGATCAATGCGCCGTCGTTGATGGTCACCGTGGGGCCGGCCAAAACAATCGACGCTTGTCCGTTGGTTATGATAATCCCCGCCTCCGTCACCAGAATTTGTGGACTCTCCGGACTCGCTACGGGTCCGGCGCATATCTGTATGCCGCCGCCCGGTATCCCGAACACCGTGATAGAGTTGCGCCCTGTCGTCTGAAACACGATGTTGGGCGTGGGCGGTGGAGAAGCGATGCCCATTTCCGGCAACTCCGCCGCAATGCCCCAGAAGCAGCCCGTCCAGATTGGGTAGTCCGGATCACCCTGCTCGAACTCGATCCACACGCCGGACCCGATCTCGGGCAGGAAATATGCCCCGGTTCCCTTGCCCGCCGCCGGGAGGCATGGCATCGCATAGCTCATCGGAATAAGACCCTGCACGTCGGGCACAATCGCCTGAACGCGGCCCAGACCTTCAGGGTCGAGATTGCTTACGACCGTACCTCTATACTTCCCGTAATAACGATTGCTCTCATTCATGCCGGCACCTTGGATATTGTTGAAATGAGTCCATTTCGACTGAGCTTGAAGCTTTGTTTATACTGACCCGGCTTGATCTTATGGGTCACGCTCTTTACATAGTGCAGGCCGTCGAAGGCCGGTCCCGCGCCCCGCACCCCCACAAGCCCCCTGGCTTGCAGGACTTGCCCATACCGGAGCACGTCGAGTTCACCTTCCCCGGTTACGGCTTCCGCCCATTGGGACGCTTTGGCAAGCCCGATCATGATGGCTTTGGGCAGCGAAAACTTCGACAGGTCATGGCCCACCGGCGCCAGGCGCGTTGGAATCGGCGGAATCAACCCAAGCGGCGGATTGAGCGGAGTGATTGGCGGAATAGGCACGACGATCGGGACTTTGGATATCATATCGTAATAGAAGACTGTCGGAATGGCGTTCAAATTGTTGTCAAAGTTAAACGAGAGCGATTCGACGTTGGTGAATGCATCCATGTTGATATTGAGTGCGGGTTGGGGATAACCGATCTTTATCTGTGGCCCCCAGTAGGCGATGTTAGCTCCAGGGACCGGGCCCGGCTCGACATAGAACACGTAGCCAACTTCTTCCGCCAGTTCATTGATATAGGCTAAATCCGTCTTTTGCTGCGCCGGGATGCGCGATGTGGGAATCGGAACATCGATCAGCACGCTCGGGATCACCAGGGGAGCTATTCCAAGGATGGCATACTTGGCGAGCAGCAGCAGCACGCGTCCTTCCGGTGGAAGAGCCGGAAACGGGAAACCGCTGAAATCGATCTTGTCCATCAACACTGAAAGATCTTCGCCTATTACCGAAAGAACGGCATGGCTCGCATCTTTCCCCGGCTTAACTTGATGTTTTGTTACAACTCCATCCATCAACACATTGGGTGAGCCATTTATGGTGACGACAATAACGACGCGCAGGATTGATATCGAGCTGCCGCCGGTCAGCAGAAATAACGTCTGCAGCGGAGACTGCGTGCTCAGGGTGAAAGTCAACTCGAAACCGCTGTGGCCTACGTCGTTCGAGGTGACGGTCACTTCGGTCAGCGCATCCATTACAACCCTGGGCGCAACAATCGGCACAAGTGGCCCGATCATGAGTGTCAAATGGATTCCCTTAAGCATTCTATATCCCCGGTATGCCTTCCGGCAAAGTGATTCGAAGTTGCGCTCCGATGGTCCCGGTCAGGTCGTCTGGCCGCATCGCCCCGTTCGCATCGCAAACGCGCCAAAACTGGGTGGGGTCTCCTAGGTAGGCGGCGGTAATGTTGTCGAGCCTCTCGCCCTGGGTGACCGTGTGCAACTGCAAGAGAGTGAAATTTTCAGGCGGTGGCGCGAAGCGCCTTTTCAAATATATGATTGTCCTGTAATCCGGAGTTACGAGCGTTTCGGTATCGATGCCGCTGTAACGGCTGGTGGGTGGAAAAAGGGAGGATTTCAGGCCTCCCGGCTGTAGTATTGCCTGAAGAGCTTGATTTGGATCGCTCATGGAATGCCTCCGATTCCAAGCGAGCTCAAAGCGCCGGTCCCTATCGACGCCAGTTGCTCCTTAGTTCTCTGATAGACCATATAGAGAAGGCTGCCTTTCTGGTCGAAGCCGAGGTCATCCACGGTTAGGACACGTAACCCAAGGCTGACCTTGGCGCGGATGGGATTCAACTTAGGGTCGAAAGCTTCCTCTGTGACGCTGAGATCGGTGATGCGCACCGGCGCAATGCGGTTTACGCTCCAGACGAACACGGGGAGCGGGGAGATCATGGGAATGATTTCGAGGGTCCCCTGCTGCGCCAGGTTAAAGTTATTCTGCAAAGCGCTGCTTGCCGGGTATATAAGAATCTCCAGGGCCGCAATCTGCGGTGCGATGCCATAATTGACTGCGGTCGGGTTGTTTTGCTCCAACTGGTCGGTCGCATCCAGTTCGGCGTCGAGTTTTATGGTTTCGACGGGCGGCCCCGTCAGCCGCAAGGCCTCGGAACGGTCGCCGCCTTCCTCGACGCTCTTGATTTTAAATGAACGCGTGAGAGTGTCCGGGTTGTACTGCAGCACGATCACCCCGTTGGGTATCGGCGCGAAGCTGTTCGGATCGAGCAGCACAATGCCGCCTTTCAGAATGCGGGGTGAACCAGGGAATGCGCTCATAATAACATGTCCTTATCATCGTCGGACTTCAGCATCGTCAAATTAGTGCTCCTCTTGAGGCAAGCCGGCCGGGAATGTCTCTACCTGATCACAGTAGTTGCGGTTGCGCGAGCGCAATACTTCTTCGGCAGCCAAATTACTGAACATTTGCAATAGCTGAGCCCACCTTTCCATGCCACAAGGTCCCAATACGCGATCAGCGGCGCTGAAATCCCCTTTAAAGTAGGCGAGTTTCAACGCTTCCTCTCCGACTACTGCGACCAGAGCCTTAACTCTTTCGGTATTCTCGTCATAGCCGCTTGTTGAGGGTGCGCCGATCTCTCTCGCCAATTGCCGGGTAAAATACTCGCACGCTCCCTCATTTATATAGTTGCGCACCTGGGCCGTGAAGTTTGGATAAGCGTATGCATGCAATCCCTCGTGAATCAAGATGGTCAGATCGCGCCGATCGCGCGCATAGTAGATGACCGGACGCTCTAGCGAGGCATGTTCCAACTTTTTTCCGTTGTCGCACACAGGCTCGTCTTCGGCAGAAGCGATCGTTTCAGGCGGAGCTGGACCCGTATCAGTCCATCCCACCAAGTTGCTCATCTCGTCAGTGTTTTGAGGATTGCGACACCGATTCCACATTTGTAGTTCAGCTTGAGTCACGGGTTTGATCAGTGCGTTGTAAAGCGGCGCACTCGTTGTGGGCAGATATCGTCCATATCGTCGACGGATCAGCGTTTCGGCCTCGTTAAACCCCACGCGCGCCCCGGCGGCACGCTCACGTTTATCAGTCAGAGCGCCGATGAGCGCCCCCGCTCCAGCGCCCAGACCCAGACCGGCCAGAGCCCCACCCACAGCCAATCCCGCCACTGCCAGGAGACCAAGGCCACCTGTCAATACCCCGGCGAGTGCAAGACCGATTCCGACCGCCAGGCCAGCCCCACCTCCAATGCCCAATCCCCACTTCAATCCCGTCAAAGCACCTCGTGCGGCGCCGGAATGAGAGGCATACTCGATCTGCTCGTTGATCAACCCCTCAAGTATTTCGGGCTCCGGACGTCCACTCTCGTGATACCTGCGTGACGTGCCCACGTATATCGACAGATAAGGAACGGAACCGGGTGCGTCGCGTCGCTGGGCCTCATCGTTGCGCGGATCGTCCACGTCAAGTGTGTAAAAACGCACAGTGACGGGTTGTGGCTTCAAGCGGAATCGGCGGCAAATATCCGTAAGGTCCGCCTTCAAATACTGGCATGGCCCACACCACTCCGCGCCATACTCGATGATGGTCACAGCACGGGACTCCAGCAGGCTCTCGATCTCCTCGCCCTGCACCGGATGAAGGCACGAACTTGATTCGGCGGATGCTGGTGATGCCGTGGCCTTATTTGACGGCATACTCCCGGACGTGCTCTCCTGCTTACATCGCAGGACTTGCGCTCCGTTCATGAAAGAGGGGTGGACATGCGGTCGTCGTTCATTCACGCTGGACTCAGCGGACCTGGCCTCTGGTTCTTCGCCCGCATCTGCCGGCCCTATCGTAAGTTGTGAGAACGAGCCGCCGGCACTCTGCTGCTGGATAACATGAGTCAATTCGTGGGCGAGTGTTCTTCGACCTTCCGATTTGTGCGGCGCGTACTGCTCTTGCCCGAACACTATTTTATTGCTCACCGTATAGGCGCTCGCATTCAGCATTCGCGCCGACTCCACAGCTTTTGCATCTGTGTGAACCCTCACATGACTGAAGTCATGACCTAAGCGTGGCTCCATGAAAGCGAGTGCGGCAGCATCGAGGGGCTCACCGGGAGAGCTGAGCACTTCATGCACGATTGAGGGAACGTGTCCGGTGTTGCAAAGTTGATCTTCTCGTTTTCGGTTTGTGGGCTGAAGCGATGGCTCACTCTCGCCGAGTTCCCGACAACAGCCATTGTGGGCGTGAGGGCCGCGTCCGCTCTTACGCTGAAGGAGCAAGGACGGAACCGGCGCCTTCACCGCGGTCGGCCCATCTTTCGCACGCATTTGAAACTTTGCTCCCATTTTCCGCTCCCAACTCATCCCATCTATCAAACGGATCTTTCGCCTTTGCCTTTCGCGGGCGGAGGGTAGTCACCCGGTCCATAAGGGAGAGCTTTGCCGACGAAGATCGCTCCGGGGCTAACCTCATTCGCCCCGGCTTTCCTCCTCCATTTTCCACCGGCCTTCTCCAACCAGGTGATGCTATGCCAGGCGAAATCATTCGATACTTTGGACCAAATCCCGGTGCCCACTCTGGCGCGCACAAAATCAATAAAAGTCCCCCGATACACCGCCTCGTCGGCAGAAGCGTCGGGCGTCGGGTGGTCAAGATCTTCAAAGCCGGGGCCGTCCACCGTGTAGATGTGATTGTTTTTCGGGGTGACATCTTCGTCCGTGCTGAATCGGTTATCCTCTGTTTTCGGCGGGGCATACTTAAGCAACGTCCAGGTGTCACCTGCCCTTTCCCAGATCGCTCGCTCCTTTGTGCGTGAAAAGTCGTACTCAACATTCGGTCTGTGGCCCGAGATATCGCCTCTCAACTCCATAATATTCAGGGCCGTATTCTCGTCCAATCCCAGTCCGGGAAGGTCTCGGCATACCTCACACCGGTTCTCCTTGCTGAGTGGACCGGTGTTGCGGAAGTTTCCAAGCTGCACACTGGGCAAGGTCTCCTTGGATGCGACCGTGCCCGGCGCCCGTTTAAGAAGTCTAAAAGCGAGGAGCATGTATGAATCAGGATTTATCAACGCCTGTTTCAGGGTCAAGCTTCCACAACTC
>JBKQNQ010000041.1:0-4298 GCA_052145875.1 Thiobacillaceae bacterium
CGACGAAGGAGGCCCCGATCGGGCGTGGCTTCAGGATTGGCGGGATGGTACAGAAGGGCAGCCTGAAACGCAGCGGCGTGAATGTGCAATTTGTCGTAACCGATTTTGCCCAGTCCGTGCCCGTCGCCTATATCGGCATCCTGCCGGACCTGTTCAAGGAAGGAAAAGGGGTGGTCGCCCAAGGCACACTCGAAAGCGACGGCGTCTTCCACGCCACTGAAGTGCTGGCAAAGCATGACGAAAACTACATGCCGCCGGAGGCAGCCGATGCCATCAAGCGAGCGCAAAATTCGGCGGCCGCCACCGGCAAAACGCTGGTTATCCCACCCGGAGAGAAATGATCATGATTCCCGAACTCGGCCACTTTTCCCTCATTCTGGCGCTCTTGGTCGCGATTACCCTGGGCACGCTGCCCATCGCAGGCGCCGCACTGGGCAAGGCATCCTGGATGGCCATGGCGCGTCCCGCCGCGCGCGGTCTATTCGTGCTGATCGCAACGGCCTTCATCTGCTTGGCCTATTCGTTTGCCACCAGTGATTTCTCGGTGCTGTATGTCGCCACCAACTCCAATTCCATGTTGCCGATTCAGTACAAGCTCGCTGCCGTCTGGGGGGGGCATGAGGGTTCGTTGTTGCTGTGGGTATTCGTGCTGAGCATATGGATGTTGGCCGTCTCCCTGTTCAGCGGCTCGCTGCCCAAACCCATGGTCGCCAGAATACTTGGCGTTATGGGCCTGATCGCAACCGGTTTCCTCCTGTTCATGCTGCTCACCTCCAACCCGTTTGAGCGGCTTTTCCCGATACCCGCTAACGGCCGTGATCTGAATCCGCTGCTACAGGATCCGGGCATGGTATTCCATCCGCCCATGCTCTACACGGGCTATGTCGGGTTCTCAGTCGCGTTCGCTTTCGCCATTGCCGCGCTGCTTGGTGGGAACCTGGACGCAGCATGGGCGCGCTGGTCGCGGCCTTGGACACTGGTCGCGTGGATGTGCTTGACCGTAGGGATATTCATGGGGAGTGCGTGGTCGTATTACGTGCTGGGCTGGGGCGGCTGGTGGTTCTGGGACCCGGTTGAAAATGCCTCTTTTATGCCCTGGCTGGTGGGCACCGCACTGATTCATTCCCTTGCCGTGACAGAGAAACGAGGCAGCTTCAAGAACTGGACGGTGCTACTCGCGATACTCGCATTTTCTTTGTCTCTGTTGGGCACCTTCCTGGTGCGCTCCGGGGTGTTGACGTCGGTTCACGCGTTCGCATCCGATCCGCGGCGCGGTGTTTTCATTTTGCTTTTCCTCGCCGTCGTCATCGGCGCCTCCTTCACGTTGTTCGCTTGGCGTGCACCCAAGGTTGGCCTCGGTGGCCGGTTCAATTTGGTGTCGCGTGAGTCCATGCTGCTCGGAAACAATGTCCTTTTTGTCGTTGCCTCGGGCTCAGTCCTCCTGGGAACCCTCTATCCCTTGATTCTAGATTCGCTGGGCATGGGCAAGGTTTCGGTCGGACCACCCTACTTCCAGTCCGTGTTCGTACCGCTGATGGCACCGGCACTGTTCCTCATGGGCGTGGGGCCGATCGCACGCTGGAAATCTGACAGCCTACCTGAGCTCGCCACCCGGCTGCGCTGGGCATTCGTTATCAGTCTGGTGACCGCATTGCTGATGCCGCTCACCATGGGAAACTGGTCGATCATGGTGTCCTTTGGATTGTTGCTCGCCTTCTGGATCATTGCCTCCTCCATCTACAGCTTTTGGAGCCGCATCAAGCCCGCGAGTGGCACGGTTCAATGGCGTCGCGCCTTGTCCCAATCCCGGAGCTATTACGGCATGCTGGCGGCCCACTTTGGCGTTGCCGTCTTTATCATCGGCGTAACCCTGGTAAAAGGCTATGAGGTGGAGAAGGACGTCCGCATGGACGTGGGTGACACGGCGCACATTGGTGGCTACGAGTTTCGCTACGACGGCGTCACTCAAGTGCCCGGCCCCAACTACACGGCAGCGCGAGGCAGCTTCCAGGTCACGCGCAATGGCAGACTCGTGGCTGACATGACACCGGAAAAACGCTCCTTCTTCTCGCAGGAGATGCCGATGACCGAGGCCTCGATTAACCGTGGCCTGACACGGGACTTGTACGTCTCACTGGGCGAACCAGTCGGGAATTCCTGGATTGTGCGCGTCTATTACAAGCCGTTCGTAGACTGGATCTGGGGCGGCTGCCTGCTGATGGCCTTAGGTGGCTTTATTGCAGTGAGCGACCGGCGTTACCGCCTAGCCCAAAGAAAGGCGATTGCCAGCTCAACGGTGGCAACCGCCGCCGCGGGGGCCGCATGAAGGCCAAGTTTCTTATTCCATTGGGGATCTTTATCGGCCTGTTAGTCTTCCTAGGAATCGGTTTGACCAAGGACCCGCGCGAGATCCCCTCGCCGCTAATCGATAAGCCGGCGCCAGATTTCCACCTGAGTCAACTGGATAACGCGGCGCTGCAGTTCTCGCCAACCAGCATGCGTGGCAAAGTCTGGCTGCTGAATGTCTGGGCCTCGTGGTGTTCCGGATGTCAGGAAGAACATCCCTATTTGGTCGAGATGTCGCGCCAGAATGTGGTTCCGATCTATGGAATGGATTACAAGGACCAGGTGACGGATGCCCAGCAGGTGCTTGACCGCGGGGGGAACCCCTATACCCTGGTCTTTTCAGATCCCCAAGGGCGCACAGGAATTGACTACGGGGTATATGGCGTCCCGGAGACATTCCTTATCGACAAGCAGGGCATCATCCGCTACAAGCAGATCGGTCCAATGACGCCCGAGGCCTTCGAGTCAACCATATTGCCGCTGGTGAGAAAACTAAATGGCTAAAGTTGCGTTTGTAGTGTTGGCCGCTTTACTGTGGAGCGGGTTCGTGCTGGCCAAGGAAGCGCCACTTGCCTCCGACAATCCGGCGCTGGATCAGCGCATGAAGAACTTGTCCTCGAAGCTTCGCTGCCTGGTCTGTCAAAACCAGACTCTGGCGGATTCCAATGCCGAACTGGCGGGGGATCTGCGCAAGGACATCCGGGAAAAAATGCAAAGTGGCATGAGCGACGACGAAATTCGCCGCTACTTGGTATCACGCTATGGTGATTTTGTGTTGTATCAGCCCCCCTTCAAGGCCACGACGTTTCTGCTTTGGGTCGGGCCATTTCTGCTGCTTGGCATCGGAATGACCGTGCTTTTTATCAACGTGCGCCGCCGACAGAAACTGCTGGCCGACCCTGACCAGGATGGCCAGGACCTTGCGCTGTCACGCTCTCTTTTGAACGAACATCAGGATAATTCTCAACCATGACCAGTTTTATGATTCTCGCCGGTGTAATGATTGCACTGGCCCTCGCCTTTGTGCTGCCTGCGCTCGTCCGGCGCCAAGTGGATGAAGAGCAAACGTCTCGGACCCGAGCCAATGTCTTGATCTATCGCGACCAATTGGCAGAACTTGACGCCGATCTGAAGAACAACATCATCGGCAAGGAACAATACGATGTGGGTCGGCGTGAGGTGGAACGCCGCGTACTCGAGGACACGCTCGCTGCCCTGAACGAGGCGCCACCCACCTCGCGCCGTCACGACAAGTGGGCACCGATCGCCCTTAGCGTCATTCTTCCCCTCGTCGCCATCGGCCTATACTTGAAACTGGGCTCGCCTCAATCCGTCAACCCCGACATGGCGGCGAGTGACCAAGCCTCAGCGCAAGGCAATGGCGATGCGCCCCATGGCACCTCCATTGACAAAATTCGCGAGATGACCAATAACTTGGCCGAGCGCCTCAAAGAACACCCTGAAGACGGTCAGGGCTGGGCCATGCTGGGGCGCTCTTACCGTGTGCTTGGCCAATTCAATGAGGCCAGCGCAGCCTATCAGAAGGCCATCAGGCTGGTTCCCGGTGATGCGCAGTTGCTCGCCGATTATGCTGATGCACTCGCAATGAGCCAAGGACAGACATTGGAGGGTGAACCGATGCGCATCGTCGCGCAGGCACTCAAGGTTGACCCCAATAACGTCAAGGCGCTGGCCCTCGCCGGGACCTCGGCCTTCGATGAGAAGAATTACAAACTGGCCGTCAGCTACTGGCAAAAGGCCCTCAAGCTTTCTCCTCCGGACGCGGAGTTTACTCAGGCGCTCCAATCCAGTGTGAACGAAGCGCAGGCAAAGGAATCGGGCAATCCCTCACCGCAAGACTTGCCAAACATCATGCCCGCCACCGAACCGGCAACGGCCGCCGCTCCTGGGGCATCCACTGCCTCACTTAGCGGTCACCTGAGCCTGTCGCC
>JBKQNQ010000042.1:0-4909 GCA_052145875.1 Thiobacillaceae bacterium
CCCGTAGTGCTGGATGTGATGGGTGCGGCGATGAAAGCGTTCGGCGACGTCAGGGCTACCCCCACCAGCTTTCTAATTGGAAAGGATGGTGCCATCGTTGACCAGCGCGTGGGCGAGCTGGATTTCAATCGACTGGACATTTACCTCACCAAGGAATTGGGATAGCGCCGCCCCCATTTTCCATGCTCATTCTCCTAACGCAATCACTCAACTGAAAATGGCTCAATACGTTTACTCCATGATGCGCGTCGGCAAGATCGTTCCACCTAAGCGCCACATTTTGAAAGATATTTCCCTGAGTTTCTTCCCGGGCGCCAAGATTGGCGTGTTGGGAGTGAACGGCTCGGGCAAGTCCACCCTGATTAAGATCATGGCCGGAGTGGACCGGGATATCGAAGGCGAGGCCGTACCCATGCCCAATCTGAGAATTGGTTATTTGTCGCAAGAGCCCGAATTGGACCCCGCGCGAACGGTACGTGAGGAAGTGGAGGCCGGTCTGGGCGAGGTGATGGAAGCCAAGAAGAAACTGGACGAAATCTACGCGGCCTATGCTGAGCCGGATGCGGATTTTGACAAGCTGGCTGAAGAACAGGGTCGGCTGGAAGCCATCATTGCCACTTCGGGGGCCGATGCTGAAACCCAACTTGAAATCGCGTCCGACGCCTTGCGTCTGCCCCAATGGGACGCGAAGATTGCCCGGTTGTCCGGCGGCGAGAAACGCCGCGTGGCCCTGTGCAAACTGCTGTTGTCCAAACCCGATATGCTGCTACTGGACGAACCCACCAACCACCTGGATGCGGAATCGGTCGACTGGCTCGAACAGTTTCTCGTGCGCTTTCCAGGTACCGTCGTTGCGGTGACACATGACCGGTACTTTCTCGATAACGCAGCGGAGTGGATTTTGGAACTTGATCGTGGCCACGGTATCCCGTGGAAGGGCAATTACTCAAGCTGGCTGGAGCAGAAGCAAGCTCGATTGAAGCAGGAAGAGTCGTCGGAGTCGGCGCGGCAGAAAGCGCTGGCCACGGAACTGGAATGGGTGCGGCAAAATCCAAAAGGGCGGCAGGCCAAGGCCAAGGCGCGCATCGCGCGATTCGAAGAGCTAAATAGCGCCGAGTATCAGAAGCGCAACGAAACGCAGGAGATATTCATTCCGCCAGGCGAGCGGCTGGGCGACATAGTGATCGAATTCAACGGCGTGTCCAAGGCATTCGGGGAACGCCTGCTAATCGATAATCTTTCCTTCAGCATTCCGCCCGGCGCAATTGTCGGCGTTATTGGCCCCAACGGGGCGGGCAAATCCACGCTATTTCGCATGATACAGGGTCGCGAGCAACCCGATTCTGGAGAAATCGTCATCGGCGCGACGGTGAAGATTGCCGCAGTCGATCAGACGCGCGAAGGATTGGACAACGGAAAGACGGTTTTTGAGGAAATCGCAGATGGGCGTGACATTCTCACGGTGGGCCGCTATGAGATGCCTTCCCGCGCCTATCTTGGCCGCTTCAATTTCAAGGGTGCCGATCAGCAAAAAATCGTTGGCAACCTATCGGGCGGCGAACGTGGACGGCTGCACCTTTCCAAGACGCTGATTGCGGGTGCCAACGTGTTGTTGCTGGACGAGCCATCGAACGACCTTGACGTGGAGACCCTGCGTGCCTTGGAGGACGCGTTGCTGGAGTTTGCCGGCTGTGTGTTGGTCACGTCACATGACCGTTGGTTTCTCGACCGCATCGCCACCCACATCCTTGCAGCGGAAGGGGATTCCCATTGGGAGTTTTTTGCAGGCAACTATCAGGAATACGAAGCTGATAAGAAAAAGCGCTTGGGCGAAGAAGGCGCGCGACCCCACCGGATTCGATATAAACCGATCAGCCGATAGATTCTACGGTTCGACGAGGCCGTTGGAGTGGGCGAACCTTCACGACCTTAGATTGGCGGCTGTTCTCAACTCCCACACGGATCGTGGGTGTATGGAGCCGAAGTCGTTTTGGCAATGCAGTCTTAACTGACGGGTTGATCCAGATGAATCCCGCTAAGTCGCCGGGTGAATGACTAATGTTTGGCAGCCAATAACGGCAGCACTAAGTCATTTAGCCGCCCGTTGTACACCTGCCCGGAAATTTTGTGGCGGATGACACCATTGCGGTCAACGAGAAACGATGTTGGTACCGTGGACACGTCGCCAAAGCTTGTCCGTACGGTGGGATCCATGGCCGCGGCAGCGAATCGATAACCCTTGTCTTTCATATACCGGGCGATCTTACTTGGCGTATCGTCAACGCTGATCGCTAGCACTTCAAATCCATCTGCGCGATGTTGCTGCCAGAAATCCTGAATTGCGGGCATTTCCTTGAGGCAGTAGGGGCACCAGGTCGCCCAGAAATTGACCAGCACCACTTTTCCCTTGAGGGACTCAGAACTGAGTACCTTGCCATCGGGCAATTGGACGGCAAAGGGAGCGGCCACACGGTTCTCATCGGTCACCGTGGCCGGTGGGCGAAACCAAAGATAGGCAATCAGGCCAATTAGCAACAGTGTGACGGCGTGTCTTTTGAGGAAGGAAAGCAGGGTTTTCATGGCCACGATGGCGCGCTCGGGAGATAATTCGTCCCGAAGGGGGGACACATGCTCTGGATCAAAACATTTCATATTGTATTCGTAGTGAGCTGGTTTGCCGGCCTATTCTACTTACCGCGGATTTTTGTCAACCTCGCGATGGCAGAGACCCAGGTGGAAAAGGACCGACTTAACCTGATGGCGGGTAAGCTGTACCGATTTGTGACGCCCATCATGGGGCTCGCGCTCATATTTGGTTTCTGGCTTTGGTTCGTATACTTTTGGCCGACGCCGAAGTGGTTATGGGTCAAAGTGGTGGCGGTGGTATTGCTGGTCGGCTACCAGCACATGTGCGGTCGGTTGTTGAAGGACTTTGCGAGTGGCCGCAATTCCCGAAGCCATGTGTGGTTCCGGTGGTTCAATGAGATCCCGGTCATCATCCTTGTTCTCGTGACGATCCTTGTCGTCGTCAAACCCTTTTGATGGCTGGCAAGCCCAAATCAGGCACGTTGAGCCTGGGCACCAAGCCATCACCCCGCAATTCGAAGGAAAGGATTCGCCCCACGCTGGCGGCATTGCGCCGCGGCGATCCCGATTTGCACCGTGGCCGGAAGGACACCGAGGAAAGGCCTGCTGGGACCGAAGCGGCGCAAAAGCCCGGTCGCAATAAGGGCGCCCGACCCGATACACGGCGCCAGGCCGGGTACCCGGAACCGCCCGAGGGGGGGCGGCCACATCAGCGAGGGGAACCGCGCCCCATGGGCGAACGGGTTACCGGACCCGGCGATGCCGCGACTCCAAGCCGGGCTCGACGTGGTGTTTCTGAATCAGGGGAGACTCAGCCTCCCTACCCCGAACGCAGCCACACAGGCCGACCGCAGCGGTCCGCGATGCCGCAAGTTCAATCCTGCTTTGCGACCTGTCAGCGCGGACTCGAGAAGCTGCTTGCAGCGGAATTGAGTGGGCTGGGTGCAGACGAGGCAGAGGTCACGGCTGGCGGTGTTGGCTTCAAGGGGGACTGGCCGCTCGTCTATCGAGCCAACATGCACTCGCGTTTGGCCACCCGGATTTTGTTGCGCGTCACCACCGGCAAGTACACGAGCGAGGATGATATCTATCGGGGCACTCTGGCGGTTTACTGGGAGCGTTGGTTCGACGCGTCACGCACCATTGCGGTGAAGGTGGTGGCGCAAAATTCACCCCTTAAGAGTCTCAACTTTGTCACGCTCAAAATCAAGGACGGAATCTGCGATCGGTTCCGCGAGGAAACCGGACAGCGACCCAGCGTGCAAACCGTCGAGCCGGATATCCGCGTCCGTGCTTTCTTGACGCGTGACCGTTTCACTTTGTACCTGGACACATCGGGCGAGGCACTCCATAAGCGGGGTCTGAGAAAGCAGGCAGGTCTTGCGCCCATCAATGAAAATCTTGCTGCGGGCATACTCAAATTATCGGGATGGGAACCGGGTCAAGTCCTATTTGATCCCATGTGCGGCAGTGGCACGTTTCTAATGGAGGCCGCGCTAATGAGCCTGAACCGCGCGCCTGGATTGGGCCGAAACTTCGCCTTCGAGAAATTTTCCCGCTTGGATGCGGGAGCATGGAACCAGATCAGGGAACAAGCCAAACAGGATTGCAAGCCCGTTGCCCAATTGCCCATCTACGGAAGTGACGTGCTGGGCCATTCTTTACGGGATGCAGATGCCAACCTGAAGGCCGCCGGCCTCAGGGAGGCGGTGACCCTAAGCAAGGCGGATATTCTGGATATCGACGCGGTTGCGGAAACGGGCGTGATGGTCATGAATCCGCCCTACGGCGTTCGTCTTGGGGATGAAGCTGAACTGGTTGAGATGTATCCGAAACTTGGTGATGTGCTGAAGCAAAGGTTTCCCGGGTGGCGCATTTATATCATCAGTGCCGATCCCAACTTGCCGCGGCTCATGCGTCTGGATGCAAGCAAGAAAACGCCGCTGTTCAATGGCGCGTTGGAATGTCGCCTCTACGAGTACAAATTGGTGCGCGGGTCAAATCGCAAGTGAGGTCATGCGGTGGGGAACACGTGGGCCCGACCGCGGGAGGATGAAGATACCGCACGCAATCACATGCGCACCCCACCGCGGTTTGCGTTATCCCCAACACGTCATCTCTGAGCGTTCTCTGCGTCAAACACCGCACGCCGCCGCGTTTAAGCTTACACGATGTCAAGATGGTCCAGGCCGGTCAGCAGGTCCTTACCCTTGGATTCGTTACTGTGCAGCTTGATTTTCAGGCGCAAATCGTTGAGTGAGTCCGCATTGCGCAGCGCGTCCTCGTAGGAAATTGCCCCGGCGTCGAAGAGCTCAAACAGGGC
>JBKQNQ010000043.1:0-5876 GCA_052145875.1 Thiobacillaceae bacterium
CTCTCAAAGTACCACTTCACCACCTGCTCGGGTTCCTCGTAGCTTTGGGCCATTTCCTCCACCATCAGGCGCACCTGCTCCGGACGAACGGAGAGACCCTGGATTTTTACAATCTCAGCAAGAATAATGCCTAGACGCACTCGGGCGAAGGCCCGCTCATTAAACATATCGGCCGGAAGTTGCGGGTCTTTAAGTCCACGACTGCTCGCATCCTGCTGCGCGTGCTGCTGCAGCCGTTCTGCTTCCATCGCGATCAGGGATCGGGGCACTTCGAGCTCGGATTTCTCGGATAACAGCCCCATCACCTGCTCTTTGACCTGAGTCTGCACGCGACGTTTCACTTCCCGCTCCAGATTCGCCGTTATTTCGATTTTGAGCTTAGCCACATCCCCGTCGGCTACACCCATTGCCCGGGCAAAGTCGGAATTGAGCTCAGGAAGCCGAGATTCCGCCACCTCATGAACGATCACCTCGAAATGAACCGGCTTACCTGCCAGATGCGCCGCCGGGTAGTCGGCCGGAAAAGTCAAGTCGAAGCCCTTGGTTTGCCCCGCAGTCATTCCGGTCAGATTCACTTCAAAATCCCTCAGGAAACGCCCTTCGCCCAATACTAGAACATGGCCGTTGCCTTCCCCGCCTTCGAACGGCTTGCCCTCCAGGGTTCCGACAAAATCGATCTTCACCCGATCGTCTGGCCGGGCCGCTCGCTCAACCGGGATAAATTCACGACGTTGTTTGCGCAGCACTTCGACCGTCTTATCGATATCGGCGTCCGTCAGCGCGACGTGCGGACGGGTAATTGTGGCGCCACTCAGATCGCCGATCTTGACCTCAGGGTAAACTTCAAACACCGCAGAGAAGCGGACTTCCTGGCCTTCGCCCCCTTCTTGGCCTTCAAACCTTGGGTAGCCGGCAACGCGCAGGTTGTGTTCCTGCACAGCAGCATTAAAACCCGCTTGAAGTGAGGCACTTAACACTTCCTGGCGCACCCCAGCCCCATGCTGACGAGCCACGATGCTCAATGGCGCCTTACCTGCGCGAAAGCCATCCATCCGTACATTGCGGGCCATATTCTTAAGCCGTGCCTGAACCTCGACCTCCAGGGCGGCGACGGGTACGGAAATGTCGAGACGACGCTGGATGGGGCCAAGCACTTCAAGATTCGATTGCATAATGGGTAATCCGTCAAAAAATGATCAAGGGTGCGGTACGAACGCGAATGGATTCCAACGACGGGAAATGGTGCGGCTTTTCGCAATTTTGTGGCGAAAACGCCACTCCATCTAGGGTCCGACGCCCCGAAACCGCGATTTTACCGTCCCTGCAAACAAACGCCAAGCCAAGCGGCTCGCCGGTCAGCCACTGTTGACCTCCCCGTGCGCTCGGATTTTTGACTCCGACCGGGCCCTTTGCCCGCAAGACACGGAACCGAGTCCTGGGCCGTTGCAGACCTGGGTTTCGCCAATGATGGATCCGTTTAGACTGCGGACGTCTTTGACTGCCGTGAGGTTCTGGTTGACGCCGCCTCTCTCCCGGAGGTTGCAGAGGAAATTCTCAGCTGAATCAAGGGAAGCATCAGGCACGGAACGCGGATAGCGCTCCGCTGCGGCCGGACCGTGCCAGGGGTCGCGCAATTTGCCCCCGAGTTCAGTCGCGCGACGCATCCAACGTGCACCATCCATGAGCGCGCCTCGTGAATGTGCACCGATTCTGCGCGCGTGCGCATCGGGCAATACAATCGCGATCCCCGCAAGGCGAGTGGCAGGGGATTCCCCTGGCAGCCGTCATCAAAAATATCGAGGTGGTGCGAAAGGGGGGACTCGAACCCCCACGCCGCGAGGCGCTGGAACCTAAATCCAGTGCGTCTACCAATTCCGCCACTTTCGCCGCACCGCCACCTGGATTACCGAGCAAGTGTAATATAATCAACACCCTGCTGTCAGGCCTGGCTTTAGTTTCCTTGGCCAACCCACTCTTTTTTCAGGCAATTTTCTCTGTGTCGGTCGGCCATTACGAAAATTTCCCCGTCGCTTCCGTAGCGTTGCCGCGCTCCTTGCGTCGACCCGTTAAGGCAATCTATGCGTTTGCCCGCAGCGCTGATGATTTTGCCGACGAAGGCAATGCCTCCCCAAGCGTTCGTCTTGAAGCCCTCAACGCCTACCGCAGCCAACTCGATCGCCTCTGCTCGAACGCGGAATCGGACGACCCGCTGTTTCAGGAGTTGTCGAGTCAGATTGGCAAGTGGCACCTGCCAGTTCAGCCTTTCTATGATTTACTCGACGCCTTCAGCCAGGACGTGGTCAAAAGTCGTTATGCCAATTTTGGGGAGGTCATGCACTATTGTCGGCGATCCGCCAATCCCGTTGGTCGATTAATGCTTCACTTGTTTGGAGAGACCGATGCCCGCGCGCTCGCGTATTCGGATGGCATTTGCTCAGCGCTTCAGCTGATCAATTTCTTGCAGGATGTCGGTGTTGACTGGGCCAAAGGCCGCGTCTACCTGCCCCAAGATGAGTTAGCAAAGGCAGGCTTAAACGAGGTTATGCTCGGAAAGCTCATTGGCGAACCCGCAAAATGCACCCGCCCAACGCCCCAGTTTGAGACGACGGGGAAACCGGTTGCCGGCATTCATGTTATCTCCTTTGAGTCAAGCCTCGAAAGTCGCTGGCGGGGATTCATGCTCAGTCAAATCGACCGTACACGCAAAATCCTTCAGGCTGGCGCGCCACTAGGTCGCATCCTGCGGGGCAGAATCGGGTTCGAATTGCGTCTCATCATCGCGGGCGGCGATCGCATACTACGCAAGCTACATCTCGACCCAACGGCATCGCTCAGACGCAGGCAAACGCTCAATCCCTGGGATTGGGTCGTAATGCTTACCCGTTCCTTGTTCAAGAGATAGCTGCCAAATGAATCCAGATCAATACTGTCAGGACAAGGCCGCTTCAAGCGGATCGAGCTTTTACTACAGCTTTCTGTTTCTGCCCCCGGAAAAGCGCCGCGCAATCACTTCCTTTTACGCGCTTTGCCGTGAATTGGACGACGTGGTGGATGAATGTTCGGATCCCTCCATCGCGCAAACCAAGCTGACGTGGTGGCGCACCGAGCTGGACCGGCTCTACCAGAACCAACCGCAGCACCCCGTCACCCAGGCGCTTGCACCGTCAATCGAGTCGCTTGGTATCCCGCGCGAGTTACTGGAAGAAATTATCGACGGCATGGAAATGGATTTGACCCACTTCCGGTATCCTGACTTTGGCTCGCTTCAGCTCTATTGTTACCGGGTGGCCGGCGTGGTCGGAGAGATTGCCGCGCGCATATTTGGCGAAACGCACCGTGACACCCTCCGCTATGCGCACGACCTTGGATTGGCCTTCCAGCTCACCAATATCATTCGGGACGTAGGGGAGGACGCGCGCAGAAACCGCGTCTACCTGCCGCAGAGCGAGCTCGATCAATTCGGCGTCCGCATCGCCGACATCATCCACGGCAAGCAAAGCGAGGCTTTCAAGGAACTCATGCGTTTTCAGTATGAGCGGGCCGTGGGCTTCTATGAGAAGGCCTTGGCGCAATTGCCTGCAGTCGATCGGCGCAGCCAGCGCCCCGGCCTTGCCATGGCCGCGATTTACCGCGCCACCCTGGAAGAAATTCGGCAAGGCGAATTCAATGTCCTCAAGGAGCGCACGTCCTTAACACCCTTACGCAAATTCTGGCTCGCGTGGAAAACCTGGGTCACCACGTGATGGAAGGCCATCCCACGTTGCGCAGCATTGCCATTGTCGGTGGTGGTTGGGCAGGTCTCGCCGCTGGGGTATGGCTTGCCCGCAAGGGTGCGGCAATCACCTTGTTTGAAGCCGGGCGGAACGCAGGGGGGCGAGCCCGCCGCGTCGTGTCCAACACCTGGGAAATCGACAACGGCGCGCACATTCTGCTCGGCGCCTATACCGAAACGCTCGATCTAATTGAAGCCGTTTCACCCGGCAGTGTGGCGCGCCATTTTCTGCGCCTGCCGCTCACCTTGAATTTTCCGGGTCATCTTCGTCTCGCTCTTCCCCACATCCCTGCACCGCTGAATCTACTATTTGGGCTACTCACCACGGGGGGGGTCAGCATTGCTACCAAGTGGTCGATCGCAAAGTTAATGGCCCGGATCAAATACTCGGCACCCACAATTCCGCGAACCCAGACGGTGGAACAGTTAATCGCTGGACAGACGCGCGAAGCCATCGATTACATTTGGGCCCCCCTATGCCTGTCCGCGCTTAACACGCCATTGAAAAAAGCCTCGGCCCATGTCTTCGCAAACGTACTGCGCGACGCGCTAACCGGCCCGCATCGCCATGCGGACATGCTGTTGCCACGTACCAATTTGACGGAAATCTTTCCCACGCCAGCCATCCTGGATATCCGGAAACATGGCGGCACCGTTGAACTGGGATGTCGAATCAGTCGCCTTGCACCCACCCGCGATGGCATTGTGCTGGATACCCCAAGCCAATGCAGGTCGTTCGACCAGGTGATTCTTGCATGTGCCCCCTATCAGGCTTCCCGGCTTCTTGCGTCGGTCGACGGCGCGCAGCGAATCCGAAACAAGCTTGACTCGTTCCACTATCAACCCATCGTTACGAGCTATCTGGACTATCCAGAAACAGTCAGACTGCCTTCCCCACTTATTGGCCTGCGCGATCATGCCGCTCATTTTGCCTTTGACCAAGGTTATACCCATAATCGCTTGGGCCGGCTAACGGTTGTCACCAGCGCAGAACATCTTGCGCCTGACGACGGTCGCGAAGGCCGAATCCGCCATACCCAACGCGCATTGGAATGTGCGTTGGGCCCCCTTCCATTACCCAGAGCGTGGAGAATAATCGAGGAAAAACGGGCTACGTTTGAATGTGTTGCAACGCTGGATCGGCCCGGTCACATGACCAATGACCCCCGCATCTATCTTGCCGGCGATTACACTGAGGGGCGCTACCCTGCTACGCTCGAAGGAGCAGTGCAGAGCGGGGTAAAATGCGCGCAGTTGGCATGGAGCAAGTCATGAACTATGAGGCGGCGACAAACAGTCTGAAAGACCGGGTCATTCTTATAACCGGCGCCGGATCCGGATTGGGCCAAGCCGCGGCGCTCGCCTATGCTGCCCATGGCGCCACGGTCGCTTTGTTGGGCCGACATGAAGCCAGGCTCGAGCAGACCTACGACGCAATCATTGCTGCGGGCGGTCCCGAGCCGGCACTGTTTCCTTTTGACCTCGGTCGTGCCGATGACGGTGGATTTGAACGTCTCGCCCAAGCCTTGATCTCCCATCTCAAACGGCTCGACGGTATCCTACACAGCGCAGCGGCCTTCTATAGCTTGAGCCCACTTGAGGATCAGACGCTCGAACAATGGCAAATGCTGCTACGCGTTAATCTGATCGCACCTCACGCCCTCACCCGGGCATGTCTGCCCTGGTTAAAGGTGTCCCCAGATGCCTCGGTCATCTTTACGGGGGAAACGCATGGTCATGCACCGGCTGCATACTGGGGAGGCTTCGCGCTAAGTAAAGCGGGGCTGGAAAATCTTACTCACATCTGGTCGCAGGAACTGGAGAACCTGCCTAACCTGCGAATGAATACGCTGGTTCCAGGACCCGTATGCTCGCCTTTCCGGTTAAGGACTCATCCCGCTGAAAACCGCCCGGAATTGCCCGCCTTGTCCGATCTCATGCCTTGGTACCTTTGGCTGATTGGACCGGACAGTCGAGAGGCACGGGGACAGATCATTGCGTGCCGGGCTTAAGGACTGGATTCCTTCCACCATGCAGAAAATTGGCCGCTTCGAGATCATGGAAGAGGTTGGCCGCGGCTCAATGGGTGTCGTGTACCGTGCCC
>JBKQNQ010000044.1:0-9159 GCA_052145875.1 Thiobacillaceae bacterium
CGGGCCAGAGCAAACATGAACGCCGTGTAGGCAGGAACTTCAACCTGTGCGGTCTTGAGGAAGGGTTCAAATTGCGGCACCAGATAGCCGACGAGCACACCGACTAGGATCAGCACAAAGATGCTGACAAATGCAGGGTAAAGCGTAAGCCTGCGCGTTTTATCCGTGGCCTCGTCTTTCCATTTCAAGGTGCGGGCCAGATTCTGAAAGACTTCATCCATCCGACCGGTTTGTTCGCCAGCCCGCACAACATGGACGAAAACGGCGTCAAACACGGTCGGATGCGAGGCTAAGGCTTGGGACAGAACCTTGCCGCCTTCCAAGTCTTCCAGCAGCGCAGTCAGAATGTCACGGAACGCGCGATTATCCATGCTGTCGCGCAAATCCTTGAGGCCGTCGAGCAGAGGAATTCCTGCGCGGGTAATTTGTTCCAGATGAAAACAAAAGGTGATCAGGTCGCGGCGCGTAATCCGCTCCCTGCTGTGGCGTTCACCCTGTTTGATGGCGCGAAGGGTGATCAGATCCAGTCCCATGCGCCGTAGCCGCAGTTCGAGATCGACGTCGTTTAGGGCAGACAGGGTTCCGCGGAGCTTGCGCCCGGTTTGGTCAATTGCACGGTAACGAAAAAAAGGCATGGCCTACACGTGCCCCGTCAAATCCACCACACGGGAAACTTCGGCCAGCGACGTAACGCCCTCCAATACCCGCCGGATACCGTCTTCCGCGAGCGGGCGGTAGCCTCGCTCGATCGCGGCGCGGCGGATTTCATGCAGCCCCGCGCTACGCGCCACCATCTCATCCAAGGTGTTGTCCATGCGCAGCAGTTCAATCAAAGCCATGCGTCCTCGATATCCCTTGCCGTCGCAATTGGGGCAACCCACCGGTTGAAAAATGCTCGGCTCGCCAGCCTCATGCCACCGCAGTATCCGGGCCTCCGCGTCGTCGGGGATATAAGCTCGCTTGCAATGGGGACACAGGCGGCGTGCCAGTCGCTGCGCGACCACTCCGATGATGTTGCCTGCCATGATCCCGGGCTGAATGCCAATGTCGAGCAGACGCGGGAACACGCCGAGCGAGGAGTTGGTGTGCAAGGTGGTGAATACCTGGTGGCCAGTCATTGCGGCGCGAAACGCCATTTCTGCGGTTTCCCGGTCGCGCACCTCCCCCACCAGAATGATGTCGGGGTCCTGCCGCATGATGGAGCGGATGCCATTGGCAAAATCCAACTTAAGGGTTTCGTTGACCGACGTCTGCCGCATGAGTGTGACCGGGTATTCAACCGGATCCTCCAGGGTCATGATGTTGACGTCCTCGGTATTCAAATGCGAGAGCATCGAATATAGCGTGGTGGTCTTGCCAGAACCGGTTGGGCCGGTCACGACGAGGATGCCTTCGGGCCGCGCCATCATCAGCTGCAGTTGGTGCAGCGCGTCGCTGGAAAACGCCATTCCCTCAAGTGGCAAGATGGACTTTTCTCGGTCGAGGATGCGCAGGACGATGTTCTCGCCATGGATGCCCGGTTGCGATGAAACGCGGAAATCAATTGGGCGACCGTTCAGCGTGAGTGACATGCGGCCGTCTTGCGGCGCGCGGGTTTCAGCAATATTCATCCCGCACATGACCTTGAGACGCACGGCAATGCCGGGCCAGTATGTCTTATGCAGGCTGCGAATCTGCTCCAACACGCCGTCAATACGATAGCGAATCCGCAGGAATGCATGTTCCGGCTCGAAGTGAATGTCCGACGACCGACGTTTGACGGCGTCAACCAGTAAAGCTCCAACCAGGCGAACCACGGGCTGGGTATAGCCTTCCGTCTCGTTGCCCAGGCTCTGGTAATCCACTTCTCCGGTTTCGATCTCGCGCAAGATGCCATCAAGCGACAAGTCAAAGCCATAAAACAAATCGGTAAACTCGAGAAGCTGGGCCTCACCGGCAAGTTGGGTGTTGATTTCAATCTGTCCGCCCAGCGATGCCTTCAGCTGATCGAGCGCAATCACGTTGAACATGTCGGTGGCCGCGACCGTCAGCGCATTGCGCTCGCTGTCGTAGGCGATCGGCAGCAGCCGGTGTTTGCGGGAAAAGTCTTCAGGTACCATGGCAAGCGCATCGGGGTCCGCCACGACTTGGGACAGGTCTATGCTCTGACTGCCCATGACATGGGCCAGTTGGTCGCGGATCACGGCCTCGGTTATGAACCCCAGGGCGACAAGTTGGCGACCGATCGGCAGGCCCGTGAGCTTCTGTTCCTTCAGTGCGATCCGCAGTTGGTCAACGGTGATGAGCCCTTGAGCCGCCAGGGATTCACCCATGCGGAGTTTTTTTCTCCGCTCCATTTAATTCCCCTTTAGCTGCCGGATGCGGGTTTGCGCCTGGTCGCGGCTGAATCGGCTACCCGATCCGGCCAGATTGAGGGCAGCCTCATACTGACGCAACGCGCCCTCGCGCTGGTGGAGCTGGTCAAGACTGACGGCTAAATTGAACGCGTAGTCCCCGTTGGTTGGCTCACGCCTGAATGCCTCGAAATAGGCCGACTCCGCATCGCTCCAGCGGTTTTGGTCGGCATAGAGGTTGCCCAGGGCGTAATACAAGAACGCACTGGGGGTTTCCTGTATCAGGTTCTCCAGGCGGGACTCGGCCGCGGCGCCATCGGTTGTGCCCAATGCATCGAGCAAGGCGGCCTGGGCAACGGTGTTGCGCGGGTCGATGCTCAGGACGCGTTGATAAAGGCGAATGCTCTCCGCCTGTTGTCCCTGCGCCATGGCAATCGCTGCCAAACCCAGTAGCACATCGGGGTTTCGATCGCGTTCCGGAATCTGGCTGTAAAGGCGTCGCGCCTCCTCGAGGTGGCCTGACTGATAGGCTTGGTAGGCCGCGTCAAGGTCGGCCTGGGAGGCGTTGCCTTGAAGTGCGGGCACCAGTGGCGCGACGGACGAACCGGACGCCCCGCCTTCAACCGCGGCTTCAGTGGGTGCGGATGGGGCCCCGGTCGCGTGCATCGAGGCAGCACGAGCTGTTGACGCCCGTGGTCGCGCCGGTCTGGCCTTGGGAATGGCCGCGATCGGATGGGGCGGCACTTGGATCAGATTGGGTGGCAACGGATTAAACTGAATCGGCTTGGCGGTTGGGGCGCTGGGACGGGGGACGCTGGTTGGCGCCACCAAGAGGGCAGGCGGGTTAATACTCAGATAGACATAGATGCCGTAACCGACAGCGATCAGCATTGCCAGAAGCGCCGTCGTGGGGACCAGGCCAAGAGGCCAGCTCATCGTGGCTGTCGGGCGACCGGGTGGGATTGCCGGCGCCGGCTCGGTGTCATGGGGTTGGACCCATTCGCGACGCACTGAAAAGGGCGGCGTCTCCATGGGTTCAAAATCCAGTTCGTCCGTCTGCTTCCCTGCCGCCTTGTCAGGCCCCAGTTCGGCTTGCTTGAGTGCTTTGAGCAGCAGGCTCATGGCGCAGTCGACGTCTGGGTGGGCAGGAGACGTTCAAAACGTTGCAGGTCGTCACTGGCCATCGTTCCGTTGCTGACGATGGTGGGGCGCAGGAAGATGACGAGCTCGGTTTGACTGTTGACGTGTTCCTGCTGGCCAAAAATGGCGCCGATTCCTTCAGGGCGGGACAGGACCGGCAATCCATCGCGCGCGTTGTCGGTGTCGTCTTCAATCATTCCGCCCAGTATGACGGTTTGACCACTGCGAACCTCGAGCATGGATTCCATCTCTCGAACCTGAATGACCGGAATCTGATTGGTTACGTTGACGTTGATCAGGCTCGGATTGGGGTCAGTGACTTCTCCAACCTGACGCGAGATCGTGGGCCGCACTGTCAGCGTCACCATGCCGTTCTCGTTGATCTGCGGCAGGACGGTCATGACTACCCCGACCGGGATGGTTTGGGGTGTCGTGGTAAAGGTGGTGACGGCCGGTGCGTTCGCCGAGGCAACCGTATTGGCAGTGATGGAGAAATACACCAGGTTGTTGACGACTTTGAGGAGCGCAGTCTGGTTGTTAAGCGCAATGAGTTTGGGACTCGAGAGGACCTTGGTCTTGCCATAGGATTCGAGCAGATTGATTGCGGCCGAGAAGCCGTTGCTTCCGGTGTACGTGGCCTGAACAAACGGCGCAAGCGATCCGGCCAAGGCATTCGAGGTGCTGCCGCTCACGCCGCCTAGGGTCGTGATCCCCCATCCCGTAGCGCCCTGCAAAACGCGATTCCAGTCGATACCGGCATGATATTGATCCTTGAGATTGACCTCGACGAT
This sequence comes from Thiobacillaceae bacterium, assembly GCA_052145875.1. GTDB lineage: Bacteria > Pseudomonadota > Gammaproteobacteria > Burkholderiales > Thiobacillaceae > DASQBT01. The sequence goes on from JBKQNQ010000044.1 coordinate 4,265, forward strand.
CGTCGCCTCGATCATCACTTGACGTTGCACCGATTGCATGACGCGGTCGAGGTACTGCTGCACCAGTTCCTGCTGTTTGGACGTGCCAAGCACGGTGATCGTGCCGGCTACGGGATTTACCGCAACATCGTTCTTGCTGTCCGGCAGCGGCTGGTTGGCGAATGCAGCGGTGAATAGGCTGGCCGCTCCCGGACCGGCCTTGCTCGCGGCTTCGGCTTGGGAGACGCGCTCGGCGCGCGCGGCCTGCTCGGCGTCCAGGCGCGCGGCCTTCTCCGCTGCGCTTTGGGTGACGGCACGCGTGCCCGCGAGCATGGTGTGAATGTTGTTGCCCAGCAGTTCCCACAGATCGTTGTTCGACTCACTCGCGACGGTGGTATTGGAGGAGTTGCCGCTCCCACCCGTGCTGGCGAGGGCGCTTCCCCCGGTACTTGCAATTTGGGCGGCCACGCCGACAGACGAGGTGGCATTGCGCGCGACGTTGACGTAGTTGACCGTATAGGTTTTCAGATAGGCGGTATCGGGCATCACCGATACCGTGTGGCCGTTGAGCTCATAGCGTAAACCGGCCTGTCGCGTGATGCGGTCCAGAATCGCCGGTAGGGGTTCTTGCACGGCGTTGAGCGAGATGCGTCCGGTAATGCCCGGGTGCAGATCGATGTTGTATTTCGTGTCGCGCGCAATCGAAAATAGCAAATCCTTCACCGGCACATCGTTAACGACGATGGTATAGGTTGGGGTAACTGCGTCGGGTTTTGGCGTGGGCACATAGGGCACGGCCTTAACCGGCGCCGGCGGTGCTTCCGTAGTGGCCGGTGAGGCCTCCCGCACGATGTGACCCTGTGAGGGACGGATCGCCTGCGGTGGCACACAGGCGGTCAGAACAAGGCAGCAGGAGGCGGCAAGCCAGTGCGCGACGCGACACGCCGCTCGGCTCGTCATCGGATTGAGGTTAAGCGTATTCATCGAACCTGTCTCGGGTTGGGGCGAAGCGAGCCAAGGCTCACAGTCGGCGTCATGATGTCTGCTGGGCTGGCGTGGCCAGCGTCCTGCGAATTCTTCCCACCGTACGTAAAAATGGTCCTCGGGCCCGTAATGCGCTTGGCAAGGCGGCCAGCGCTGCTTCCGCCTGGGCCCGCTCGCTGAATTCGCCTGACACCACCGCCCAGGTTTTGCCGCCGTTCGTTGCGTCAGGAAACATTCTCAGCGGCCGGGGTACCGACAGTTTTTCTAAGGCCATTAACGAGGCGGACGCCTGAGCCGCGTCATGCGACGTGTCAAGCTGGATAACAAAAGTGTGGGGGGGCGCATGGCGGAGCCAGTCCAGCGCCTGCTGAGTTGGACCGTAAGCCGAGGGCGCGGACTCTGGCAGAAACACCCTTCGGGCAATGGTGAGGCGCGGATCAACCGCTGTCGCGCGTACCACGCTTCCCACGCCTAGCCATCCCAGAAAGGTAATCAAACCCAAACCGGCAGCCATGCCGGCGGAAAGCCAACCCCAGGTCATCTTGCGCTGCGTCTTCGGTGGCACCAGCTCCGCATCGTTTGCCGCTGCGTTCACGTGTTTAAGCGACACGTTATGGGTTTGGTCCGCATAGGCGGCGAGTAGCGCCTTATCGGCCAAGATATTGATGCGGCGGGTCAACCCGCTCGAATACCTCGCGATGGCCTGCGTGGTCTTCGCATTGAACAGATCCGGTCCGCGATACCCGGCTGTCGCAAGGCGAGATCGGAGGTACGCCGGAACCGCGGCGGGTGGCAACGGGTCGAGCTGGAGGTTGAGCGTGATCCGGTCCTTCAGTTGGCGTATGCCGGTGACGGCAAGCAGTTCATTGAGCTCGGGTTGACCGAACAGCACAATTTGCAGCAGCTTGTCCCGCGTCGTCTCCAGATTGGTCAACAGGCGTAGGAATTCGAGACTGCTGAGTGCCATTGCCTGGGCCTCCTCGACAAACACGACGACGCGGCGTCCGCGCTGGTGTTTGTCCAGGAGCAGGACGTTCAATTGGTCGAGCATCCCCTGACGAGTTGCACCGGCCTGGGGCGCTGCGCCAAGGTCGGTCAGGAGTGCCGCAAGCATCTCATCGGGCGATAGGGTGGGGTTAGCCAGATAAAGGCTATCGACGGTTTCAGGCAGGCGGCTGAGAAGCACGCGCAGCAGCATCGTCTTGCCGCTGCCCACCTCGCCCACAACCTTGGTCAGTCCCTCACCGTGGCTCAATGCATAAATCAACGCGTCGAGTATCTCTCCCCGCTGAGCACCGGGAAACCAAAAGTCCGTGTCAGGGGTAATGCGGAATGGCGCGTCTTTCAGGCCAAAGAATTCAAGGTACATTGGATTTGAGTGATCTTATTCGCTGCCGTAGGTTTGCATCCGGCTATAGAGCGTGGTTCGATTGATTCCCAGTATTTTTGCCGCCTGGGAAAGGTTGCCGTTGGTCATGTTAAGCGATGCTTCCACATAGGCTTTTTCCCATTGGCGCAGGGTTGCGTCCAAGTTGAAGTTGGCAAGGGTCTGCAGCTGCTTGCGAGCCGTATCAATGAGCGCCTTGGCATCGTTCGGCATCGGTATTTCCTGGGGATACGCCATGTCGGTGTCCAGCTCCGACTCAAGTTGCTCGGCGCCGACGGTCATGCCCGGATACTTGGTGGTCAGGCGGATCACAATGTTGCGCAGCTCGCGCACATTGCCGGGAAAGTGGTATTCGGTCCAGATCTGGCTTGCACGGGCGTCGAGCTGGAACGGCTTGCAGTGGGCCTCCCGCGCGTAGAAACTGCGAAAGTGATCCAACAAATGGACTTTGTCTTCCCCCATCTCCCGGAGCGAGGGCACCGGGATGCTGAATACGGACAACCGGTGATACAGGTCGGCGCGGAATCGCCCTGCCTTAATTTCGGCGCGCAGGTCACGGTTGGTCGCAGCGACCACACGTGCATTGGAGAAGCGAGGTTGCGTTTCACCCACACGCTGGTACTCGCCATTTTCCATGACTCGTAAAAGTTTCGCCTGAAGCTCCAGCGGGAGCTCGCCGATCTCATCGAGGAACAGGGTGCCGTTCTCAGCCTCCTCGAAGTAGCCGGCCCGGGCATTGGTTGCGCCGGTGAACGCGCCCTTGGCATAACCGAACAACGTGGGCTCGACGAGGGTGGGGGAAATGGCGGCGCAGTTTAATGCGAGGTAGGGCTTGGCAGCGCGCGGCGAAAGCAGGTGCAGGCTGGAGGCCACCTTCTCCTTGCCACTGCCTGACTCGCCTTCAATCAATACCGGAAAGGGCGCGGCCGCATACTGCTGGATCTGCCGGCGCAGTTTGTCCATCACCGGGCTTGCGCCGACGATTCCCGATTCCCGCGTGGCAGGCTCGGCCTTATCGGCACTGCGCTCTGCATCCTGAATCATCAAGGCGTTAAACAACAGGGACTTGAGCCGGTCCGGCTCGCACGGCTTGGCGACGAAATCGATCGCGCCCAAGGCGCGTGCGTGACGGGCGTTGGCCTCGTCACTCTGGCCCGAAAGCACGAGGATTTTGATGGTGGGAGAGATGCCAAGCAAGTCCGAAATGAGCGCAAAACCCTCATCGGGCTTATGGGGATGGGGCGGAAGACCCAAGTCCACCAACGCCAATTGAGGCGGGACGTCCATTTGGGTCAATACGCTCTTAACCTGGGCTCGCGAATCGGCTGCAATCACACTAAATTCTTTGCCCAGAACAAAGCTCAGGGTGTCGGAAATCAGTGGATCGTCATCGACTATTAAGAGAAGCGGTTTTTCGGCGTGAGCCACAATTTCTCCTTATGGTTTGGGTAGTGTGCCGTGATAGCTGTCTAATTATCGACAGTTGCATCCGCTGACTTGATAGCGGCCTGTCATTTTTTCAACAATTTTGGTCAAGTGTCCGGAACGTCAATGAGGGGCTAAACGTCAGGCTGTCCGGCGAAGCCCGGCCCCCGCCGCTCTCTGGGCGCGACGCCGGCTAGGTCGCCGAGGAACCCAAATGGTGTAAGAAGGCCCGATCCAAGGCTGCTTCCCCCACTTCTTCCCGGCACGAGGAAGGGGTTCCGTCAAAGCGGATCTGGCCATGGTGAAGAATCAGCATGCGGGAAACATACTCATCCATGCCTTCGAACAAATGCGACGAAAAAAACAGGCAGCCCCCCCGCCGCGTGTAGGCGCCCATTGCGGCACGAAGTCCCTGACGGGCCTCGGGATCAAGACCCGAGAAGGGCTCATCCATCAGCAATAGCGGGCGATTTACCGCTAAGACCGCGGCAAGTCCGAGCTTTTGTGCTGTCCCTTTGGACAGCTTGCGAACCGGTTTTGACAGCATGGGCGCGTCCAGCGCCAGCATGCCGAGCAGCTCGTCAGAGGAATTGGGGCGTACGCCGCAAAGCGCTGAGAAATAGTCAAGGTACTCCTGGCCGGTCAGATAATGGGGGGGGCTGAAGCGCTCGGGCAGATAAGCCAGTTGAGCCCGATTTTGGAGCGTTGCGAGCGGCGACCCGCAAACCGAGATCCGACCGGTGTTAGGCGTGATCAGTCCGGAAATGCATTGAAAGAGCGTGGACTTCCCGGCTCCGTTGCCACCGACGAGTGCCGTGCATTGGCCATGGCCCAGTTCCAGATCAATCGGCCCCAGGGTAAAGGCCCCCATTTGATGACTGAGATGCTCGATCGTTAAAAAGTCGCTGGAGTCGGCTGGTACCATAGGAGGCTGCCTAGAAGGATCGAGCTATTTTACATGCTGTCTTATTTGGAAATCCCGTCAGTTGAAGAGGAGCGCGGCGTCATGATCTGGCTCCATGGACTTGGGGCGAGCGGGAGCGACCTGGAGCCGGTTGCCGAAATGCTGGGCATAGCGGGCATCAGGCACATTTTGCCAGATGCCCCGGTACGCGCCGTC
>JBKQNQ010000045.1:0-4346 GCA_052145875.1 Thiobacillaceae bacterium
CCGACGCCGTTGCTCGATCACCGACACCACCTCGATCGTTTGCTTGTTTCTAGTCATAGTCACAGTCGTATTCCTATGCGTAAAGATAACGCACAAACTGTGTCCGGTGAATCAGGGGGCTATCTCAGAACAACGGCCAGCCACTGCTCCGCAGCAAGGTGGTACCATTTAACGGCTTCTACAGGGTGACGGGGGCGATGCCCATCCCTTCGAGATGCAGACTGCCCACGTTATTCTGGCCCTGAGGGTCGCCCGCATCGGCGGCACGTTGATACCAGCGCAATGCTTCTGAATAATCTTGCTCAACCCCATCGCCTTTGCGGTACAGATCACCCAGCTGATTCTGTGCGCCTGTATTCCCAGCAAGGACTGATTCAATTAGGGACTTGAGTTGAGTGGAAAGAAAAGATGGTGTGGCCATGTCCGGTTCTCCTTGTAAGGGACATGCCTCATTTAGCGGTATGTATTTAACGTCCCCCGCAAGTCAGGCTAAATCGGGACGGTGACTAATAATATACCCGCATCCGCTTGGCCCAAAGTGGGCTTTCCCTGGCTTTAGTGAATTGCATAATAGATGAGCAGCGCTGCGATTCGCTGCAATTGATTGCAGGGCTATTTGGGTACATCCGACTACCACTGCCTCACCGCAGAGATCGTCCGCTCTTTTTTGCGGCTCACGCCTGCAAGCTGAGACAAATCGGAGTAATTAAATTGCCGCTATCGTGCCACCACAGTTGCTATTAAACTATCAGTAGCACCGGCCGCTTTCAAAACGGCCAACAGGCTCTTCGCGACCCCAAGCGAACCAAAGAGCCGCTGGCGGCTATATAACTTCTGTCGGCGGCGGAGCAGACGCTCCCGCATTTTGACCAGGGGTTCAAACCCCGGCCTTTGTGGCCGAGGAAGTGGTGGCGGCAAATTCATGGAAGTATCCGCCTGGAGGATCGCTCGCATCCGCTGCCCTTAGATGAAGTTCTGAATTCCCCACTATCAGCAACGTGACGAAGACCTGGGCCGACTACGGCTGCCTCCGCGTTGGCACGCGCATTCGCGGCGGCGCCGCTAAAACGCCAACCCCCCGTTCCGTGGGAAAAGGAGCCCGGTGCCGCCTACCTTTAGCCCGACACGATATTTTGAGCGGCTTAAGTCAACTGCGCCGCAGGGTACGCGCAGCGACCACCATGGACAGCATGCCGCCAAAGAGCAGAAATAGGCTGGAAGGCTCAGGCACGCTCGCAACATCCACCGAAAGGTTGTCGTATTGAAGTTCAATCGTTCCAGAGAACGACGAGGTAATCTGGGCCAAGCCAAACAGCATCGAGTCCCCCGCGAAATTCGGCATCCCGGCCACAAAACTGGCGGTCGCGAAGTCGTATTCCTGGAAGTCCGCGGCAGTCAGTCCCGGCGCGGAAAACGCCAGGTAACCAGTAGAGCCACCACCGGCCGGGAAGGTGACGCTTGAACCGACGACCGCAGCGAGGTAATAATTTCCATCCTGCTCGATCAGGGGACGGAAGGTATTACCAAAAGTGCCTGCATAGTTGATAAGGGCATTCTTATCTACCGACGCACTAAGGGCCGCTATCGTCCCCTGCGTCAATGGGTCGTAGCCGAATGTATTGTTCACAAAGCCTTGGGCATATATACCAGGCCCACCCCCGCTCCCGGCTGTACCAGGAACAGTTACTTGAATATCCAATGCCGTTCCGGGATCGCCGCAACTGGCGCACTGGCTAAACGTGCCGGTAGCGCCGGACGTGAATTGGGTGCTCTCCGTATACTGACTCAGGTTGAAGGTGCCATCGGAGAAAATGACGTCCGCAGACGCAATGCGTGTTACGGCCAACAGGAGCGCGGCAAGAGCCGGAGCGAAGTGCAGACGAAGCATGTCAAAATCCTCATCGAAAATGCGGTATTCACGTTTAGGCAAGATTCGCGCCAAGATCCAGGCCATGGATAGTTAGTAGAATAAAAACATGTGCTTGTTGTCGATCCAGAATAGCCGCCTTTACCGCGCTGTAAAATTCGTCGACAGAATAGGCTTCACGAAATTAGTGAGCCACGGCCCGCTAGCACGACACCCAATTTCACTATGACTGCCTCTCGTCAAAAAAACCGGCTTAGTTTTTTCAGCAAGAGACGTTTAAAACCGGCTTGTCAATTTCAAAACCACCCCAAAGCGCACTGCGGGCTTGGCCGATTGTGCGGTGCCCGCGTATACCAATCGACCGTGGCGTATGCAGGGTATTCCGTTGAAAAACGCACTCCTATTTCGATGTTGAGGATGGTAGAATTTCACCTGTCGAAAGAGTGGAGAGCTTTGATATGATGGGGTTTCAGACCGATAGCCAGAAACGCCTCTTCTAGTCCTCAACCTTGAAGACCACATTCCCCGGAATCATCTCCTCCGCGGCATTGACCAGTGCCTCGACCTAAGCGAACTTCGCAATCACCTGGCCGAGTTCTATAGCCATACGGGACGTCCTTCCATCGATCCCGAACTGATGATCCGGATGCTGATTGTGGGTTACAGCTATGGCATCCGAGAAAGTTTCTCATCGCGGTCGTTCGCCGGTGGAGCGTAGACCCTCTAGTTTATTGTCGCTGGCTTGACAAACGTGTAGCGTGGTTAAACATACAGGCAAGCGGGACGCGCTTAAGCGTGCCACTTTATTCAAACGTTAGGCATATGCGAGCCCTCAGTCTTTTTGCTTCTTTCGTTCTCCTGCTCAGCACCGGTTCGGCTTTGTCCCAACCCCTTACACCCGATGAAGTTATTTCCTCCGTAAAAACCAAGGGCCCCAAAATCACTGTCGATGAAATTTGGTCATCCCAAGCAAGCGCCAACCAGTTCCTTGCCGGTGTTCGCTCCGCTGAGCCACGGTGGCTTGGAGTAGCCAAACCTCTTGCGTCCGGCACAGATGCTGGCGCCTCTGAAGAATTAAGCGACGCAATTTCCGTGGCTTTGCTGAAGTGCCCTTACCAACTGCTCCCATGGCTTAAAGACACGTGGTGGAAAGGGAGCCAAACGGCTTGCCTTTTTGGATATGACAGCGAGTTACCGGGCGGCGTGAAAAGCTACATCGGAAAGCTAAGTTACTCCTTGCGCAAACAAGCGCCGGAAAATCTGGAGCCTTTGCGTCAAGAGTGCCTACGGGGCTTAGAGGAAACGCGCGCAGACCTAAAGGCCGCAAACAAATGAAACTTGCGCTCCATAGCAAGCCGAGACTCAAGCGAATCGTTGTCCCCTTTTCAAACAGGCTAGCTTCCGCTTGGGTCGCACATGGCCTAAGGCCAACAAGCAAAGCCGCAATTGTTCCAGGAATAAGTTAGAGGGTATGCTCATCCGTCCCAGTGCGGGCACGAGTAGCCGGTCGCTGTGTGCTGAGCAACGGGAGAAGCGAACCCATATCCGCCGTGTAAAACTCGGGTTCCTACCTGTCACTGTCCTAACGCCATCCAGCTAACCGACACCCGGTAGACGCGCGTGTCCAGCCAAGTGCCAACGAGTAGGTCAAATCCGTCTGGGGTAATCGATTCCATACTGACTTCGAGCCGAGAGGCGTAGCGGTTGTCTATGTCGAATCCAGTCAGTGCAACCTGCACCACAGGAATGTTGGCATATGGTGTCTCGAAGGTGATGTGTGTCCGAAAGGTTCGTGGTTGCTCGACATTTTCCCCTGGTTCGGACAACGGCCAGTCCGGCGTATTCTGATTGAACATCTCCACCGAGGCCCGCATGGTCAACGGGATCAGAGGGTTTTGGATAGGCTGATCAAACATGAATCCTGCCTCCGAGGAAGTAGCAACGGGAAGATCTTGTCAGAAAATTGTTACGCCTGAGTTTACGCTTGAATGGTGAATAGCGTCGGGACTGTAGTCTCGACGAATACCTGGCGTCTAATGCCGAAGTCAGCAATGGAAATTGGGAAGAAGTGAACGCACTCAATGATGCGGGTACCATCGCACGCTTCTCCAAGATGCAGCCGGTCAAACTGCGGAGAGGACGAGATCAGTCAATGTCTAAAATGTGGAGTGCCCTCGAAAGGTAGTTCTGAGGCGGTTGCGGTCTTTGATGTAACAATGCCCAATGGCCGGAACGGGTCGCGGAGCGCACGATGGTAATTATGGATCTGCGATTGTTCCAGAAATCAGTTAGGGGGTATGCTCATCCGTCCCAGTCTGTTAAGGCTTGTCCAACGCCTGCCCGCCGGCACTCCCTCCTAACCTCCAGGAAAATGAACCCCATGCTCATGCAATGGCAATTGCGCCTGCTGACGGCCCTTGCGGCGTTGGCACTGATCCTCGCGGTCACCGACATCGTGATGTTCAACGGCAACCAGGCT
>JBKQNQ010000046.1:0-3437 GCA_052145875.1 Thiobacillaceae bacterium
CCGCCAACGAAAGCTGCGGCAGGGCCTTGCCGAAATAGGTGCGCGCGGCGGCTTCAAAGCCATACGCCCGCTGCCCAAGATATATCTGATTGATATAGAGCTCTAGGATCTTGTCCTTGGACAAGTTGTGCTCGATTTTCATTGCGAGGAGCACCTCGGACAACTTACGGGTCAACGTTTTTTCCGGGGTCAGGAAAAAATTGCGCGCGACCTGCATCGTGATGGTGCTTGCGCCTTCTTTGGCTCCCCCGGAGACGAGATTCGCAACCGCAGCACGTAGGATGCCCAGCGTATCAACACCGCCGTGCTGGTAGAAGCGTTCGTCTTCGGCGGCAATGATGGCCTGTTTCATGCGAACCGGGACATTTGATATAGCGACGAACGCCCGACGTTCCTCGCCAAACTCGCCAATGAGGGCGCCATCCTTGGAGTAAATTCTCAACGGTTGCTTGGGCTTGTAGTCAGTCAATGCCTCCAGCGGGGGGAGATTGGGGTAGATCAGGGCTGCGGCCAACCCGGCCAAGGCGGTACCGACAATGCCCAGGCCTAGCCCCAAAGCCAGGGCGTAATGCCACCATTTAGAAAACATTCGATTACTCATTAAAGTTTGAGAGATTATAGGCGTTATGTCTGTTGGGATTTGGACACGAAGTGTCAAATTTCCATATAGACAAGGAAAATTGTTTTGGGTTTCGATAAGTTGCTGATAGTCTCTAACGAATAATATAAATAATTGTCTGCAACTTAATAAAATCAAAGGGAAATATCTTTGCGATTCGAGTTCAGCCTAGATGGATTTACCACCAAGACACCGCCCATGCTGGGATTGGATATCAGCTCCACGTCGGTCAAATTGGTGGAATTGTCGGACACCGGCAAGGGAGCCTATCGCGTCGAGCGCTATATCATCGAGCCTCTGCCGAAGGACGCAGTCAACGAGGGCGGAATTGCCAACATGGATGTCGTGGCCGAGGTGGTGCAACGTGCCTGGAAAGCGTTGGGCACCCGGGTCAAACACGTTGCCATGGCGCTTCCTTCCAACGCAGTGATCACTAAGAAGATTCTGACGCCCGCGTCATTGACCGGCATTGAGTTGGAAAATCAGGTGGAGAGCGAAGCCAACCAGGTCATCCCGTTCTCCATGGACGAAGTCAATCTCGATTTTCAGGTTCTCGGCCCTGCCGCGAATAGTCCTGCGGACGTGCAGATCCTGCTCGCTGCGGCGCGCAAAGAAAAGGTTGAAGATCGAGTCGCGGTCGCCGAGGCATCAGGACTCAAGTCGTTGGTGATGGATGTCGAAGCCTTTGCCACGCAACGGGCTTATGACGCGATGTCAAATCAACTGCCTAATGGCGGCGCAGGTCAAACCGTTGCGATCATCGATGTCGGTGCCAGCGCGATGCACATTAACATTCTTCACGACAACGACTCGGTATATCTCCGGGATCACGGATTTGGCGGCAACCAGCTCAATCAGGAAATATCGCGCCGCTACGGCATGACCAGCGAAGAGGCCGAAATGGCCAAGCGTAAGGGCACGCTTCCTGAAAGCTACGAAATTGAAGTCCTTCAGCCTTACAGCGAAACGCTGGCAATGGAAATTGGACGTGCATTGCAGCTGTTCACGACTTCGACCCAATTCCATAAAGTTGACCAGTTGCTGTTGGCAGGCGGGGGAGCGACGATTCCGGGATTGGATGATGTGGTCGCCAACCGGACCGGTATTCCCACGATGGCCGCCAACCCGTTTAGTAACATGGCCGTGGGCTCAAAAATACGCCCGCAGGAACTCGCAAATGATGCCCCGGCACTGTTTGTGGCCTGCGGCCTAGCCTTGCGGAGGTTTGACCCGCAATGAGTATACGGATTAACCTACTCCCGCACCGGGAGATCAAACGCGCTGCCCGGCGCCGCCAATTTAACTTCATGTTGGCTGCCGCACTCATGGCCGGCGTCGGTGCTGTCGTCATCGGGCATATGGTCATTTCGGCGAGGCAATCCAACCAGGAATCGCGTAACCAGTATCTTCAGGATGAGATCGCCAAGCTGGACAAGCAGATTGGCAAGATTAACGAGATCAAGGAGCAGACCCAGCACCTGCTCGCGCGCAAACAGGTGGTCGAGACCCTTCAGTCAAACCGGACCGAGGTGGTGCATTTGTTCGACGAATTGATTCATCGACTCCCTGAAGGGCTGTATCTTAAGTCATTCAAGCAGACGGGCGATACCATCACGCTGGACGGATATACGCAATCCAGCGCGCGCGTATCAACGCTCATGCGAAACCTGGATAGCTCGCCATGGTTCGAGCAGGCCAATTTGGTCGAGATTAAGGCGGCCACCGTCAACGACCTGCGTGCCAACGAGTTTGTCCTGACAGTGAAACAGACTCACCAGCAACTGGAAGAGGCTCCAGTAAACGGGGGTAAGGCATGAACCTTGAGCTCAACAAGCTTGACTTGAAGACAATCGCCGACTGGCCCTTGGGCGCAAAGGTCGGGACGTTAGCGCTGCTGTTTTTCCTGATCGTGGCCGCGGGGTGGTGGTTTGACTGGAAATCTGGCCTGGATACCCTGGAAGTTGGCCAGCGGAAGGAACAGGACCTCAAGGCGACATTTGTGACGAAGAAGGGGCAGGCGATTAATTTGGAAGCTTACGAACAACAGCTGAAGGACATCGAGCAAGCCTTTGGTGCCCTGCTCAAACAGCTGCCGAATAAACAAGAAATGGATGCACTCATTACCGATGTCAACCAAGCGGGTCTTGGTCGTGGCTTGCAGTTTGAACTCTTTAAGCCAGGTCCAGAAGTTAAGAGCGAGTTTTACGCGGAAACGCCAATTAGCATCAGGGTGACCGGTGGCTACCATGACATGGCCGCGTTCACCAGTGATGTGGCGAAGCTTTCACGGATCGTGACCCTGCACGATATCTCGCTTGCGCCGGGCAAGGATTCCATCACGATGGACGCGATCGCCAAGACCTATCGTTATCTTGATGAAGACGAAGTCGCGGCGCAACAGCAGGCGAAGAAGAAAGACAAGAAGGGGGGCAAATGAGATGAAAAGGCTGGTTTGGCTATTTCTCGGTTTGCTGATTGCCGGCTGCGGCATTGGGGGCAAGAGCGACCTGGAACAATTTGTCGCTAATGCAGGAAAGGATTTGCAGGGAAAAGTTGAGCCGCTGCCCCAAGTGAAACCCTACGAGCCCTTCGAATACAACGCATTTGATCTTCCCGATCCCTTCAAGCCACGAAAGCTTTCCCCCAAAGGGGGCGGTGGGGGCTTGCAGCCGGACTTGATGCGCCCCAAGGAACCCCTGGAGGCGTACTCTCTCGAAACGCTCAAAATGGTTGGTGTTCTGGAGAAAGCCAAGATCATCAATGCCGTCATCAAGACGCCTGACAACGCGATTTACCATGTGCACAAAGGTAACTATAT